>JANJUF010000034.1 GCA_024710705.1 Gemmatimonadaceae bacterium | reverse complement strand
CTGCGCACCTACGTGAAGGGCGAGGAGGAGGGGGCGCTGAGCGCCGCTGAGCGCGACACCATGCGCCACGTCGTCGCACGGGCGATGGAAGACGGCGCCTTCGGCATTGCCAGCGCCTTGATCTATCCGCCCAACACCTATGCCTCCACGGCCGAACTCGCCGAGGCCGCGCGCGCCATTGCGCCCTACGGCGGCATCTACATCACCCACCTGCGCAGCGAGGGCGACCGTTTCCTCGAGGCCATGGACGAAGCCCTCCAGATCGGTCGCGAGGGTGGCGTGCCGGTGGAGATCTTCCACCTCAAGGCCGGCGGGCCGCGCAACTGGCCGAAGATGCCGCTGGCCATCGCCAAGATCGACTCGGCGCGCGCGGCCGGCCAGGACGTGCAGGCCAACATGTACCTGTATCCCGCCGGGGCCAACTCCTTCGCCAGCTGCATCCCGCCCAAGTACGCCGCCGGCGGCCGCCTGCTGGAGAACCTCCGGAATCCGGCCTTGCGCGCGACCATCGTCGCCGAGATGCACGCCATGGACGCGGGCTACGAGAACCTCTGCGAGCTCGCCACGCCGGCGAACGTGATGGTGACGGGCTTTCGGAAGGCCGAGAACGCTCGCTTCGAAGGGAAGCGGCTGAGCGAGATCGCCGCGGCACTCGGCAAGGACTGGGCCGAGGTGATCATTGACCTCAACGTCGAGGAGAACGTCGGGCTCGGCGAGATCCTCTTCCTGATGAGCGAGGAGAACATGCGGCTGCAGCTGCGACAGCCGTGGATGAAGTTCGGCACCGACGCCGGCGCGCGCGATCCAGCCACCGCCCGGGGAATGACGCATCCACGCGCCTACGGGAACTTCCCGCGCCTCTTCGCCCGTTACGTGCGCGAGCAGCAGGTGCTCACGCTGGAGGACGCCGTGCGCAAGGCGAGTTCGGCGGTGGCCACGCGGCTCTCGCTCACCGACCGCGGCGTGCTCAAGGTGGGGCTCAAGGCCGATGTGGTCGTGTTCGACCCCGATCGCATCACCGACCACTCGACCTTTGAACGGCCGCACCAACTCTCCACCGGCGTGCGTGACGTGTTCGTCAATGGCGTGGCCGTGGTGCGGAACCACGCGAGCACCGGGGCGAAGCCGGGCGTGGTGCTGCGTGGGCCGGGGTATCGGCCCTAGACGCGCCTATGCCCAGATCCACTCGCGCAGCGCGAGCGGATCCTTCCGACGCGCCGCCTCGAGGGCATCACGGCGCAGAACACCGGCCACCGACCGCAAGCGTCGGTGGCCGGTTCTGCCTTTCGGGATGGGGTGTTCCGCTCAGCCTTGGTCGGGGACCCGCACGACCGCATCCCCGCTGTCGAACACTTCGTTGATCGGCTGGCCGCAGGCGGTGCCGACCACCGAGCCACCGGTCTCCGTGAACGTGATGGCCAGGGAGATGGTGCAGCGTCCCGACGCCCCATCGGAGGAATAGCCGAAGCCACCGGTCATCGTGCCGGAGCCCGAGCCGGCCTCGTTGACCGTGACCTGGGTGCGGACGTTCGGGTTCCCGTTGAAGGTCCACTGCCGGCCCGTGCTCGATTGGACACGGCAGTTGCTGTAGTCCTGCCGGATGTCCGCACTGCCGGCGTAGGTCTCGTCATTGATGGTGATGGATCCCTTGAGCGTGGTGGTGCCGCCCAGCGGGCAGGGCTCCGACTCGTTGAGTTCGATGGTGAACGATGCCAGCGTCACGCCGTCCGTGACGGCCCGAAGGCCCGCGTCAGCGCGGAGCGCCGCGCCGCCACCGAAGCCGATATCCGAGACGATGGTCAGCGCATCGAAGGCGTCCACCGCATCCTCAGGGCTGAGTGTGTTCAAGGGACCGGTGAGTCCGTCAGCGCCACAGCCGAGGACGACGGCAAGTGGAGCGGCGAGGGCGGCCGAGCGGAGGCGTGGAGTGAGTCGCATGTGGTAGTCCTTGTCGAGAGTGAGGACGGTGGGGCGGGTTGACCCGAGCCATGTTCCGGCTGTGTCAGGAAATCTTCAGTGATATACATCATATCGAGTGGTCGGTTTCGCGAATGACCTAGGTCAGCCCCAAGCCGCGGCGTAGGCGGCGCACGGCCTCGCGGTGCGGCGATTGACGCGCTTCTTTAGTACCACAGAGTTTTTTGTCCTCATGTCCCACTCACGGTGCGCGCATGTGGAGTCTCGTGAAGCGCCGCTGGCGCATCGTCCTGCTCGGGCTCGTGGCGACCCTCCTCGCCCTCGCCATCACGCAGTGGCGCGCCGCCATCGCGCGCAATCGCTCCATCCCCGATGCGTCCTTCCAGATCGCCGGCAACCTCTACTACGTCGGCTCCACCGGCGTCACGGCCTTCCTCCTCACCGGACCTGAGGGGCACGTGCTCATCGACGGCGGCTATCCCGAGACCGCCCCGCTGATCATCGGCAGCATCGCCACGCTCGGCTTCGACATCCGCGACGTGAAGATCCTCCTCAACTCGCACGCGCACTTCGACCACGCCGGCGGCCTGCGCGCCCTGCAGGAGGCCTCCGGCGCCGAACTCTGGATCAGCGAGGGCGACGCCGACGTCGTCGCCGCCGGCGGCAAGGGCGACCGCAGTTTCGGGCCGCTGCGCTTCCTCGGCATCGGGCGCTTCGACGCGCCACGCGTGGATCGCCGCTTCCCCGACGGCACGACCATCCGCCTCGGGCCGATCACGCTCACCGCCCACGTCACCGGCGGCCACACGCCGGGCTGCACCTCCTGGGCCTTCCCCGTCCAGCACGGCGGGCGCGAACTGCTGGCCGTGAACATCTGCAGCCTCACGCCGCTGCCGTTCATGTCGTTCAAGGACCCCGGGTCGTATCCCGGCATCCGCGGCGACTTCGAGCGGAGCTTCCGCAGGTTGCGGGCCCTGGATGCCGACCTCTTCCTGGCCTCGCACGGCAGTTTCTTCGACCTGCATCGCAAGCGGCTGGCGCGCACGGCGGCGGCCGATCCGGTCGCGCCGTTCATTGACCCGACCGGCTACCAGGCGTTCATCGACCGCGCCGACGCACGATTCCGCGAGAAGGTGGAGCGCGACTAAACGCCGTCCGGGTCGCGGCGACGCGGTCCGGCGCTGGTCCAAATGACAATGGTTCCGCACCCGGCGTTGCGCCCGGCGTACTCGCCCGGCGTATCGCTGGGGCCGGTGTAGATCTCCATCGCCTCGATGTCACGCACGGGGACCAGGGGCCCCCAGGCGTTGTTCAGCTGGCCGTCCACCCAGTACTCGGGATAGCACTGCATCGGGGCGCGCACCATCCGGATCTGGCAGCTGGCACCACCGCCGCCGCAGTCCATCGTCACGCCGCGCATCGTCTGCACGATATCGGAGAGTCGGTTGAAGTTGCGGGCCACGATCTCCGCGCGCGTGACGTACTGCCCGCGGCCCGTCTCGCGCCGGCGCTCGAAGTCGCGCAACCAGACGGGTGGCAGCGGGGTGGCTTCAACGGTCATCTGCGGGAGCGCCTGCGCTGGCGCACGGACGGCTTCGGGCGGCGGCGTCGAGGTGGAGTCCAGTTCGAGCACGCGCTCCATCTGCTCGCCGGGCGCGAACGCCAACGTGAGGTTGGCGCGCGGAAACTCCGACGCCGTGATGTAGAAGCGCACCAGGCCAGCAGGGACGTTGGGAACGTCGAACCGTCCCGCCGTGTCGCTGATGACGATGCCCGGGACGCTGGCCGACGAGATCCGCGCCCCGACGATCGGACGCCCCGTGGAGGCGTCGATGACCGTGCCGAAGAACCGCGCTGTCGCCGCGGGGGCGGCAGCCGGCGGTCGCTGCGCCAGTACCGGGTCAGCGCCGCTGCCGAGCAGCAGGGCGAGGACGGCAAGACGACCCAGTGACGGATCAGGCAGGCGCATAGGTACAGAGGATGTAGTGCCACTGGGAATACCCTCGCAAGGGCGCGGGGGTCACCACGTGGGGTTGCATGGTCGGCGGAGTCCGAGGTATTGCGGTCACATCCTATTTATGTCATTGTTGCTCGCCGACCGCGGCCCTCGGCCTGCGGTCGGAGCAGTGAGGCGTCCCACCTTCCCCCTATTCAGAGGAGCGGCCCTCGATATGCATTGGCGCATCCCCACCCGGACGCGAACATTGTTCGCCCTCGCCGCGATGCTGCTCTCGAGCAGCGCACTGGCCGCACAAGCCACCATCAGCGGGCGCGTCACGACGGGTGCAGGCCCGCTCGAGAACGCGCTCGTCGCCATTCCAGACCTCCCCGGCGTGAGTTCCCGCACCGACGCCCAAGGCAACTACCGGCTGGTGGCGAACGTGGCCGACGGCGAGAGCGTCACCCTGCTCGCGCGGGCGGTGGGCCACAAGCCCAGCCGCCTGACGATTACCATCGCCAACCGTCAGGGTACGGCCAACTTCCAGCTGGAGCGGGACGTGCTCAATCTCGACCAAGTGGTCGTGACGGGCACTTCCGACGCCATCTCGACGCGCAAGACGGCCTTCTCGGTGGGCGTGGTGGACGCCTCGCAACTGAAGGAAGTGCCGTCCACCTCGGCGCTCGGCGGCCTGAACGGCCGCGTGGCCGGCGCGACGGTGACGGCCACGTCGGGTGCGCCGGGCTCGGCGCCGGCCATCCGCCTGCGCGGCTCGACCTCGCTGACCGGCCGCCAGGACCCGCTGGTCATCATTGACGGCACGATCACCCGCATCTCGCTGGCCGACATCAACTCGGAAGACATCGAGCGCATCGAGGTCATCAAGGGCGCCGCCGCCAGCTCGCTCTACGGTTCCGACGCCGCCAACGGCGTCATCCAGATCTTCACCAAGAGCGCCCGCCAGCTCTCCGACGGGCGCACCGAGATCACGTTCCGCAACGAGTTCGGCGTGAACGAGATCCGGCGCACGATCCCCAACAACCGGTCGCACCACTACCAGTTGAATCCGGACGGTTCCTTCCTGCTCGACGCCGGCGGCAACCGCATCCCCGAGGCCGATGGCATCTCGGACAACCCGTATCCCATCTACTACGACCAGCTCGGCCAGGTGTACAGCCCGGGCACCTTCATCACCAACTACCTCTCGGTGGGGCAGCGCCGCGGCAACGCCTCGATCAACGCCTCGTTCCAGAACACGCGGGACCAAGGCATCCTGAACCTGCTTGACGGCTTCACCCGCCAGAACTTCCGCCTCAACGCCACCCTCGGGCTCTCCGACCGGACGGACCTGCAGACGGGGGCGTTCTACGCCACGTCCTATGCCGACCAGCCGGACGAGGGCAATGTCTTCTTCGGCCTCCGCATGCTTGAGCCGAACGTGGACCTCACGGCCACCGTGAACGGCATCGAGTACAATCCGCGCGTGCGCCAGTCGGGGCGCACCGGCAACGTCTCCAACCCGTTGTACTCGGCGGCCAACCAGCAGAACGACACCAACCGCGAGCGCTTCACCGGCTTCGTGCGGGTCAACCATCGCCTGCGCGACTGGCTCACGTTGGACGGCAACGCGAACTTCGACGCCGGCAACGAGCGCCAGAAGAACTTCACGCCGCTGGGTTTCATGAACTCGTCCGGCAACGTGGACGACGGCTCGCTCTTCCAGGCGCAGCGCGGTACCCGCGCCTACAACCTCGGCGCCTCGGTCACATCGGTGCGCCGCTTCGGCGACATCGCCAACACCACCAAGCTGGCCTGGGTCTACGAGGACCAGCGCAACCTCTCGCTCTCGGTGTTCGCGCCGTCGTTCCAGGTCCCGCGCGTCCCCGAGTTCTCGGGCATCGTCCGCGGCCCCTCGGCCCCGGTCTCGCCGGGGTCGTTCACGCAGGACATCCGCGCCAACAACCTCTTCCTGATCTCGACCTTCGATTACCAGGACAAGCTCATCATCGACGCCCTGGTCCGTCGGGACCAATCGTCGCTGTTCGGCGAGGACCAGCGCTCGGCCATCTACGGCCGCGGCTCGGTGGCCTACCGCGTGTCGGAGGACTTCACGCTGCCGGGCGTGCAGGAGTTCAAGCTCCGGTCCTCGATCGGTACGGCCGGCCTGCGCCCGGTATACGACGCCCAGTACGAGCAGTTCGAGCTGGTGGGCGGCGTCCCGGTGAAGGTCACGCTGGGCAATCCCGACCTACGGCCCGCGCAGTCGCGTGAGCTCGAGGTCGGCTTCAACCTCGACTTCCTCGACAACTACACGCTCGAGTACTCCTTCTCGAACAAGCTGACGTCGGACCAGATCCTGCAGGTACCGGTCTCGGCCGTGACGGGCTACCAGAGCCAGTGGACCAACGCCGGCTCGCTGAAGGCGATCACCCACGAAGTCGCCTTCGGCGCGGTCCTGATGCAGACGCAGGACTTCTTCTGGCGCCTCAACGTCGCGGCCGACCGCACCCGCCAGACGGTGGAAGCGCTCAACGTCGCGCCATTCCTCGTCGGCCCCGATCCCGGTGACGGCAACACGGCCATCTTCCGCATCGCGCCAGGGGAGACCTTCGGTGTGGTGTACGGCACGCGCTGGATCACCACCGCGCAGCAACTGCAGCAGACCATCGACCGCGGCGGTCTCACCGGCACGGCCACCGATTATGTCCGCAATGAGGAAGGCTACTACGTGCGCGCCTCGCAGTGGCGCACCGGTGCCGAAGTGCCGCTGCGCTACATGGACGCGGACGGCTCGACGATCATGCAGATCGCCGACGTCAACCCGGACTTCAACCTCGCCTTCAACACCCAGGCGACCTGGAAGGGCCTCTCCATCTCGGCCGTGGTCAACTGGGTCAAGGGCGGGGACATCTACAACTACACCCGCCAGTGGCCGATCTTCGACCTGCGCGATCCGGTCATCGACCAGCGCGGCAAGCCGGAGATCGAGAAGAAGCCGGTCGCGTACTACTCGGCCTTCTACAACAACTTCGATCCCTCCACGTACTTCGTCGAGGACGGCTCGTACATCCGCCTGCGTGAGCTGGCGGTGAACTACACGTTGCCGGCGACCTTCGCGGAGCGCATAGGCCTCGGCGGCCGGGCGGTGCGGCTTGGCCTCGTGGGCCGCAACCTGCTCACCTTCACCAACTACTCGGGCTACGACCCCGACGTGTCCGGCCCGGGCGGCGGCAATCCCTTTGCCTATCGCGTGGACTACTTCACGTACCCCGTCTTCCGCACGGTGACGGGCATGGTGGAGATCGGCTTCTAATGCATACGACCACTTCCTCCCTCCGGAGTCTCCGCGCCATGCGCACCCTGACTCGCAAGGGGATCGTGGCCCTCGGCGCCCTCGTGGCGCTCGGCTGCAACTCCCTCGACGTGACCAATCCGAACGCGCCCGACGCCGGACGCGCGCTGACCGACCCCAATGCCATCGAGGCGATCGCGGGCGGAACGCTGATTTCGTTCTACAACGTGTACAACGGCCTCGAGGCCACCGGTCCGCTCACCACGCAGGCCCGCTCGCACACGGCCTCGTGGAACAACTTCAACATGAACTTCTACTCCTCGGTGGACGGGGACGGCACGCGCAACACCCGCTCGTGGCAGAACAATCCGGCCGCCGCCGGCCGCACGAGCATCGAGTGGTTCTGGCAGGGCTATTACTCCGTGGCCTCCTCGGCCATGGATGCGCTCACCGCCATCCGGAACAACGGCGTTGTCATCGGCAACGCCGGCCGCACGGCCCGCGCCGAAGCGGTGGCTGAGCTGATGCTCGGCGCGGCCCTCGGCCAAATCGCCCTGAACTACGACAAGGGTTATTTCATCGACGAGAACGCCGACCTGCTGAACCTCTCGTACATCGACCGCAAGGCGATGCGCGACTCGGCCATCGTCAAGCTGCAGAGCGCGGCGGCCATCGCCGCGGCGAGCAGCTTCGTCCTGCCCGATGCCTGGCACGGCGCCGGCGGCACCTACGACAACACCTTCGTCGCCCAGCTCGCCAACACCCTCGCCGCGATGACGCTGGCCTACTGGCCGCGCACCGATGCCGAGAACGCCAGCGTGAACTGGGCGCAGGTGGCCACCTTCGCGGCCGCCGGCATCACCGAGGACTTCGTCTTCGTCGGCGACGGCTGCGCCTCCATCTGTCCGGAGATGCAGTCGTGGACCAACGACATCTTCGGCATCCGCGTGCATACCCGCGTGGCGAACCTGCTCGACGCCGCCACACAGACGCATCCGTATCCCGAAGGCGGCAACCCCCAGCCGAACGCGCTCGACGCCCGTCTGGGCGACGGCTCATTCGGCACGGCGGGCATGGAGGAGGATTACGGCACCGTGGCCAAGACGGCCAACGCCGGCACCGACTTCGCCTGGTCCAGCTACGAGGCCTTCTTCGCCTCCCGCGGCCAGTACCACCAGTCGAACATCGGCCACATCCGCTGGGATGCATCGGGCACGCAGGACCTCAACTCCATCTACCTGGGCTACGGCCCGGTGCCGCTGATCATGGCGGCGCAGAACGACTTGATCCACGCCGAGGCCTTGGCGCGCACGAACACCAACCTGGTCCTCGCCGCCACGTTGATCAACAACACTCGTGTCGGGCGCGGGCAGCTCGTCCCGGCCCTGTCCGCCGAGGGTGCCACGCAGCTCTTGGCATACATCGAGTACGAGAACGAGATCGAACTGCTCTCGCAGGGCGCGTCGGTGTTCTACAACCGGCGGCGCGTCCCCGGCGGCCTGATCGTGGGCACGCCACGCGAGATGCCGGTGCCGGCCAAGGAATTGGGTGTGAATCTGGAACCGCTGTACACCTGGGGCGGTACCGGCCCCGCCAACTCACCGACTCCTCCGTGAGTCCACGCCGTACGATGGGAGTGCGCGGCCGGGAACGCTCGTTCCCCGCCGCGCGCTGCGTCGTCCCCATTCTCGCTGCGCTCAGCCTCGCCAGCCAGCCGGGCCGC
>JANJUF010000135.1 GCA_024710705.1 Gemmatimonadaceae bacterium | reverse complement strand
CGCGTCAACGCCGAAGCCGACGATGACGCCCCGCTCGGCGTCTCGTCCGCCTTCGCAAGGTGCCTCGAGCTCGCCCGGAAGGTCGCCGGAACCGACGCGTCCGTCTTCATCACGGGCGAGACGGGTTCGGGCAAGGAGATGATCGCCCAGTACATCCACCGCCGGAGCCGCCGCAGCCGCCGCCAGTTGGTGGCCGTGAACTGCGCCGCCCTCCCCGAGGGCCTGCTCGAATCGGAGATGTTCGGGCACGTGAAGGGCTCGTTCACCGGGGCCGTGCGCGACAAGGCCGGCCTGCTCGAGACCGCCAGCGGCGGCACGATGTTCCTCGACGAGCTCACCGAGATGCCGAAGCCACTCCAGGCCAAGCTCCTTCGGGTGATTCAGGACGGCGTCGTCCGACGCGTCGGCAGCAACGCCAGCAGCACCGTGGTCAACGTCCGGTTCATCGCCGCCTCCAACCGCAATGCCGACCTCGCCGTGAGCGAGGGCGTGCTGCGCGAGGACCTGTACTATCGGCTCCGCGTGGTGCCGATCGAGATTCCGCCGCTCCGCAGCCGTCCCGAGGATGTGGTGGTGTTGGCCAATCACTTCCTCAGGAAATACTGGCGACATCACCGCGGGACGGACGCCCGGCCGCCCGGCCTGGCCGACGACGCCATCCAGGCACTGCAGGCCCATTCCTGGCCTGGCAACGTGCGTGAACTCCAAAACGCCATCGAACACACGGTCGTCTTACTGGAGCCGGGCAAGCCCGTGCGTGCCGGGGACATCCCCCTGCATGGCGCGGGCCGCCCCAAGCCGCGCAGCAGCGGCGAGGGGGGCTTCAGTTTCGATCTCTTGGCGCAGAGCTACCACGACTCCCGGGAGAAGGTCATCGCCCAGTTCGAGCGGCGCTACATCGAGGAGCTCGTGGCGACGGCCGAGGGCAACATGTCCAAGGCCGCCCGCATTGCCGGCGTGGACCGCACCACGCTGTATCGCTTGATGGAACGCCACGGCCTGCAGCGTGAGGCCGTCGTGAGCCCGAACCGCAGCTGAGGGCTTCGCCCGTGCCTGACTCCGCTTCCGACTCCCGCGCTTCCGCACGATCCGGGCATCTCCGGGCCGTGCCTGGTGGATTGGGTACGGGCGGGGACGCGCTCGCGCTGCTGCAGCTCGCTGGCGAGGAAGTCCGCCACGTCTGGGAGCCCCTGCTCGAGGAATCGTATGAGCCAGGGGAGGTCGGGAGCGTCGTCGCCTGGCTGGTGAGTGGCATTGGCACATCGGCGCAGGGGGGGGAGGTGGCGCCGCACGACGGCAACATCACCCTCACGCGCTTCCTCCTCGAGCGCATCGGATCGTCGCTGCTCGGTGCCATGTCCGCCGACGCGCAGGTGGATCGCGAGGGGATCCTGGCCCTGATGCAGGGGCTCGACGCCATGCGTCGTCGGCTCGAGCCCGACTGGGAACGCTACTTCAACTCGCAGATCTCCGGGCCTGATGGCCTGAACCTTGTCACCGAGGTGCTGCACGACCTGCGCTCCCCGCTCACGTCCATCCGGTGCCTCGCCGAGATGCTGGAGCGAGGGCAGTCGGGCGCCGTGACGGACGTGCAGCGGAAGCAGCTCCGGCTCATCTACAGTGCGGCGCTGGGCATCGGTTCCATGGCGACCGACGTGATCGAGATGGCGCGGCAGGGGGATCAGGTCCCCGACAGCGATCCGATTCCGTTCAGCGTCTCGGAGGTGTTGGAGGGCGTGGCCAGCATGGTGCGCCCGATTGCCGAGGAGAAGGGGCTGCGGATGATCGTCCAACGGCTTCCCTCGGACCAACGGATCGGGATGCCGCACGCGCTGGGGCGCGTGCTGCTCAACCTGGTGACGAACGCGCTGAAGTTCACGGATGAGGGGAGCGTGGAAGTGCAGGTGCGGGCCACGACTCCGTCGCGGGTGGAGTTCGCGGTGGTGGACACCGGCCGCGGGATCCCCGAGTCCGCGATCCCGCACCTGTTCCGGCCGTTCCGCCGCTCCACCGGTCGCGTGCAACGGTCCGGGTCAGGATTCATGTTTTCGGGCACCGGCCTGGGCTTGGCGCTGTGCCGGAAGCTGCTGCACACCATGGAGTCGGAACTTCGGTACACGACGACACCTGGTGTCGGCACGCGGTTCTTCTTCGAGCTGGAGTTGCCGCCCCAGCTGCGGATGTAGGAACCCGTTCGCTGTTCTTCCTGCTGTGGCGGCGCTACAACACACCGCCGTTCAGAATCGTGACACATCGTTTCTTGGTTGCTGCTATTGCTTTACGCAACAACGAGTTACGGTGTTTCAGCAGGTTTGTTACCTGCGGCACGTGTCGTGCTGAGTAGTTGGCTCAGCATGACGACCTTCGGCCTTCACACCTTTCTCCCCAAGATTCATCGGACGGAGACGCACGACCACCCGGTCGAGGCGCATCCGCACCAGATGGAGCGTGGGCGCCGCGCGTTGAACGTGGCGGTGGCTGCCCTCGGACTCGTCCTCACCGCGCCGATCATGGCCGCCGTGGCGATCGCCATCAAGCTGACGTCGCCAGGCCCGGTGTTCTACAAGCAGGTGCGCGTGGGGCTCTGCCGCCGCACGAGCATGGGCGGGAACTTCCGCCGGCATCAGGACGTGGGCGGGAAGCCGTTCACGATCTACAAGTTCCGCACGATGCGTCCGGCCAAGGCGGGTGAGGACATCCAGACCTGGGCGGCCGAGAACGATCCTCGCATCACGACCGTGGGCCGGTTCCTCCGCCGGACCCGCCTGGATGAGCTCCCGCAGCTCATCAACGTGCTCCGCGGCGAGATGAACGTGGTGGGTCCGCGTCCGGAGCAGCCGTCGATTTTCCAGAGCCTGCGGACGGAAGTGCAGGACTACCAGTACCGTCAGCAGGTTCGTCCGGGAATCACGGGTCGTGCGCAGGTGTCGTTGGCTTATGACACCAGCGTGGAGGATGTGCGTCGCAAAGTGCAAGCGGATCTCGAGTACATCCGTACGCAATCAGTCACCGAGGATTTCAAGATCATGGTGATGACGGTGCCGGTGATGCTGTTCAAGAAGGGGTCCCGGTAGCGCGCAGACGGCGGAACCGACTGAGGGGGCGGCCTTGATGGTCGCCCCCTTTTCTTATGCGCTTTCTGAGCCGCGCCAGGGGTGCGGCGAAATCGTTCCCAGGGCCTCGATGATGGCCGCATGCGATTGCCGGGCACCGAGCCCCTCTCTCCCAAACGCCATCGCCCGCTCGTGCATCCTCACGGCTGCAAACGCCGTCAGGCCGAGATCCAGGTCAGGCATGCGCCGCAGGACGCCACAGGCCACGGAAACATCGCCTCCGCAGGCCGCCAGGGCCTCCAGCAGCACGAAATGCCATCGATCCACCCCACGAACCTCAAGCGGGTGGAAGGTATCCCAGTCAACGACCGCGAGCAGGTCACCACTTCGAGGGTCGACCAGAATGTTTCCGGGGGTGTAGTCGCCGTGTCCAATTACGAGCGGCTCAGGCCGGCCCTGGAACCGTCGCCGCAGGACGGCGTCGAGCGTCGCGAGCACCTGTTGCGCCGGCAAGAAGCCGTGAAGGTCCTCGCTCACTCGAGCGATGCTCCCGCCGACGACCGACTCATACCGCTCGGTGTCCAGAAGCAGGCCGGCACCGAGTCCTGACTCGAGGTCCTGGGCGAAGCGCACAGCATTTGCGGCGGCGCGGACTCGGACCCGCGACCCAGGGCGCAGGCGCCAGAGCGGCAACCCCGGAAGCTGTGTCTCCAGATCGTAGGCGTACTCTCCGATCTCCATCGCGGCAACGGCTTCGGGGATTCGGGCAGCGACCGACAGCGGCAGGTCCTGCCTGCCATGAAGCAGGCGCAGGGCTTCGCGGTTTCGAAGCAACCGGGCACGGTTCTGACCTGCGCTGGAAATACGGAGAATGACGGCGCCCGCTGGACCGCGCAGGCTCACGAGCACCGAGCCGCGTCTCCGAAAGCGGACATTCTCGACCATAGCAGGTTCCCCGACGCGGTCCCGAACCAGACGCGCCACCTCAGGCGGGATGCGAATGCTGGACAGCGCGTCCGACGCCGTGCCGCTGGATATCTCGACGAGGCATCGGTAGCCCCTCCGTGGGCGTTCGGGATGATGGGAATCCGGATTCCAGAACTCCACTGGAACCTGCTGATTCGCGGTGGTCAGCAAGCCCAGCGTGTCGGCGCGGCCGCGCGGCGCCCGCAATCCGATTCTCTCCATCACGCTCAGGGATCGAAGGCGCGCGAACACACCCCCGGGCTTGAGTTGCCCCTGCACTTCCTCGGAGGTCCACACCGCTCCCGAATCTGCCCGGGCGTCCACCAACATCAGGTCAAAAGGACCGGTGGGCCGCGCCCCGTGATGCCCGGTGCTCAAGCGGACATCCGCAAAGACACGCCCAAAGTCGTCTGCAAGTGACGAGAAAGCCTCACCACCGACAAATACCGACGCCGTGGCGGGGAGCGCGAGCAGCGTGCGCCACTTCGTCGCCGTGCCCGACTCATCCGCGGGGCCGTCGCTCGACTCGTTCACTGCCCTCCCTCCGCGTCCCGACTGCCCTCAACCAGCCCCCGATAAAGTGCTTCATAGGCGCCTACCCAGTCTTCCTCGGCACCTTGCCTGCTCAGGCGGCTGCGGAGGGCCGCGGCGCGCTCCTGGGACGAATCGGGGTTCCCCAGCGCCGAAGACAGCGCCCGGCCCATCGCGTCCACGTCCCCGGATGGAACGAGGATCCCGTCGCTACACACCACATCCGGCACCCCGCCGACGGCGGTCGCGACAATCGGTACTCCCGCCATCGCGGCTTCAAGAATCGTCATCGGGGTGCCTTCGGTGCGGGAACTCAACAACAGGAGGTCGAAGGCAGCCAGGTAGCGCGCCGCTTCGGGACGTGCACCGTCCAGGTGGACTCGCTCGGACACCCCTCGCGCTGCCGCTCGCGCCCGACACGCTTCCAACAGGGGGCCATCCCCGATGAAGCACAGGTGAGCCTGCGGCACTGACGCCGCTGCGAAGGCCTCAACAGCCAGCAACGGGTCCTTCTCTCCGCTCAGTCGGCCCACCCAGCCGACGACCGGTGTGTCCAGCGGCAGACCCAGCTCGCGTCTGGCCTCCGCGCGTCCAATCGTCCCGGACGACCCGACGAATCCATTTCGAATGAGCGGCACACGCGCTCGCGGCACGCCGAGGCTGATGAGCTGCTGTCGTAGCGGCTCAGAGACGGCCACCACCCGCTCCACGCGTCGCCACGCCCAGACCTGCACCCGCTCCTGCAGACTCAGACCAGGTCGTTGGCTTGCGAAGCCGTGGGCGGTTGAGACCACTGGTATCCGGAGGCCGTGCGCCACGCCCAGGTGCAGCACATCGGAGCGGTACCCGTGGGTGTGGACCACATCCGGAGCAAAGATCCGCAGGAGGCGACGCACCAAGCGTCGTTCGGCAAAGTAGGCGCGATCCCCCACCCAGTGGACCTCTACTTCCACGCCGGACGCGGCCAGTGCCGGCACCCACGGCGGCGTGGGCGACCCGGGCGACAGGACCGCGATGACCATGACCACGTGCCCGCGCGTACGCTGCTCGCGCGCGAGGCCCGACACCACCCGCTCGAGCCCACCGAACTGTGCTGGGGCGGTCACGTGGGCAATCCGCATCAGCGCACCAGCCGAGCGTAGGAAAGCAGCTCCACGACGAAGGGCAGTGGGTCCGACAGTCGCAGCACCTCGAGGCGATCCCTCCCAAAGCGATGGGTCAGGAAGGTGCCAAGCGTCGCAAGGCGCCCTGGGGCCTCGGCGTCGAGCCCCAGCGCTTGCCGCGAACGTCTCAGGCGAATCAGCAAGTGGTCCAAATCGCCGAGCTCCCAGCGCAGTCGTACGCCGGTCTCCCACGGCGGGATGGGCTCGGGGCCGCCGCCAAGCACGGCGCGCATCAACAGCGCAGGGACATCCACCCCGGCATCGATTGCGAGCTGGAGCGAGCCCCAGAAGCGTCCATTGATCTCCATCACACGCCACGCCCCGGTCTCGCGATCACGCTTCCCCTCGACCATCGCCACCCCCTGCCACTCGAGCGCGTCGAGTAGGCGTTCGCAGCCTGTGAGCACTGCCGGGTCGAGTGGAATGCTCTCGCGGTACACACTGACGCCTCCGGCGGGGGGCTTCTCGCGCAGGCGTCGGTGCGCAAACCGTGCGATGGTGCGCCCACCCCACCTCGCGAGGAACACCCCCTCGCCAGGGCCGTGCACGCGGCGTTGCAACAGCACCGGAAAGGCATCCGGAGGAAGTGCCGCGAGTACCGCCGCGCACGCGGCGTGGTCGTGCACCAACTTGACCCCGGTCTTCACCCGCTCCTGTCGGCCCACCACGGAGCGATGGGGCTTGAGGAATCCGGGGAAGAATCGGGCCTCGTCGGGCACCGGGTCGCCCTTGCGTTCGATCACCGCCGTGTCGGGAATGCCGATGCCGCTCTCGAGCGCCAGGCGGTGCACGTGCACTTTGTCCGAGGCGGCGCGGTATGTCGCGTACGGCGCGAATGGGAGTCGCACGCCGGCAGGAAGAAACTCGGCGTGACCCAAGACGCTCTCCGCCGACGCATCGGTGATCGGAATGACCGCAACGGCATCCGTGGTGGCGGCGAGCGCGGCCACCTCGCGCGCGTAGGCTTCCGGTGCGCGTAGCGCATCCGAAGCGAGCGTCCGGTGCTCAGCACCTCGCGTGGCGCCCGCCAACGACCACCGGCTTCCGGACGTTACTTGCACACGGAATCCTGCCCGCACGAGCGATCGGGCAACCGCCAGTGAAGCGCGCTGCTCGCCATCCAGCACGAGGATCGGGGCCGTGGGGAGCACGAAGGTCGAGGCGGACACTGGGGCAGTTTACTCGATGTGACCTAGGCCGAACAGGTGAGCGCCCAATGGTGATTCTGGTGGCCCGATTCTCGCGGTAACTTACCTCGCTCGCGCATCTCGCCATCTTCGTGGAGCTCCGAAAGCCGTTGGCCACGCGCACAATCCTGCATGTCATCGAGTCACGAGGCCCGGGAGGCGCCGAAACGGTCGTACGCGAGCTGGTCGCACGTACCACGCGACCCGACCAGCGTGCCGTCGCAGTCATTCCTTCCGCTGACGGTTGGCTGGGGCGGGTGCTACCCGGCGATTGTCAGCGCGTCGTGCGGCCCACACCGCCAAGCCAGTCCGGACCGCTGGACCTCAGGTACGTCCGTGGACTTCGCCGTGTGATTGCGGCCGAGCGGCCGGCGCTCCTGCACGCCCACAGCTTCGATACGGCGCTCTATTCGGCGCTCGCCGCGCTGGGGAGCGCCATCCCCGTCGTCGCCACCTTTCACGGGGCCGCCGACATCACGCGCCGTGGCGTCCGCAATCGCCTCAAGTGGGCGATCCTGAGGCGAGCCGCAGCCCTCGTCTGCGTATCGGAATCGCTCGCCCGGCTCGCGCGTACGACCCCTGGCGTACCAGCACGCGCGGTGCAAAGCATCCTGAATGGTGCCGACCTCACCCCGTTCACCGGAAGCACCAATGGCGACCTGCGATTACGGCTGCAGCTCAGTCCGCAGACCCGTCTCATCGGCGCACTGGGCAACGTGCGCGGGCCGAAGGGCTACCCGATCCTCCTCGAAGCCTTCACGGCGATCCGTGCCCGTGGGCTCGATGCGCACCTCGTCATCGCTGGCGACGACACGGGCCCCCTCGGGGACGCGCTCCGCGAGCGGCGGCGCGCGTTGGACCTCGATGCGCACGTGACCCTGCTCGGGTTCGTTGACGCGCCGGCCCCGTACCTCGAGGGCCTCGACCTGTTCGTGCTCTCGTCCGTCTCCGAGGGGTTCTCCCTCGCCACCGTCCAAGCCATGGCGGCTGCACGACCGATCGTCGCCACCCGTAGCGGCGGTCCCGAGGAACTGCTCGCACACGATCAAACGGGCGTGCTGGTGGAGCCTGGTTCCGCCAACGCGCTCACGGAAGGCCTGTGGCGCTTGGCCCATGACCCCGCGACAGCCGACCGCATGGGGGCCGCGGCGCGAAGACGGGCACTCGAGACGTTCAGTGTTGAGGGCATGGTCGCGAATTACGAGCACCTGTACCATGAGCTGCTGCGCTAATGTCCGCGTTGCCCAGGCTCACCAAGCAGTTCCTCGAATCTCTACTGGGCAGTGCGCCGGTGGTGGAGATGGGACTGCGACGCCTGCGCGGCGCGCGCCTGGTCCTGTCGTATCACAACGTCATTGCGCAGGACGACTTGCTCCCACGGGGAGATCGCTCGTTGCATCTCCCTCTACAGCGATTCCGGGCGCAGCTCGATGCTATCGCTCGCTGGCAGCTCGACGTAGTTCCGCTCGACGCGCCCTCCGACGCGAGTGCGCCGCCCCGGGTGGTCATCACATTCGACGACGCGTACGCGGGTGCCCTCGATTTCGCCCTCCCGGAACTCGAGCGACGCGGATGGCCCTCCACTGTCTTCGTGGCCCCAGGGCTGTTAGGGAGCGCAGCACCGTGGTGGGACCGACTGGCGAGCCCCCGCACCGGTGCGATTCCGGACCGCGTGCGAGACGCCGCCCTGGAGAGTTTCGGTGGCGAGGAGGCACGTATCCTGCTCGCGGCCGAGTCCCAGGGGTGGACGCTCCATCCGCCGCTCCCCGCACATCGAATCGCGACGGAGCCGGAACTCGCCGCCGCCGCCGGGCGCCATTCCAGACTACGTCTCGCTGCTCACACCTGGTCGCACCCCAACGTATCGCGGATCGCCGGGGATGCCCTGCTCCGTGAACTTGTCGCACCCCGTGATTGGCTTCGTGAGCGGTTCGGCGCACAGTACGTGGACTGGCTTGCGTACCCGTACGGGCGGGAGTCGGCGGAAGCGCGCGCCACCGCGGCCAGCATCGGCTATCGCGGCGCGCTTCGCGTCGCGGGGGGGTGGGACCGCGGCACGTCGCACCTGCACGCACGTCCGCGGCTCAACGTCACGCCGGGGATCTCTGATGCCGGGTTTCGCGCCCGTCTGGCGGGACTCCGCTAATGCGCCACGATGTCGCGCACGCGTTGCACGACGTTGGCGAGGTCGCCCGCCGACAGCGCACCGTGGGTGGGCAGTGTGATGAGTCGTTGGGCAAGCATACGCGCTCCGGGAAAGGAATCCTCCACATTGCGACGTCGCGCACCGAAGCCCTCGAGATCGGAGAGCGCGCACGGGTACCCCGGCATGATCCCCAAACGCGCGCTGGCCTCGGCGCGCACATCCGAGCTGCTTCGTGCCGGCAGCAGAATCGGGAACCGCAACCAGCCTGGCTCCGCACCGCTGGGCCGGACCGGGAACTGGAGATCTTCCCCAGCGAGTGCCTGCGCGTAGTGCCGCGCGTTACGCGTACGCGACTCCCACTCGGAACGCACCGACTTCACCCCCGCCGCGATCAAGCCAAGCGCGAATTTCGAGATCTGAGTGGCGGGACGCGGGGGGCCGTAGACGGTCTCACCGAGGGCGAGAAACGGCACTGCTCGAGGGATGGAGTAGAGGCCGGGTCGGGCCAGCAGCCACTGTGCCTTCGCCTTGATCAACGGCGCGAGTACCCCGACAGCCGAGGGACCCAGCGCCAGCGCGGATACATCGCTGGCGAGGTCAGTCGCGGTGTCCACCAGCAGTGCGCCGCCGCCACCCCCGGTCAGCCCCTTTCCGCGCCCGAAACTGAGCACGCCGAGCTGGCCGAGGACGCCGAGGGGGAGGCCGTGGAGCGCGGCGCCCACCCCCTGGGCTGCGTCATCCATCCAAATCAGGCTCGAAGGGAAAGTGGACCGAAGGGCCGCGACGTCCACAGGAATGCCGTAGAGGTGCGCCACGACGATGCTCCGCGCCCCCGCGTCCACGGCTCGCGCGAGGGAGTCCAAGTCGGGACCCAGGGTCCGCGGGTCCACATCGTACAGCACGAAATCCACTTGGGCGGCGTCCACCGCGGTGGCGAGGTCAAAGCAGCCGTAGGCCGGCAAGGCGACGGGTCCTTCGCTGCGGGCCACGGCGAGTCGAATCGCCAGCGCCAGCGCCGAGGTCCCGCTGTCGGTCAGGCGTACCGCGTGCAAGTAGCCCTGCGCCCGGAGGGCCTCCAGCAGCTCGGCTTCGGCAAGGTCAGCCTCACGTGCGCTGGTCGCGCTGCGCCAGCCGCGGAGGATCGCGGCCGCCGAGAGGGGCGAGCGGACGGGAGGAAGCGTTCGTGGCATCTCGAGGAAGCTAACGCGACCACTCCCCTGGGGCCCGCCCGCAGGGAGAGCGTAGGAGCGTGCTAGCTTAGTATGCAATTCCAAATGCGATCACTGTTCAAGAGAGTCCTCCCCAGCGTCATTCGCGGCACGCTGCGCGAGTACTGGGAGCTTCCGGCCTCTGCCCGCGCGTGCTGGAGGGCGGCGTTTGTCAGGCGAACACTTCGCGGTCACGACATCACTCAGCTCCCTGCCCAGCTACCGGATGAACCGCGAGTGCTCGTGCTCTGTTACGGCAACATCTACCGTAGTCCGTACGCGCGGGCGCTGCTGGAACTAGCGCTGGCAAAGCGCCCCGAGTTACGCATCGCGCACTCCTCGGCGGGCTTGATCCAGACGCACAATCGCAGCAGTCCGGACGATGCGCAGGCATTGGCATCGCTTCGAGGAATTGACCTCTCTGGTCACCGGTCGCGCTCGGTGACCTCCGAGGACGTGGCATCGGCCGATGTGATTCTGATCATGGACCGGAGGAACGAAGCGCTCCTCGCCGAGCGCCATCCGGAGAGCGTGGGTAAGGTGGTGCTGCTCGGATCCTTCGACCCATTGGCTCCGCTCCTGGGGCCGACCATCGCCGACCCTTATGACCGTGGTGAGGAGGCGCTGGCAGACTGTTTTGATCGCCTGGAACGCTCGGTGATGCGGTTTGTGGAGGCGCTTGGTGGTCGTCTGCCACCAAGGCCGCGAAGTCGGATGAAGCGAGCGGCAGTGCGCGCAGGCACGAGCGCACTTTTCGCCCCCGTCTGGCGGCCGTTTGCAAACGACGCAGCCGCAATCCTCATGCTGCACCGCTTCGAGGATCGTGAAGCCGGAATTGCGGGGCACTCGGCGGAGTTGCTTCGCCGGCACCTTGAGTACCTCCGGGCGGAGCGATTCAACATCGTGGGGCTCGACGAGCTGATCGGGCGGACACTCGCTGGCGAGCCACTCCCTGCGCGAGCGGTGGTCATCACGGTGGATGATGGCTACACGGACTTCGCGCGGGTCGGAATGCCGCTGTTCGCTTCGTACGACGTTCCCGTCACGCTCTTCGCCACGACCCGGTTCCTCGATGGCGACCATTGGCAATGGTATGACGCGGTGTCGCACCTCTGTGCCACACGCACCCGACTCGACATCACCCTCGATGTGGGATCCGAGCGGGTGGGCATCGCATTCAGGAACCCGCCTGAGCGGCTCCGTGCGGTGCGAAACGCTGTGGAGCAGCTCAAGCAGCACCCGCAGACGTTGATCCGTGCGCAACTTGTGGCTCTGCAGGGTGCCGTTCAATCGGAGCTCCCAGCCCGCCCTACTCCACGCTTCTCGGCGATCAGGTGGAGCGATCTGGATGGATTGGGGCGTTTGGGCGCACGCTTCGGGGGACATACCGAGACGCACGTGAATCTCAATCGAGAGTCGAGCACTGTGGCGGAGAAGGAGATACGAGACTCAGTATCTCGAATCCGATCCGGTACGCAATACGCCTCACAGGTGTTTGCATATCCGTACGGTCTGGCGCGAGATTTCGGCGCGCGAGAGGAACAGATGGTTGCGGCCGCAGGCTGTGTCGCCGCCGTGGCAGCGAGCGGTGGCCACTGCACCGCCGCGGAGATCGAGGCACGCCGCTTTGCCGTGTCGCGAATCCCGTACTCCGATGACCTCTACGCAATGAGGCAGAGCCTGATTGGACTGGAACGAGCGAGGGCACTGGCAATGGGAGGAAGGGAGTGATAGCAGTCTCGGTTCGCGAAACGCTCCCTCCGGCACACGCCATCGCGCCGGAGCCTTGGCGTCGCGGCGTCAGCCGGTCGCCGCCTGCAGATCACATCACGCCACATGGGACTAAAGAACTCGCGTATCGATTATCCGGAATGCGAACACCTGAGAGTTCCTACGAACAGCGGCAGTGTCGTGCTGCGCTGAAGTGCAGGCGAGACCTTATCCGCTACACGCGAGTATGACGACCTCTCGTCCAGCGGCCGCGCTTTCGCCGCTGCATTCCCTGCCACCCGCAGTGTTGGCGCTGCAGCCGCGCGCGCTCTGGGCTGCGTTTCGCCTCCAGCCCCTCTCCGCCCAACTCGTCGCTGCGTATCTGTTCTTCGAGTACGTTCGCCCGCAAAGCATCTACCGAGGACTGGACTTCTTTCCATGGGCGCAGACGTGCCTCCTTGGCGCCCTCGCGTTGACATTATTGCACGATTTAAAGGTACGGAAGCTCATGATGCTTGATGGCGCGATGCTCGTGTTCACGATCGTTGTCATTAGCTCGTCGGTTCTCGCCCGCTACCCAGATGTATCGTTCAAGTATCTCGACATCTTTCTTAGCTGGGTGATTGTTTATTGGGTTATTTCCGCTGCGGTGAACACGCAGACAAAAGTCGTGTTGATGTTCATCGGCTGGCTTCTGTGGAACTTTAAGATGTCGCAGCACGCATTTCGATCGTGGGCTTCCATCGGGTTTGGGTTTCGAGACTGGGGCGTGACCGGGGCACCCGGATGGTTTCATAACTCGGGCGAGTTTGGCGTCGAGATGACCATGATGTTCCCCATCTCTCTCTACTTCGCTCTCGCCCTCCGCAAGCACGTGAGCCGGTGGGGTTTTGCTGCACTGCTCTTCCTGCCGGTCACCGCAGTCAGCGGAGCAATCGCATCGTCATCCAGAGGCGCGCTGGTGGGTATCGCTGCAGTTCTGATCTGGGTGCTCGCGCGCAGCCGGTTCAAGATGAGGGCAGCTCTACTGCTGCTGGTCGCCGTCCCCATTCTCTACGCGGTCGTGCCCGACGAGCAGAAGGCGAGGTTCTCCTCAGCTGGAGATGACGCCACCTCGGTTTCGCGATTGACCTACTGGGAGCGCGGCTTCGAGTTCGCGACAGACCATCCGGTCCTAGGTGTCGGCTACAGGAACTGGATGCCGTACTACCTCGACGCGATCAGGGGACGACTTGATGTGGAGGAGCGTGTCTCGCTTCCTCACAACATCTTCATCGAGGCTCTCGCGGAGCTCGGTTACACCGGACTGTGCGCGCTCTTGGCCTTGATCGCCGGAACGTTCGTGCTGAATTCTCGCACCAGAAGGCTGGGCCGACAACTCGGTGACTCCGGAGCCGTCTTGTCACAGCTTTCCCTTGGATTGGACGGTGCGCTTGTTGGATTCCTCAGCTCGGGATTCTTCGTGACCGTGTTGTACTACCCGTTCATATGGGTCAATCTCGGCATGACTGCAGCGGTCTACCTCAGCATGCGAAGAGCGTACGCCTCGCGCGGTTCAGTAGCTAGCGCGCAAGTTGCCGGGTACTCCGCACAGCCTCGCGGCCACGAGCCCGCCTGGACCACTGGCCGCTAGCGGACTAGCTCGGACACGTGTGACCGGCGCCGCACGACTTCGACGATTCGTCGGCGATCCGCACTCGAGACTGCCACCCCCCAGACGATCAAGAAGTAGGCGACGAAAACCCCTGCTGACGACAGGCTAGCCTCAGCGAGCCCGTTGGCAGGCATCCACGGCATCACCGCCACTGCCGTGATTGCGGTTGCCCCGAGACGTGCAGTTCTCCACCACCGGT
>JANJUF010000059.1 GCA_024710705.1 Gemmatimonadaceae bacterium | reverse complement strand
AATCACCCTCGACGGCCACCTCTCCGAACCCGACTGGCAACTCGCCCCCACCGCCAAAGACTTCGTAAAAGTCCGCCCAGACTTCGCCCCCAGCACCCTCTACCCCAGCGAAGTCCGCGTCCTCTTCGACGACGAGCACCTCTACATCGGCGCCTTCAACCGCGACAGCGCCGGCCTGAGCTCCCTGCGCATGCCCGACCTGCGCCGCGACTTCAGCTCCATGGACAGCGATGTCTTCGGCGTCACCTTCGGCCCCCTCGGCGACGGCCGCACCGCCTTCCAGTTGCAGGTCACCCCGCTCGGCTCCCAGGGCGACGTGCAGGCCTTCGACGGCGGCGCCAGCTTCAGCTTCAGTTGGGACGCGATGTGGCGCGTGCGGACCACCCGCGCCGACTCGGGCTGGATCGCCGAGATGGCCATCCCCTGGACTTCCATCCGCTATGCGAAAGGCCTGGAGTCCTGGGACATCAACTTCGTGCGCAACACGCGCCGCGCCGCGGAATGGAGTGCCTGGGTGCCGTACCCGCGGCAGTTCTCCTCCTGGCGACTCACATACTCAGGCCTTCTCGATTCAATCAAGCCGCCACCGCCGCGCGCCAATCTGCGCTCGCGGCTCTACGGCCTCACCGAGACGAGCCGCAGCTCGGCGCCCGGCGGCTTCAATGGCACCACCGGCGACGTGGGCGGCGAGCTGATCTGGGCGCCAAGCGCCAATAGCCTGTTCGAAGCCACGGTGAACACCGACTTCGCCCAGGCCGATGTGGACCGCCAGGTGGTGAACCTCACCCGCTTCAGCGTGTTCTTCCCCGAGCAGCGGCAGTTCTTCCTCGAGAATGCCGATCTGCTCACGGCCGCCAGCGCCGGCAACTCGAGCCCCACCGGCGGCACGGCCAATCCCTTCGTGGTGCAGCCCTTCTTCTCGCGGCGCATTGGGTTGGGCGTGGATGGCACGCCGCGCCCCATCGTCGGCGGCGCGCGCTACGGATTCCGCACCGGGCGCACGGCCGTCGGCGCGCTGGCCATGCGTCAAGGCGGCATCGGCGCCAATGAGATGGACGCCGCCGACTTCGGCGTGGCGCGAGCGAGCCAGTTCTTCGGGCGCGCCACGCGCATCGGTGGGCTGGTGGCCTATCGCGACGGCTCCCGCGGCGGCGACGGCACGAACGTGGTGTCGGCGCTGGACATGCTCACGCGCTTTGGCGAGCAGGTGCAGCTGAGCGCGATGGTCTCGCGCTCGGCCCAGGACGGCAACACCGGAAGCGCCGCGACCTGGTCGCTGAACAGGCGCACCCCGCGCTCCACGCTCGGGCTCGCCGGCGCCTACGTGAACGATCGCTACGCACCCAGCACTGGCTTCGTGTCGCGGCCGAACGTGGTGATGACCAACCCATCGGCCGACATCACCTTCCAGCCAGCGTGGCGGCCGGCGGGCCTTGTGTGGATCCGGCCCGAACTGTTCACGCTCTTCTTCCACGACCCGGCCAGCAAGGCGCTGCAGGAGGCGCGGCTGCTGTTGAACGCGGAGGTGTTGAGCGTCACGGGCGCCACCCTCACGCCCTTCGTCGAGCACAACCTGCAGCGGCCGGCCGTCGACGTCCCCCTCCTGCCGGGCGTGACGATAGGTGCAGGTGCCTACGACTTCTCGCGGTTCGGCGTGGACCTGAAGAGCGACCAGAGCGCGCCACTCGCCGCCTCGGCGCGCGTCTCGGCCGGTGGGTTCTTCGATGGCACGCAGGAGCAGGCCATCGTCTCGGGGCGATGGTCGCCGAGTCCGTATGTGTCGCTGCGCGCGTCGTACGAGATCAACCGGCTGCAGAACCTCGGCACGGCTGACACGTCGTTGGTCACGCATCTGGTGGGGCCGGAGCTGCGGGCCTCGCTGAGTCCGCGCCTGCACTGGAGCGCGTTCTATCAGTACAACACGGTGCAGCAGAGCGGGGCACTGAACACGAGGTTCAGCTGGGAGTTTGCGCCGCTGTCGTTCTTTTACATCGTGTACAACGATGGGCAGCCCATTTTGGATGGGCTGATGCCACGGACGCGGTCGTTGATCGTGAAGCTGAGTTGGCTCAAGCAGCTGTAGGGGGCGGGCCACCCCAGCTCAGGGATTGAACCAGTAACTCAGCTTCACCAGCAGCGTGTTGTCGGGATGCGTCGCGAACAACGATCGGAAGTCCGGCCCCACGCTCACATCTCCCATTGGCGAAAAGTCGGCCCGGCCCTGCTGCCACACCACGAACAGCACGGACCCGGGCCGATACTCCCAGCGCGCCACGAGGTTGGAGTTGAACTGCTTGAAGTCGCCGAACCCCGGCAGGGGCACGCCCGCGTACGACGCATAGCGCGCCGCGTACTCCTTGGCGTAGGGCGACGCGATCTCGCGCTGGTCGCTGAAGGTCCCCGCCGCAATGAAGGGCTGGGCGTACAGTTGCAGCGACAGCGTGGGGCTCAGGGTGACATTGGCCCGGGCCGTGAGGTCGAAGGTCTCCGACGCCAGGCGCGCGAAGGTGTAGTGCGTTGTGTCGCTGAACGGATCGCCGTAGTTGCGCACCCATTGCGCATCAATCACGGCGTCCTGGTAGTTGGCCGAGAGCTCAAACGAGGTGCGCGTGCCCGCGCGAGCCGTGACGCCGACGCCGGCGGCCTTGGTGTAGCTGCGGCCCTCGTCGGCCGTCGTGTACGAGAGCGAGGCGTCGGGCATCACGTTCTTGCGTTGGTCGCCGCTGAACGTGAGCGTGACCCGGTGCGCCGGCGATTGCCGCAGGGCCGGCCCGCCACGGGCGCAGGAGACGCAGTGCGTGGCGCCCAGCCGCGACGCGTTGTAGGTGATGCTGCTCCCCCAGAAGTTCACGAACTCGGCGGCGGCGTGCAGCTGCAGGGTGGAACCCGTGGGCAATCCGCCGGTGGTCCAGTGCTGTTCAGCCGAAGCCACGGCGTTCACGCGGCGATGCCAGAGGCCCGGCCGCAGCGCCGTGAGCACGAGTTGGTTGCGCAGCATCACATCGTCCACCAGCGTGACGAAGCCCAGGTCGTTGAGCTCGGTGCCCGGCTCGGCATAGCGCGTGGTGGTCTCCCAACGCGCGCGCCCGGCGAATCGCCGCAGCGTGAGCGACGACACTCCACCATTCATTGACGTACGCGTGGGGTCGTAGGGCGTGTCGTGATCCGGACGCTGGAAGTAGTGCACGCTGGTGAGCTGCGTACGGGCGATGGCCTCGGCGGAGCCAATCGCCGTGGAACGACCCGTGTAGCCGCTCACCTCCCAGCGGTCGGCGAAGCGGTGATAACCCTGCAGGAGCAGGGTGTAGGCCTCGCGGCGCAGCAGGGGCTCGGTGCTGGCGTCGAGATTCCTGACGAGACTCGTGACCATCGTGCCGAACTGCGAGCGGCCCCCGCGGAAGTCCTGGACGAAGCGACCCACGAGCGTGGTGGTTTGCGGCTCGATGGTTTGCCCGCCCGCGCCTTCCTCGCGCGCCGAGGAGACGGCGACGAGCCCAAACTGCGCACCGCCCTCGAGGCGCCCGGTGATCTTGGCGGCCCCTTGGATAGTGCTGAAGCGCGGGTCGTTGGCGGCGGCGCGCAGTTGCGGCGTGCGTCCCACGCGCCGCGTGTAGAAGATGCCCTCGCAGGGGCCGGCGCAGCGGAAGAGGTTGCTCCCTTCCATGAAGAACGGCCGACGCTCCTCAAATCGCACTTCGAACGCCGAGAGGTTGAGCAGGGCCGGGTCCATCTCCACCTGGCCGAAGTCGGGATTGATCGTGGCGTCGAGGGTGATGTTCGTCGTCAGGCCGGCCTTGAGATCGAGCCCGCCCGTCTGCTGCTGCGGATGCGCCCAGCCGTCGGCGCGCGGCTCGGTGACGTTCTTCGTCACCACATACGGCATCACCTCGAGCCGGCGATTGCGGCCGATGTCGCGAATGCCGACGAGATCGCCCAACTGCGACGCGAAGGTCTGCCGCGAAGGTCGGTAGACGGGCCAGGCATCGCGCTCGCCGTAGCGCGCGATGTCGCGCCAGACGCCGAAGCCGAAGACGTGCTCGCTCTTGGGCGTGAAGCGCAGCTGCGAGAAGGGAATGGCGAACTCGGCCGTCCAGCCCTCGGCGTCAATGTGGGTGGCGGCGTCCCATACGCCATCCCAGGCGATGTCTTCACTGATGTCGCCATAGACGGTGGCGTCGCGCTTCACGCCGGCAGGATTGACCATGAACTGCAGGGCGCTGCGGCGATCGCGAAAGCCGTCAATGACGACCTTGATCCACTCTGAGGGCGTGCGGACGTCGCGGCGACTCAGCAGGGCGACGAGGGAATCGGGGCTCGGATCGTAGGCGCGGACGAACACATACAGCGTGCGGTCGTCGTAGGCCACGCGAATGGTGGTGCGGAAGCGCGCCGGGCCGGCCTCGGCGGGGGTGAACTGGTAGAAGTCGTCGGTGACGGGGGCGGTGGCCCAGACGGGTTCGCGATCTCGGCCGTCGAGGGTGATGGGTTCGTCTGTGCGGACGGCTCGGGTTTGCGCCGTGTTGGGGTCGGCAGGCTGGGCCGAGAGGGCGGGGGGCGTGAGCAGGGCGAGCGTGGCGACGAAGACCAGGCGATGCATGCGCGAGAGCTGGGGGAAACGGCGGATGGAGTCGCTCCCTTTACGCTGGTGGAGGGCGGAATGTTTGGGCGGAGGGCCTCTGGCCAAGTCGCGTGCTCCGTTGACCGCGTCGCGGACGGCGACCGCTCTGTTCTGAGGCTACTGCCTCGCACCCTTGCACCGGGTCGTGGCGGCGGACGGGATCGCTGCCGAGTGCGACTCGCGCGATAACTCGCGCCGCGCCATCGCGTTGCGCCCGCCGTCCCGCGGCGAATGCGCGGGGCCTGGGCTGGCACGCGCCTTGCCGACCCCAGCGGTGCCGGCCGAGCGCAAACTCAAACGCGTGGTCATTCTGGTGGAGGGACGAGACGTGCGACACGGAAAAGCAGGGGGTGGCGTGGCCCGCTGGGCGATTGGGCTCGCCATGGTGGCACTCATCGCGGCGGCGTGCGCGGAAGGTTCAACGCCTGTCGCGAGACTGAGCGGCACGATGCCGGCGAGCCACGAGGGCTGCCCGGCGGCCCTCAAGTTCACCGGTGGAGGCCGGATTGATCCCGGTCCGGCGTGGGCGACGATGCAGGGGAAGGTCACCTTCGGCTTCAACATCCACGCCAGCGGCGACTGCGCACCCATCAAGGGCCAGTTGCAGGTGGTGCATCACCCCACGCAGACAAAGTTCCACACGACGGAGATCCGCCGATTCGCGTCGTGGACGGAGGCCGACGGGGGCGAGTGCGGCGAGTTCACGGGCACGGTGCGCACGAAGCACAAGAACGGTCCGTGGCACCCCCACAACTTCGAAGTGCAGTTCTGCGACTACGGCGAGCCCGGCAGCAGCCGTGCGGGCGGGCGCGATCTGTGGCGCTTCCAGATCCACAACGATGACACCTCGGGCCACGGCACCACGACGTGGATGCTGCTGACCGGCGGCAACATCCAGGCCCACTGACGACGAACGGGAGGCAGTTCCCAATGACAGCATTCAGCGCACGACACTTGCTGGCCGCCCTTGGCATCGGTGCATTGGCCTCGGTCACCCTCGGCGCCCAGACACCACGCGGTGAGGCCGCCGCCCTGCGCGTCACCGATGCGCTCGGCGTGGTCCGGGCCGTCGCGCACGCCTCGCTCCAGTCTGGCGAGTTCGGGCGGGCGGACGTAGACAGCGTGCGGGAGGCGCGGCTCGCAACCGGCACGGCCGCCACCACCACGAGCGGGGCCGCCGGCGAGTCCGGCGTGACCAGTGTGGCGACGGTCTTTGACGTCAACCTGCTCGACGGACTCATCACGGCCGCCAACGTGACGGCGATTGCGACGGCCACCGCCGCAGGCTACGACGCCTCGGGATCGGCGTTCGACGGCATGGTCGTCAACAAGGTGCCGGTGGGACCAATGGTTGCACCGAACACACGGATCACGCTGCCGGGCGTCGGCTACGTGATCCTGAATGAGCAGGTGACCGCGGACGGGGCGCTCACGGTCAACATGATCCGTCTCGTCGTGACGAGCGGGGCGAACGCGCTCCGCGGGGAGACCATCGTCGCGCAGGCCCGCAGCGCCCGCTGAGCGCGGCGGCATATCACTCGAACGGTCGGCCCGCGCGAGCGGGCCGGCCAAACCCCGTCCGCACGGACGGACAGCCCGGAGCAACCGATGCGCCTCTTGAGACCGACCACGCTAGGCTTTGTCATCCTCGCGGCCTGTGCCGAACCTTCCGGCCCGCCCACGGCCGCCGTCCGTGGCACGGGCACTGACGCGGCGTCCATCGCGCCCGACGAGTCGCAGCTGACCCGACCCCGCGTGGATCTCTCGGCCGCGGTGGACGAGCGGACCATCCTTCCACTCGCGCTCGTGACGCCAGCAGCGGCCTCGAACATCGGACCGGGCTCGGCCATTCTCATCACCATTCCCGACGAGGGGCGCTTCGGCTGCACGGCGAACTTCATCTGGAGTGCCGGCGGTCGGCGTTTCCTGGGCTCTGCCGGCCACTGTTTCCTGCCCGCAGCCAGTACGGCCACGCACGGCGTCGGCGCCGACTACGACGCGTCAGGCGTTGTCGTTGACGTCTGCGTCGAGAACTGCGACGGGAACTTCAACATCAACCGACTGGTGGGCACCTGGGTGCGACTCGACAGGGTCGCCTACGCGCGGCAGGCCGATGCAAGCGGCCGCGGTGTGGGGAACGACTTCGGCGTCGTGTTCATCCCGCGCGAGTTCCACGATCTCATTCGCACCTCGATGCCCGTCTGGGGCGGACCAACCGGTACGCACGCACTCCAGATCGGCGACG
Source organism: Gemmatimonadaceae bacterium (assembly GCA_024710705.1). Classification (GTDB taxonomy): domain Bacteria; phylum Gemmatimonadota; class Gemmatimonadetes; order Gemmatimonadales; family Gemmatimonadaceae; genus Pseudogemmatithrix. The sequence continues at coordinate 7,584 of JANJUF010000059.1, read as the reverse complement.
TCGGGTGCCACTACGGCCACGGACTGGTGGTCGGCGAACTGATGCCAACCAAGGCGCGCAGCGGCGTCGGCGGCGGCTCCGACGCCGCCAGTTGGATGGGTGACTTCGCGGCGGCATTCGGCGACTCGGGTTCGGGCATGGTGGCCTGTGAGCCCGATGGCCTCACGCTGAGTGGTCGCGGCGCGGTCGGGGTGCTGACGCACATCGGAGTGTCCATAGATGAGGCGACCGGCGCACACGGTGTGACGTTCGGGACGACGATGTCGCGCGCGGTGGAGATGGCGCGGGAGGCGAATCTGCGGCTGACGTTGGTGGACGGGTAGGGCGCGACGCAGGCGAGGTTGCCGGCACAACGTCGCGGTGCTACTGTCGGGCATCCCGTGAGGATCGATTGCGGGGTCTCGACACGCCGGAGGTCCATTTGCACTCCATCCGGATGGCCGTACACGTTCGCCTTCCTGCGACGCGATGCACGTAATCTCCGCTCATGCTGCGGGCGGCAGGATTGCCACGAGTCTCCTTGCGCTCGTCGGCCTCGCCACGTCCACCCTGCACGCGCAGGGCCGAAGCGCGGGCGGACCGCCGCTCGACATCGTTGGACTCGAGGTGGCCGCCTTCGAGGACTTCCGCACTCCGGCTGGGCGTTATGCGGATGGCGCGCTTCGGGTGGCACTCGAGGCGCGCGCCGCGGCGTGGTTCCCGTGGGGCAGTGACGGCCAGGGGCTTCGCGCCCACGTCTTTGTTGCCGGGTCCGGACCGCCGCGCGTCCCGGGACCGCTGATCCGCGTGCACGCGGGCACACCGGTGCAGGTGACCGTGCGTAACACGTTTCCCGATACGCTGCTGGTGCGTGGACTCAACGACCGCGGGCAAAGCGGCGGACCACTCGGGCCCCTGCAGCGGGACGTACTCGTCGTGGCACCGGGCGACTCGGCGGTCGCTCGCTTCACGCCGACCGTGCCCGGTACGTACTTCTACTTCGGCCGGGTGCTCGCTGCTGGCTGGAGCGCCGGTCCGCCACCCGGGTTGCCAGCCGAGGGAATGGACCGATCGCTCACCGGTGTGCTGGTCGTGGATGCGCCGGGCGATGCTCCTCCGCCAGGCGAGCGGATCTTCCTGATCTCGCACTGGGCGGATCCGAGCGTCGCTGGATCCGCGCTGCCGGCCACCCGATTCATGATCAATGGTCGCTCGTGGCCGCATACGGAACGCCTGACCTACTCGCAGGGCGACACCGTGCGCTGGCGCGTTCTGAACCACACGGGGCGCGAGCACCCGATGCACTTGCACGGTTTCTATTTCCGTGTCGAGGCGCGCGGGAATCAAGCGGGTGAGCAGGCCTACGACGAGGACGCGCGACGTCTTGCCGTCACCGAGACCCTGCTGCCCACTGAATCAATGCGGCTCACCTGGATTCCCACGGAACCAGGCAACTGGCTTTTCCACTGCCACTTCATGCGGCATATGTCGTGGCTGCAGACCGCCGACGTGGGCCAGGTTCCGGGCGAGCACCCGCCTCACGGCGCCGTGGGCGAGGACCTGATGGGCGGGCTCGTGATGGGCATCACCGTGCGGCCTCGCGACGGCTACGCCGCCGCTGCCCCCGCGGTGAGGCGCCATCTTGATCTGCATATTGGTATGCGGCCGCGAATGTTCGGTGCGGAGCCCGGTTACGGCTTCGTGTTGCAAGAGGGCGCGGTGCCCCCGGCACGTGATTCCGTGCAGTTCCCGGGCAGCCCCATCATCCTGACGCGTGGCGAGCCCACGGAGATCACAGTACACAACCACGCGGACGTCCCGCTCGGCGTCCACTGGCACGGGCTCGAGCTCGAAAGTTGGGCGGACGGCGTGCCGGGCTGGAGCGGCCAGGGCGACGCGACACGCCCTGCGGTCGCTCCTGGCTCCACGTTCACCGTGCGGATGACGCCGCCGCGCGCCGGCACGTTCATGTACCACGTGCACAGCGAGCCCGGCCACCAGCTGTCGCAGGGACTCTACGGTGCATTCGTGGTGCTGGAACCCGGAACGCAATGGGATCCGGACACCGACCGCCTTTTCCTGCTCGGCTCGCTCGGCAGCGGCATTGACCCACCGGCCGCCGTGAACGGGCACCTCGCGCCGGGTCCGATCGAGCTGCGTGCCGGGCGAACGCATCGCCTGCGCTTCATGCACATCAGTCCCGACGACGACAAGCGCGTGCGGCTGATGGCCGGCGAGGCGTTGGTGACGTGGCGCCACGTCGCCAAGGACGGCGCCGAGTTGCCTGCGGCACAGGTGCGTGACGTGGCGGCCGACCTACGGATCCACGTCGGGGAGACCTACGATTTCCTGTGGACGCCGAGCGCGGGGGAGTACACGCTGCGCGTGCTCACCACATTCGACCGTGGCGCACCGGCGTTTCCTCGCGAGGCGCCCGCACCTCAGACGCAGGTCCTGCACCTGCGGGTGCGCTAGTCGCGACGCGTGTTACCGCAGCGCCACCTCGCGCACGAGCAATCCCGTCGTCGACACCAGCACTTCAAACCGCGCCGGGCGCCGCACCTCGATGTACGTCGCCGAGCCGTATTCGGTATCCACCAGGAACCGAAGCCAGAGGTGCCGCCGCGCGAGATCGAAGAGATCGAACGGCTTGTCCACCTTCAGCGAATGCACGGTCCGCGGCATGGTCCGCTCCTCCTCGAGGTCCACGTAGCGGCCCGTCACCCGGTCAAGTTCGTATTGGGTGTGATAGCCAATCACGTTGCCCAGGTAGTGCCACTTCAGGATGTGCGCATCCACGAGCAGTTGGTCGCCCAGCACGGTCACGGTGGTATCCCGTCCGTCGGGAAACTCCAGGAACGCCTGGAAGGCGCGCGGCCCGGTGGGCACGGTCGTGACGGTGAGCGCGACTTCCTCCTGGGTGAGCCCGCGGTAGCCCTGCGTGGACAGGCCCAGCGTTGCGGCGAGCGCGGCCAAGGAGAGAAAGAGCGCGCCACCGCCGGTGCGGCTGGCCGTGCCCATCCACTGCCGCCGCTTCCACGCGCGGGCGGCGAGTGCCAGGAAGATCGTTCCCAGCAACGCGAAGCCCAATGCGATTCCAGCAAGGATCTGCACCGTGACGCCCTCGCGCGAAGTGGTGACCCTTGGAAGGTGCGCGCTGGACCTGCCGGGGGACAGCCCTCGGGTGGCTGGGCGCTGCCAGAGGGCCCGAGGATGACCACGAACTCGCCGGGGAAGAGGCGGGAGTTCAGGCGGCGTTGATCGTCCGCGACGGAACCTCGCGGGCGATCAACGCGTACCTGCGCGCTCGCCGAGGGCGACACTCGCCCGTCACCGCGCCAGCGGATCCGGCCGAAGCTGGAACTGGATCGCCTTGCTCGTGGTCCCCTTGCCGCCCTCCATATGAAAGGGCGCACGGGTGCTGATCGAGGCCCACAGCCCGCGCCCCTTCCATCCGGTGCTTGGATCGTCAATGCGTCCGTCCAACCACTTGGTATAGAACCCCATCGGATACGGGACGCGCAGGACCACCCACTGGCCGTCCTTGAGCACGAGCAGCCCTTCGGACTGGTTCCCGGTATTGATCGGCACATTGGCGCCGAGTCCGAGCGTGTTGAACTGGTCCACCCAGGTGTAGTAGCTGCCTTCGCCGCTGCCGGCGCTGGCGACGTTGCCGAGTTGTGGCAGGGGTTCGGCGTAGAAGGTCCAACCCTCGGGACAGTGTTGGCCGGTGGCGGTGGGGCCGTTCAGCGGCCCGCGGCACTTGCGGCGATCGAAACTGGCCATGTGCCCGCTCGCCAAGGCCGCCCAGTACACGCCGTTGCGGTCCACATCGCCACCGCGCGGGGAGAAGCCCTGGTTCGCCACCGCCGGGTTGTTCCACGGCACTTCGTAGACTTCCGTCAACGAGGTGTGCGGCGGGTTCGCGCCGGGGGTCAGACGGATGACGGCACCGGGAAACCCGAACGTGGTGCCCCAGATCGAGCCGTCCGGCGCCGGCGCGAGTGCATACGCGCCGCCGCCGTACTGGCCGGGATGGAAGCGACGGTCCCTGGTCGTATCCACCGGCGCGTTCGGCTCGGCGTAGTCGTCGCGACGGCCGTTGCCGTTGAAGTCGAGGACCAGCGCGGTCCAGCCCTGGGCGCGCTCCTCATCGCCCGTCTCGTCCCAGAGCTTGGTGTTGAACCAGCCCACCACCGGACCGCCCCCACTCATCCACAACGTGTTGTTGGCGTCCTCGGCGAACATCAGGTGATGCGTGCCGTAGCAGGTGGAGATGTGCTTGAGCTGCTGGGTGCGCGGATCGTACACGGCGAGGTGGCGGCCCGAGCTGTTGAGCGGGAAGAGTTTGGCCGATGGGTGATCCGAGCCTTGCTTGCAGTACGCCGGGTTGTCCGCCGGACGCACGCGCGCGGTGAGCCAGACGCGGCCGAGGCCGTCGAGCATGGGATTGTGCACGTTCGCGCGGCTGTCCCAGATGGCCTCGCTGCCCCAGTAGGGAGAGGGCACGTTGACCTGCGCCGGTGCCGCGCGTGGGGTGTTCGGGTCGCGGACGGTGACGGGGATGCGGCTCGCGGTATGCGTCTTGGGATCCAGCACCGGCAGATAGTCCGCGCTGGCTTCGAGCACGGCGTAGAGCGGGCCGCCAGCGTTCACGGTCGGATTGCGACGGTCCGTGGAGACGAGGTCGTGCAGGTAGGCCTTCGGATCGGCCCAGTCCCACATGGTGATGACGACGTTGCGCTCGAGCCCTTGCGGGCGGGGCGGGGCAGGCGGGACCTCGCCGGCGGCGATCCGCTCCGTCCAGTCGGCAAACATCCGCAGCGTGCGCGGGGCACCCATGAAGTTCAGTGCCCCCATCATCGCCCCACCGACCTGTCCCGACGCCATGCGCCGCTCCCAGGCCTGCACGTGGGAATCGAAGTTGCCGAGCGCCGGATGCAGCTGCCGGGTGCCCTCGCTCCCCATTTGGTGGCAGCCCAAGCAGGAGCCGTTCTTCACGAGGCGGACGTACTCTTCCTGGCTCTTGATGTTGGTGCCGATCCCGTTCCCATCCGGCCCGGTGCCAGGGAACTCGCTGGCGGACGGTACCCGCAGCATCGAGTACCAGTATCCGGCCGGGTAGTACTGCGCCGCGGCACGGGCGTTCGGCGCCGGTGTCGCGCGCAAGCTGAGCGTGGTGCCAGGCTCGGCGCGTTGCTTCGGCGAGTCCACGAGTCCGTAGCCGCGCACCCAGATGCTGTAGGTGGCCTGCGGGAGGTCGGGGATAAGGTAGCGACCCTGCTCATCGGTGACGACGATCTTGGCGAACTTCGTGGGCAGGTCGGAGGTCTCGGCGATCACCCACACGCCGGCCTCTGGGCCGTTGGCTCCCGTCACCACGCCCGCGATGTCGTCTTCGTCGCGATGGATCGTCGTGCCGGCGGACGCCGACTGCGCGCCGTAACTCCAGGCTCCCCAGAGCAGAGTACTGGTTGCCACCGTTGCCATCGCCACACGAACCATGCTCCGCGTCATCTGCAAGCTCCCGCGATGAGTTGCGCCGCGATTCGCGCGGTGCGCCGAGGTGGGGGGTGTGACGAGGCTTACGCAGGAGGCCGCCAGGCCGTTGCCGCCTCAGGGGTAGGTGTACGTCGCCCCCAGCCCCAACGGCAACCCCAGCTTCCAGTACGCCAGCAGGAACGTCGTCCACAGCGCCAGCAGCGCCACCGAGTACGGCAGCATCAGCGCCACCAGCGTCCCGATGCCGCTGGACTTCACGTAGCGCTGGCAGAACACCACGATCAGCGGGAAATACGGCAAGAGCGGGGTGATGATGTTGGTCGAGGAGTCGCCGACGCGGTAGGCGGCCTGGGTGAAATCGGGCGAGACCCCCAGCTGCATCAGCATCGGTACCATGATCGCGCCGATCAGGGCCCACTTGGCGGAGGCCGAGCCGACCAGCAGGTTGACCGAGGCCGAGAGCAGCACGATGCCGATCAGGTTCACCGCCATGGGAAAGCCCATGGCCTGCAGGAAGTTGGCGCCCTTGATCGCCAGCAGCACGCCGATGTTCGACTGCCCGAAGGCGTAGATGAACTGGGCGCAGAAGAAGGCCATGACGATGTAGTAGCCCATGCCGCTCATCGCCTTGCTCATGCCGGCGATGATGTCGCGGTGGGTCTTCACCGAACCCGCCACATAGCCGTAGACGATGCCGGGGATGAGGAAGAAGACGAAGATGAGCGCAACGATCGACTGCATCACCGGTGCGGCGCCGACCAACAGGCGGTGCTGGCCTTCGGCCACCTGATCCGCCGGCGCGGCCCAGGGCGAGGTCTCGGGCAGCAGGGTCAGCACGAACAGCAGGGCCGCCAGCGCCATGCTGCCGAGGGCGGCCAGCAGGCCGCGCGACTCGGCCGGCGCGAGCGCCTCCATGCTCGGCATCTGCGAGGCGTCGCCGTCCACCGCGGTGGCCTTGAGGCGCGGCTCGATCACCTTGTCGGTGAGGAACCAGCCGATGGCGATGATCAGGAAGGTCGAGGCGGTGGTGAAGAAGTAATTGTTGAGCGGATTGATCTTGACCGACGGATCGACCAGGTTGGCCGCGACCTGGGTCAGGCCGGCAAGCAAGGGATCCAGGCTGGAGGGGATGAAGAAGGTGGCTGAAAAGCCGCCCGAGACGCCGGCGAACGCCGCCGCGATGCCGGCCAGCGGATGGCGGCCGGCGGCGTAGAAGATGACCGCGCCGAGCGGAATCACCAGCACATAGCCGGCATCGACCGCGACGTGGCTGAGCACGCCCACCCCAACCAGCATCGGGGTCAGGAGCGCCTTCGGCGTCACCGACAGCATCTTGCGCAAGGCGGCGCTGATGAAGCCGGTGTGCTCGGCCACGCCCAGGCCCAGCATCGCCACCAGCACCACCCCGAGCGGGTGGAAGGTCACGAACGTATTGACCATCTTGGCCATGAAGCCGGTCAACGCGCTGCCATCGAGCAGGTTGAGCACGCGGATCGGCTCGCCGCTGCGCGGGTCGATCTCGCTGAACTCCACACCCGACAGCAGCCAGGAGATGGCCCAGACGATCACCATCAGCAGCAGGAACAGCACGGCCGGATCGGGCAGCTTGTTGCCGACGCGCTCGACCGCATCGAGGGCGCGGAACACCCAGCCGCGCGGCGGCTGGATCGTGGTGGTGGCATGGCTCATGCAGCGTCTCCCCGAAGGACGATGGACCGGGGATGCTAGCAAACGCGGCAGGCCGGGGCGCATCCACCGCCCAGCGCGCCGCGCTCAGCCGAGCTGGGTGCGCACTTCCAGCAGCTCCGGGAAGAAGGTCAGTTCCAGCGCCTGCTTGAGGAAGCCAACGCCGGAGGAACCGCCGGTGCCGCGGCGGTAGCCGATGATGCGCTCGACCGTCTTCATGTGCCGGAAGCGCCAGAGCTGGAAGCTCTCCTCGATGTCGACCAGCTGCTCGCACAGGGCGTACTCGGCCCAGTGCGCCTGCGGATCGGCATAGATGCGGGTGAACATCGGCACCAGGGCCGGATCGCGCCGGTGCGGCTGGCCGAAGTCGCGCTCCAGGCTCGAAGCCGGCACCGCGTGCCCGAGCCGCGCGAGGAA
>JANJUF010000039.1 GCA_024710705.1 Gemmatimonadaceae bacterium | reverse complement strand
CAGCCATGTACATCTCCTAGCGGTAGTGTCCCCGAAATCTGCCACCCGTACCGCGAGTCCTGTACCCTCATCCCTCCTCCCTCATCCCTCATCCCTCATCCCTCCGCCCTCCCCCCTCGCTCCTCCCCCGCGCTCCTCGCTCCTCCCTCTCGTTCCAACGCCGCTCAGACTAGGGGCGTATGTTATCGGCCCCCTACAGGCACTCCCACAACCCATTTCCATCTATGCGCGCGACAAGGCTCCTCACGGTCCTCGGCAGCGCCGCCGCTCTCGCGGCGACCTCTGCCACCGCCCAGACGATCGACCAATCGGTCATCGACGGGCTCCGCTGGCGCAACATCGGCCCGGCCAACATGTCCGGCCGCATCACCGACATCGAGGGCATTCCCTCGCCCAGCACGACCTTCTTCGTGGCGGCCGCCGCCGGCGGCGTCTGGAAGACCACGAACGGCGGCGTCACCTTCCGCCCGGTCTTCGACAACTACGGGATCGCCTCCACCGGTGACCTCGCCATCGCCCCGAGCGACACGAACGTCATCTACCTCGGCACCGGCGAACCGAACTCGCGCAACTCCATCTCCCCAGGCGGCGGCGTCTTCAAGTCCACCGACGGCGGGATGACCTGGACGTTCATGGGTCTCCGCGAGACGGAGCACATCGGACGCATCATCGTGCATCCGACCAATCCCAACGTCGCGTGGGTGGCCGCCCTCGGCGCCGCCTGGCGTCCGAACCGTGAGCGCGGGCTCTACAAGACCACCGATGGTGGCGCCACCTGGCAGCTCAAGAAGTTCATCAACGACACCACCGGCTTCGTTGACGTGGACATCCACCCGACGAACCCGAACATCCTCTACGCGGCGAGCTATCACCGCCTCCGCGGCCCCTACTTCCTCCAGTCCGGCGGCCGCGGCTCGGCCCTCTGGCGCTCGGAAGATGGCGGCGAGAACTGGACCGAAGTGACCGGCGGCGGGTTCCCGGCGACGATGAAGGGTCGCATCGAAGTCGCGATCGCACCGTCCAACCCGCAGATCATGTACGCGATGGTCGAGGCCGACACGGCGCCGAACCCGCGTCCGGCAGCCGGCTCGCGCGCGCAAGAGCGCCCGAGCGGGTTGTATCGCTCCGCCGATGGCGGCCGCACCTGGGAGCGCACCGCGCCCGACAACGTGCGCCCCTTCTACTACTCGCAGGTGCGCGTGCATCCCACCAACCCCGACCGCGTGTGGTTCTCGTCCACGCCGGTGAAGGTGTCGGATGAGGGCGGCAAGAACGCCCGCAACTCCACCATCGGCCTGCACGTGGACCATCACGCGCAGTGGATCGACCCGAACCAGCCCAACCGCCACATCATGGGCAACGATGGCGGCATCGGCATCACGTTCGACAACGGTGGCAACTACATCTTCCCGAACACGTTCGCCATCGGGCAGTTCTACAACGTCTCGTACGACATGGCCGTGCCCTACCGCGTCTGCGGCGGCCTGCAGGACAACGGTTCGTGGTGCGGCCCGTCGCGTCGCCGCCAGGGGCCCATCACCAACGCGATGTGGTTCACGTTCAATGGTGGCGACGGCTTCGTCACCGCCCAGGACCCCACCGACCCGAACATCATCTACGGGGAGTCGCAGGGTGGCAACATCGGGCGCTACATCGTCTCGGCGGGCCAGCGCACCGGCCTCCAGAAGCCGAACTATCGGCCCACGTACATGAAGTGGGAAGATTCCATCATGGTGATCCGCGGCGACACCACGCGGCCGATGAGCGCCGCGATGCGTCGGCAGGTGGACGCACTGCGCGCGCAGCAGCGTGCCGATTCCATTGACATGACGCTGCGGTGGAACTGGAACACGCCGTTCTTCCTCTCGCCGCACAATCCGTCGGTGATGTACATGGGGTCCAACCGCGTGATGAAGTCGGTGCAGCGCGGCGACAACATGTTCCCGATCTCGCCCGACCTGTCGTACGCCGACCCGATGAAGATCGCCGTCTCGATGTCGCAGACGGGCACCACCGGCGGCATCACCCGCGATGCCACGGGCGCCGAGCTCTTCGGCACGATCGTCTCGCTGAACGAGAGCCCGCTCAAGGCCGGCCTGCTCTACGCCGGCACCGACGACGGCCGCCTGTGGATCTCGCAGAACGACGGCGGCGCCTGGACGGAGCTCACCGCGAACGTGCGCGGGGTGCCGGCCGGGACGTACGTGTCGCGCATCGAACCGTCCAAGCACAATGTGGATCGGTTCTACGTGACCTACGACAATCACCGTCGCGGTGATTTCACGCCCTACGTGCTCGTCACCGAGGACGCGGGACGCAGCTTCCGGTCCATCGCCGGCGGCCTGCCGCGCGGCGGTCCGGACTTCGTGCACGTGATCCGTGAGGACCTGCGGAACGCGAACCTGTTGTTCGTGGGCACCGATGTGGGCGCCTACGTGTCGGGCGACCGCGGCGAGACCTGGCAGAAGTTCATGACCGGGCTGCCGAACACGCCCGTGCACGACCTGCAGATCCATCCGCGCGACGCCGAGCTGATTGCCGGCACGCACGGCCGCTCCATATGGATCGTGGACATCGCGCCGCTGCAGCAGCAGGGCGGTGCCATCACGACCACGGCGCATCTCTACGCGCCGCGCACGGGCATCCAGTGGGGCGAGCCGCCGATGGAGGGCCATTCCACCGGCAACATGGTGTTCCAGGCACCGAGCCCGCAGTACGGCGCGGATATCTGGTATCGCCTGAGCAAGAGCGTGGGCCCGGTGCGGGTGGTGATCCACGACGCCAAGGGCGACACGCTGCAGTCGCTCACCGGGCAGGGCGGGCCCGGACTGCACAAGGTGACCTGGAGCTTCAATGGACGGCCGGCCCCGCGTCCGGCGCTGCAGGGTGCGGCGCTGCGCGATTCGATCCTGCAGGCGCGTCGGGTGATCGCGGTGCTCGATTCCGTCGAGGCCGCAGGCACGATCCCGAAGCCGGCGGTGGATATGATCCGTCGCAATCTCGCCGGTGGAACCACGGGCATGCAGGCGATGGCCCGTGCGTTCGGCTTCGGCGGGGGCGGTGGTGGCGGCGGCGGTGCGCAGCCCGGCGTGTTCGTTGAGCGTCCGGCCGAGCAGGCCCCTCCGCGCACACCGCCTGCGGGTGGGCGGCCGGGTGGGCCTGGCGGTGCCGGCGGACAGGGCGCAGCCATGGGACTCGACCAGTCCACGTTGTTCGACATTCTCCGCGCGACCGGCATGACCGGCGGCGGCGGTGGCGGATTCTTCGGCGGCGGCGCACCGGTGGCCGAGCCCGGCACGTACATGGTGTCGCTCACGGTCGAGGGCCAGACGCACACGCAGACGTTGCGCGTGGAGCGGATGGCGGGTGGCGGGACGTCAGGGTTCCCGTTTGAAGTGGAAGAGATGATGAAGGCCTACGAGCGGTATCTGCGAAGCAAGATGTAGGACGGAGGCGACAAGAGGTCAGAAGGCCCCGGCGAAAGGTTCGCCGGGGCCTTCTGCCCATTCGAGCGTACTTCGGTGCGGGGTGCCCTGCGGAACGGGGAGCGGGACCCGGATGCGGGACGATGCGGGATGCGGGGGAGGTCAATGGCGATGCGTGGGTTAGGGCGGGGCTCAACACGCCCCCGAGCCGACCTGTCTCACCCCGGAGGCTCGGGGGCGTGTTGTGCCCCGACCGACCGCGCACAGGAAAAGCTCAGCGCACCCGCATCACAACCATCGGCCCTTCCACCGCGGCGCGATCAACGGCGCGCACAGCCACGCGATCGGCCGCGGCCGGCAGGGAGAGCTCGCGCACGGTGCCGCGAATCACGGTCGAGTACCAGATGCCGTCACCACGCCGCGTCTGCACGAGCCACCACCGCGGCGCCTCACCGTTGGCTGCCGTGAGTCGCGCCGTGTACGCCCCGCTGTTGGACCGACGGATCTCGATCGTGGGCTCGGCGTGCGGCTCCACCTTCATCCACGGCGATGCCGGCACCAGCGCCGGCAGGTCGTACACCGTGCGCGAGAGCCGCGTCGCCAGCGAATCGCGATCCTCGAGGAAGGCCTTCGCCGAGAAGTGCACGTTGCCCGAGGCACCGGCCTCGGCGCGCGTGACGCGGATCTGGTGTTCGATCTCCGGCGTGCGCCAAGCAGTGCGCGAGCGCTCGCCCACCTTGCTCGTGTAGTTGCCGGGCCAGAGGTGGCGGCCGAAGGCGTTCTGCTCCGCCCACCAGCGCAGCAACACCGGATACTCCTGGCCCACCTGCTGCACCGGCCAGTAGAGCTGCGGCGAGAAGTAGTCGAGCCAGCCTTCCTGCAACCACTTGCGCGCGTCGGCGTAGAGCTCGCTGTAGGCGTCGAAGCCCACCACCGATTCCGGGAAGCCCGGGCGCCAGATGCCGAAGGGGCTCACGCCGAACTTCACCCAGGGCTTCACTTCGTGGATGCTGCGATAGAGATCGCGCACCAGCAGGTTCACGTTCTCGCGGCGCCAGTCGTCGCGATCGAGCGTGCCGCCGCTGCGTTGGTAGCGCGCGTAGGTGGCGTCGTCGGGGAACGGGATGTTCTGCCCGCGGCGATCGCGTTCCTTGTACGGATAGAAGTAATCGTCAATGTGCACGCCATCGATGTCGTAGCGGCGCACGACGTCGAGGATCACGCGGATCGTGTGTTGGCGCACGCGCACGTCGCCCGGATCCATCCACTCCTGCCGCCCATAGCGACGCACCAGCGAGGGCTGGGCCAGCGTCATGTGGCCGCGCGAGTGCGGCCCCTTGGCCGAGGTGTGGCGCGCGCGGTAGGGATTGAACCAGGCGTGCAGCTCGAGGCCGCGCTTGTGCGCTTCGTCCACGGCGAATCGGAGCGGGTCCCACCACGGGCGCGGGGCGGCGCCCTCCTGCCCGGTGAGGTATTCCGACCACGGCTCCAGCTCCGACGCGTACAGCGCATCGCCCGCCGGACGCACCTGGAAGATGACGGCATTCAGCCCGCTCGCCTTCGCGCGATCGAGCAATGCCCGCAGTTCGGCGCGCGCCGAGTCGGGGGGAAGGCCGGGGCGCGACGGCCAGTCGATGTTGCCCACGGACGCGATCCACAGCCCGCGGAACTCGCGCGCCACCGTGGGCGGCACGCAGGAGGGGTCGTCGAGCGGGCAGGGTTCCGGCGCGCGGAAGGATGGCGGCGCGCCGGCGATCGGCGTGACCACGCTCGCCGCACCACGCACGGCATTCGGGTCCGCGTCCTGCGCCGCACTCCGTGACACCAGCAGGCCCTGCGTGAACAGGGCCAGGGCGATCAATCGGAGGAGGCGCGCGGAAGTGTTCATTGCACCACGTACGTGAGGTTGCCGCTCGGGTGGGTCGAACAGACACCGCCGTAGGTGCCTGGATAGGCGATCGTGAAGTCCCGCGTCTCGCCGGCGGCGGCGCCGAAGAGCGCCATTTGGTGACGGATCGTATCGCTGTTGATTACCCGCACCACCGTACTGCGACCGCGTGCCTTCACGAACAACGTCTCGGGAAGCGAAGCGCCGCCCACCGTGGCCACACCGCCCGGGGCGATGCGGATCACGACCGACGGTCGGGGCCACGTCCACCAGGTGAGCGAGCCCACCACGAGGACGACCAACCCCACCGCGAGGCTACGGCTGCCGGACACCAGCCCGTACCTCCACGGCCTGCCCCGACACGAACGTCAGATGGAGCGACACCGAATCCCCGACTGCCAGTGGTTTCCGTACCCGGGTGAGCATCACATGAGCCCCCAACGGACGAAACATCACACTATCCACTGCCGGGACCGGCAACGACGTCACCGGCGACATATGCATCATTCCGCCGTGTTGGGTGGAGATATGCATTTCCGTGAGCTCGGCGTCCGGGCTGGCGACCGCGGCGAGGGTGTCACTGATCTCGCCAGTGTTGGCGAGGGTGAAATACACCGCCGTCATCGCGCCACTGTCGGCGCTGCGCGCCCAGGCGTCCCGCACCGTAATGACGCTGCCCGGCGGCGCCGCGTCCTGCCGCGCCCCGCAGGCCACGACCAACGCGCTACAGCAACTTCCGAAGATCCGCTGCCAATTCCTCACCACGCACTCCCGGGGGAAAGAGAACACGCAGCCGCCCCTGTCGATCCACGACGAAGGTGTGGGCGGGATGCGCCACCGTGTAATCGCGCGACCGCGGATCCCCCTCGGGATACGCAGCGATGCTCCACGCCTTCTTCAGCGCCTCGATCTCCTCGGTGGTTCCGCTCAGGCCGAGGAACGCGGCATCGAACTGCCGTGCATAGCCCAGGGCGAGCTCGGGCGTATCGCGATCGGGATCCATGCTCACGAACACGAACCGCACGCGCTCGGCACGCTCCCCCAGCGCCCGCTTGGCCCGCGCCCAGTCACCCATGGTGGTGGGGCAGACGTCGGGGCAATGGGTATACCCGAAGTAGAGCAGGACGAGCTTGCCCTTCTCATTCTCCAGGGCAAAGCGTGTGCCATCGAAGGCCGTGAGTGTGAGCGCCGGCGCTGGTTCGGGGTCGTCCATCACCACGCCGCGGATCGGTTCGCCGCAGGCGAGCAGTGTGGCGGATACCAGAGGGAAAAATCGGCTTCCTCGCATCCGCGAAAGATAGCGAACTGCTTTGCCACAGAGGCACAGGGGCACAGAGGGATTCGTGTGCGCGATCGCCGCAGCGTCCCCTTCAAATCCCTTTTTCCTGGGAACAGCGAGCCAGTCGCGGGCCGCGGATGCCCTCTGTGTCTCTGTGCCTCTGTGGCAAGGCAGTTACCGACGAGGAGGCCAAGGCACAAACGCGCTCACTTCCCGCTGATACCGCGCATACGCCTCGCCGCGCGACTTCAACGCATGCGCCTCGGTGGCGGCGATCCCGGTCACGCGCGTGAGGAAGTACAGCATGAGCACCGGCCCGATCAGCCCCAGCCAGCCCCAGGGCGAAGCGATGCCGAGCAGCGCGAAACCGCACCACACCAGCCAGTCGAAGAAATAGTTCGGGTGCCGCGACCAGCCCCAGAGCCCCACGCGGCAGACCTGTCCCTTGCTGAGTGGGCTGGCCTTGAAGGCCCGGAGCTGCGCATCGGCCGTGGCCTCGCCCATCATCGCTCCGATCGCCAGGAATGCCCCTGCGATGGTCACCGGATGCAACGTGGGCGAGGGATCCACGGCCGCGAAGAGGAAGGGCAGCGCGAGGATCACGTCGAGCACTCCTTGCCCGAGGAAGAGCACGAAGAACTTCACCCGCAGGTTGCCGCCCCAGCGCGCGCGCATCTCGGCGTAGCGCGGATCCTCGGGCTCAGCGAGTACGCGGTGCAGCAGGTGCAGCGTGAGCCGCAGGCTCCACACGCCGACCACCACCGCCACGAGCAGCCGTCGCGGGCCGTAGCCGCTCCCCAGCGCCGCGTAGAGCGCCGCCAGCAGGCCCAGCGTCGTCGCCCAGCCCACGTCCACCCAGGAGGCATTCCGCCGCACCAGATGGATTGCCCACGCCGAGACCATCACCTTGAGTGCCAGCAGCAGTCCGAGCGCCGCCAGCGGCATGGCCCCTTCGAACGTGCTCACGTGTGAACGCTGTGTGCGCGACCGCGCAGCGCCGCCCCCCGCGCGCGTTGCTCCTGCTCGATCCGCCCGCACATCACGTCACAGAGCACGAACACATCGGCGTGGGCGATCGCGTAGTACGCGAACGTTCCTTCCTTGCGCCGCGAGACATAGCCGCACGCGTGCAACTGCTGGAGGTGCTTCGACACATTCGCCTGGCCGAGTCCCGTGGACTCCACCAACTCGCCCACCGACATCTCGCCGCCGCGGAGCGCCATCAGCAGTTGCAGCCGGGCTGGCTCGCCGAGGGCCTTGAAGCGTTCGGACAGCTCCTGCATCAACGCTGGAGACATCGCCTTGGGCGCCATCTCACACCTCCACCGTGTCGGTCTCGCGCACCACATCCAGCCCTGCGTCACGCCACGCAACGAAGCCGCCCATCAGGTCCGTCGCGTTGGTCACGCCCAGCCGCTGCAGCACCGACGTTGCGATCGCCGAGCGCGCGCCGCTCTGGCACTGCACGATGATCGGCTTGTCGCGCGGGATCTCCGCCAGTCGCTCGCCCAGGTACCCCACCGGGATGTGCAGCGCGCCGGGCAGGTGCCCCGCCGCAAACTCCGTGCGGTTCCGCACGTCGAGGACGGTGACCTCGCCCCGCGCCAACCGTGGCGCCAGCGACGTGGCGTCGGTCTTGTCCACCGTGCCGACCGCCTTGCCCGCTCGCGCCCACTCCGTGACCACCGACGCATCGAACCACGATGTCACGGCGTCGAGCCCGATCATTGCGAGCTCGCGCACCGCCCGCGTGACCTCGTCCGCTCCGCCGATGAGGTGGATCGGCTGGTCGTACTTCACGAGCCAGCCGGCCCAGGTGGAGAAGCTCTTGTTGAGCGGGATGTTGAGCGTGCCGGGCACGTGGC
This sequence comes from Gemmatimonadaceae bacterium, assembly GCA_024710705.1. GTDB lineage: Bacteria > Gemmatimonadota > Gemmatimonadetes > Gemmatimonadales > Gemmatimonadaceae > Pseudogemmatithrix. The sequence continues at coordinate 21,557 of JANJUF010000039.1, read as the reverse complement.
CGCCTGCGAAGTCGGCGGCGGGCCGGAGGTCGACGACCGCCGCGTCGCTGGCCAGCGCACGTTCGAGTGCCGCCAAGTCACCGCGCGCCGGCCGGGCGAAACCGTTGAGGATCGGCGGGCCGTCGCGGTTGATGCGCTTCATCTCGGCGAAGTACAGCGGCGGCTCCGGCTGGCCGGCCAGCACCATCGCAACGAAGTCTTGCTCGTTCGTGGTGCCCACGCCCCAGTTGAATCGCTTCTCGTAGCCCACGGTCGAGCTCGGCACCGCGCCCAGCGACTTGCCGCAGGCCGAGCCGGCGCCATGGCCGGGCCACACCTGGAGGTAATCGGGCAGGGCGCGGAAGCGCTCGAGCGAACGGAAGAGCGTGCGTGCGCCGGCTTCCATGGTATTGGCGACCTTCGCCGCTTTCTCGAGCAGGTCCGGACGGCCCACGTCACCCACGAACACGAAGTCGCCGCTGACGATGCCCATCGGCTCGTTCGCTCCGGCCGTGTCCGTCACCACGAAGGAGAGGTGCTCGGGGGTGTGCCCGGGCGTATGCATCACCGCAATGTGGATGTTGCCCACCCGGATCACATCGCCATCGCGGATGAGCGTCGCGCCGTCCGATTTGGCGAAGGCGTACTGCCAGTCCCGCCCGCCCTCGGCCGAGAGCAGCAGCTGCGCGCCGGTGTGCTTCGCGAGTTCGCGCGAGCCCGACACGTAGTCGGCGTGGATGTGGGTCTCGGTGACGTGTGTGATGCGCAGCTTCTCCGCCGCCGCGGCGTCGAGATACTGCTGGATGTCGCGATTGGCGTCAATCACCACGGCCTCGCCGGTGGCAGCGCAGCCGATGAGATAGGAGGCCTGTGCGAGGCCGTCGTCATAGAAGCGCTTGAGGAACATCGGTTCTCCTGAAGTCAGAAAGTCGAAATGGTCTTCCAGATGAGCAGCGCCGCGATGGCTACGAGCAGCAGCGCGAAGGCGCGCTTGAGCGCGGCCTGTGGTACGCGCGAGGCCAGTGAGGTCCCGATCACGATGCCGATCGCCGTGGCCCCGGCAAACCACGCGACGGTGGCCCAAGGCACGTCCACCGAGCCGTGATAACCGGCGTAGCCCGCGACGGTGTTGAGGACGATGACGAAGAGCGAGGTCCCCACCGCCATGCGCATGGGCACACCGGCGAGGACGACCAGCGCCGGCACGAGCAGGAATCCGCCGCCGATGCCGACGAGCCCAGTGAGCAGCCCCGTGGAGGCGCCGACGACGAGCAGGAGTGGACCGAGCGGCCGCGGTTCCTCGGCGACGTACCCGGGAAGCCCGGCATTCCGGAACATCGACGCCGCGGCGCCGAGCATGACGACGGCGAGCAGCATCAGCTGCGCATTGCCGCTGAGGAAATGCGCGAGCTTCGCGCCCCCGAATGCCCCGACCATGGCGGCGATGCCGAAAGGCACTGCCACGCGGAAATCCACGTTCCGGCTCCGCCAATGCCCCACGACCCCGACCGCGGCAGCGCCGCCGACAATGGGCAGGCTCATCACGATGGCCGTGCGCGGATCCACGCCGAGGGCGAAGACCACGACGGGCACCGTGAGGATCGAGCCACCCGCGCCAAGCAGGCCGAGGGTGATACCGACGAGAATGGCGAGGACCGCGGCGACCAGGCTCATATATGACTACATAGTAATATATTGGGTGGACGGGCGCCAGTGCCCCCCGGCGCAGGCATGGCGTCACGGGGTCGTGACAGCCGAGGGAGCACCGCGTTCCGCAGCGCGTCTCGCCGCTAGATTCCCTCGTCACTGGCCCGACTGCGCACGAAGCGCCGGACCGCGTCAGCCGCTCCCGAGGTCCCGTCGTGAACGATCGCTTCCTGCGCGCCCTGCGGCGCGAACCCGTCGACCGTCCCCCGGTCTGGATGATGCGTCAGGCGGGGCGCTACCTCCCCGAGTATCGGGCCGTGCGCCGACGGTCTGACTTCCTCACCATGTGCCGCACGCCGGAGCTGGCGGCCGAAGTCACACTCCAGCCAGTGGACATCCTCGGCGTGGACGCGGCAATCATCTTCTCCGACATCCTCGTCATTCCTGCCGCGATGGGGATGGACCTCTCAGTGGACGAAGGCGTTGGCCCGCAGTTCTCCGATCCGGTGCGCAGCATGGCCGACCTGGCGCGCCTGCGCGATGTCGAGCCGGAGGAAGGCCTCCGATACCATCTCGATGCGCTGCGCCTGACGCGACGCGCCCTGAACGGGCGCGTGCCCCTGATCGGATTCGCCGGTGCACCGTGGACGCTCTTCGCCTACATGACCGAGGGCCGAGGCACGAAGTCGTTCGCGATTGCCAAGCGGGCGCTGTTCGCCGAGCCGGCCTTCGCACATGCCCTCTTGGGGCGTCTCGCCGACAACGTGGGGCGCTTTCTGGTGGCGCAGGCGGCGGCCGGTGCGCAGGCGCTGCAGATCTTCGATTCGTGGTCGGGCTCGCTCGGGCCGCGCGAGTATCGCGAGTTCGCGCTCCCGTACCTCGCGCGCGCCGCCAGGATCGCCAAGACATCCGGCGTGCCGGTGATTTGCTTCGCGCCCGGTGCCGGCTGGGCGTTGAGCGAGATCGCCGACGCCACCGGCTGCGACGCGCTTGGCGTGGACTGGCACACCGACGCCGCGTGGGCCCGCGGCGTGGCCGACGGCGCTGGCACGGCGCTCCAGGGCAACCTCGATCCGACCACGCTCTACGCCGCCCCGGCCGTGATCCGCGAGCGCACACAGGCCATGCTCGGCGCCTTCGACCGACCCGGGTACATCGCGAATCTCGGGCACGGCATCCTCCCGGACATCCCGGTGGATCACGCCCGCGCATTCGTTGACGCCGTGCAGGCCTGGGATTCGCGGGCGGAGTCCGCACGCGCACCGGCCACCGAGGCGCCGAGATGACCGCCGTCGCGGCGCGCGCCGGCGCCTCCCAGCGTGAGGAGATGGCGCGCTGGACCGCCGAACTGCACGGCGTCATCACGGCGATGTTCGAGTCGCTCGATGGCTCGAGCCTCGTGGAGTCCGTGTGGGAACGTACCGGTGGAGGCGGTGGACAGTCGCGCCTGCTGGCGGACGGCAGGGTCTTCGAGAAGGCGGGCGTGAACCGCGCGCTGGTGGAGGGCCCGCTGCCGCCCGAGGCCGCCGTGCGACTGGGCGTCCACCTCTCCGCCGGCTCCACACCGCACTTCTTCGCCACCGGCGTGAGCGTCGTGGCGCACCCGCGGTCGCCCAAGGTGCCGACGGTGCATCTCAACGTGCGCTACTTCGAGCTCTCGGACGCGGAGGGAAACCTCCGCGATGCCTGGTACGGTGGCGGAATGGATCTCACGCCGATGCATCCCATTTCCGAGGATGCGCGCCACTTCCATGGCGTACTCAAGCGCGCCTGCGACGGGTTCAACCCGGCGATCTACCCCGAGTACAAGGCCCGGTGCGACGCGTACTTCCGCAACCCGCATCGTGACAATGAGGCGCGCGGCGTGGGTGGGATCTTCTTCGACCATGTGCGCCCGACCGAGCAACCGTTCGGCATGGACGCCGCGACGCTGCACCGCTTCGTGGATCGGGTGGGGCGCCTGCTGGAGTCGGCCTACGCCCCGCTCGTACGAGAGCACCGGGACGAGCCGTACACCGAGCGCGACCGGGCGCTGCAGCTCTTCCGCCGGGCGCGGTACGTGGAGTTCAATCTCCTGCACGATCGCGGCACGCTCTTTGGCCTGCAGACGGGCGCGCGCACCGAGAGCGTGCTGATGTCCTTGCCGCCGGTGGCGGCGTGGCCCGCGCCGACGCCTGTCCAGCCAGGCTCGATCGAAGCCGCGCTCGCGGCCATGCTCGTGCCGCAGGACTGGGTCGCCGGAGGCTGATATGCACGTGGCCGTGATCGGCGCCGGAATCACCGGGTTGAGCGCGGCCCTCGCGCTGCGCGCGCGCGGCGCCAACGTCACGCTCTTCGAGGCCTCCAATCGCGTCGGCGGCGTCATCACGACCATCCAGCGGGACGGATGGCTCGTGGAGGCGGGACCCACTTCGTTGACTGCCACCGCACCACTGGAGGCCCTGATTGACGAGCTGGGGCTCGGCGCGCAACGCATCGGCACGCAGCCGGCAGCCAAGCGACGATACATCGTGCGAGGCGGCCGGCTCGTGGCGTTGCCCGCGGGCCCGGTGTCGCTGGCCACCAGCTCGGCACTCTCGACAGGTGCGAAGCTTGCCTTGCTCCGCGAACCGCTCGTCCCAGCGCGACGCGATGTCGGCGACGAGTCGCTGGCCGCGCTCGTGCGCCGCCGCTTCAACGACGAGATCCTCGACTACCTCGTGAACCCGCTCATCGCCGGGATCTTCGCCGGCGACCCAGAGTGGCTCTCCGTGAAGTATGCCACGCCGATGCTCCACGACGCCGAGCGGAAGCATGGGTCGTTGCTCGTGGGTGCGGTGCGCGAGTTGAAGGCGCGGCGGGGCATCGTGCGCCAGAAGGGCATCACGTCATTCACCGGCGGACTGCAGACCCTGCCGATGGCGATGGCGCTGGCGCTGGACGATGCGCTCTGCCTCGCCACGCACGTGACGGGCATCGAACGCCACGGCTCCGGTTGGCGCGTCGCGGCCGACGGCAGGCACAGTGGCGTCCGTGCCTTCGATGCGGTGTTGTGCGCGACGCCCGCCCACGCGCTCGGGGCCGTGGGTCTGCCGCCGGAGGTCGGCGACGCCTGCGCCGCCATCGCGCGCATCGCGTACCCTTCCGTAGCCACGCTGGCCCTGGGCTTCCGTCGGAACGATGTCCCGCATCCCCTCGACGGCTTCGGCGTACTCATGCCAGCGGTGGAAGGGCGGAGCCTGCTCGGTGCGATCTTCTCGTCGAGCGTGTTCGAGGGGCGCGCACCAGCCGGCCACGTGCTCCTCACCTGCTTCCTCGGCGGCGTGCGACAGCCCGGGCTCGCGCGGCTCTCGCTTCCGGAGGTGCTGCCGCGCGCGCTCGAGGACCTGCGACTGCTGCTCGGCGTGCGGGGCGCACCGATCTTCCAGCAACATCAGGTGTGGGAGCGGGCCATTCCGCAGTATGGGCTCGAGCACGAACACGTGCTGCGCGCGGCCGAGCGCATCGAAACGGTGCTCCCGGGGGTCTTCGTGGCCGGACAGTGGCGCGCCGGAGCGGCGCTCGGCGACTGCATCGTTCAGGGCCAACTGGCCGCGGCTCGCGTGGCGGCAACGCGATGAGCCGCACGGCGCCGATCGCTCCGCGGCATCAAGTGTCAGAGTCTCCTGACAATTGGAATCACAGGCGTCACGGGTCCGGTATCTTGGGGGGTGTCGAGGCCGCTGTGGCCTCCGGACCGGCCGTGGCCGGCAACTGATGGGGCTCGCCCCATCATCGGGAGGGGTGGCGGTGGATTCGAGGCGGTTGGTCATCGGGACTCGCGCGAGCAAGCTTGCACTGTGGCAGACACACCACGTGCGGGACCGGCTGCTCGCGCTCCATCCGCAGTTGGACATTTCCCTCGAACGCATCTCCACCAAGGGCGACGAGATTCAGGACCGTCCGCTCGCCGAGATCGGACGCAACTCGCTCTTCGTCGCCGAGATCGAGGAAGCGTTGCGCGCCAAGCGGATTCGCCTGGCAGTGCACAGCGCCAAGGATCTCCCGTCGACGTTGCCCGATGAGTTCGGCATCGTGGCCTTCACGACCCGCGCCGATCCGCGTGACGTGCTGGTCTCGAAGCAGGGCACGCTCATGCAGCTACCGCCGGGGACGCGGGTTGGTACGAGCGCGCCACGCCGCGCCTGCCAGCTCAAGGCCCTGCGCCCCGACCTCATCTACCTCGACATCCGCGGCAACGTGGACACGCGCCTCGCGAAACTCGACCGCGGCGACTACGACGCCATCGTGCTGGCTGCCGCCGGACTCGACCGCCTCGAGTGGTCGCACGTCGTCACCGAGCGCCTGGATCCGGACGTGATGCTCCCGGCGGTCTCGCAGGGCATCCTCGCCATCGAGGCCCACGCCGACGACGCCGACGTCGCGCGCCTCTGCGCCCCGCTCGACGATCCCGATGCGCGCACCTGCGCGGTGGCCGAACGCGCCTTCCTCGCCGCGATGGGTGCCGGATGCAACGCGCCGCTCGCCGGGTTCGCCACGCTCAGCGACAACACGCTCACGCTCTCGGCGCTCGTCGGTGCGACCGACGGCCGTGCGGTGCGCGTCACACGCGCGGCACCGCGCACCGAGGCCCAGGCACTTGGCGAGTCGGTCGCCAAGGCACTGATGGCCGCCGGTGGCGCCGAGCTGCTCGCGGCCGCCACCGGCGGCGGCGACCACACCGATGTCTAATCCGCTCCCGCTCGCAGCCAAGCGCGTCGTGGTGACGCGCGCGGCAACGCAGGGAGCGCCCCTCATGGAGAAGCTGCGTGCCGCCGGCGCCATTCCCTTCGCTGCGCCGGCCATCGAGATCCTCCCGCCGGACGATCCCGCGCCGTTGCGCGACGCGCTCGAAGCGCTCGCTGCGTTCGACTGGCTCGTCTGCACCAGTGCGAACGCGGTGCGGGCCGTGCTCGCCGCGCGCGACGAGCTCGACCTCGCATTCCCGGATGCGCTTCGCATGGCGGCTGTTGGAAACGCCACGGCCCGGGCGCTGGCCGAGGCGGGCCTGCGCGTGCACTTCCAGCCGAGCAGTGCCGTCGCCGAAGCGCTGGCGCGGGAACTGCCGGTGGAGGCCGGGGCTCGCGTGCTGTGGCCACACGGGAATCTCGCGGGCCCTGAGTTCGCGGACGCCCTCAGCGCCCGCGGGGCGATCGTCACTGCCGCGGTGGCGTATCGCACCGTGGCGGACATCGGCTTACTCGGCATCGTGGACGCCTTGCGCGACCGCCGCGTGGACGCGATCACCTTCACCAGCGCCTCCACCGTGCGGCACGTCGTCGAAGGGCTCGCCGCTGCCGGCGTGCGCCTCGACCGGCTCCCGGCCGATGCCCGGCCGCTCATCATCTGCATCGGTCCCGTCTCCGCCGCCGCCGCGCGCGAGTGCGGCGTGACCGTGGATGCCATCGCCGATCCCAGCGACGACGACGGACTCGTCGCGGCGCTCATCCGTACCGTTTCCAGTCGCACTGCGACCGCCTGAGAGGAATCATGTTCGAGGATGTGACCGCGCCACCCACCCCGCAGGCCGGATCGCCCGAGCGGCCCCGCCGCACACGCCGCACCGCCGCGCTGCGCGCCTTCGTGCGCGAGACGCAGCTGCACGTCTCCGACTTCATCCATCCCCTGTTCCTCGTGGAAGGAGCCGGCGTGGAGAAGGCCATCGAGACGATGCCCGGCCACTCGCAACTGAGCGTGGACCAGCTGGCGCGCGAAGTCGCCGAGTTGCGCACGCTGGGCATCACCTCGGTGCTGCTCTTCGGCATCCCGAAGGCGAAGGACGCCCTCGGCAGCGGCGCCTGGGACTCCGAAGGTCCTGTGCCGCGCGCCATCCGCGAGATCAAGCGCCTCGCGCCAGAGCTGGTCGTGATCGCCGACGTGTGCCTCTGCGAGTACACCTCGCACGGGCACTGCGGCGTGGTGCGCGACGACTCCGGCGTGGTGATCAACGACGAGACGCTTCCCTTGCTCGGCCAGACGGCGGTGTGCTACGCACAGGCCGGTGCCGACATCGTCGCGCCCAGTGCCATGATGGACGGTCAGGTGGCCGCGATTCGCGCCGCGCTCGATGACGCCGGCCTCCTCGACACGCCGATCCTCAGCTACGCTGCGAAGCACGCCTCGGCCTTCTACGGGCCGTTCCGCGGCGCCGCCGAGAGCACGCCGAGCTTCGGCGATCGCCGGGCGTACCAGATGGATCCGGCCAACGCCCGCGAAGCCCTGCGCGAGGTCCAGCTCGACGTGGACGAAGGCGCCGACCTCCTGATGGTGAAGCCGGCGGGCTCGGCGCTCGACATCATCCATCAGGTGCGCCAGCGCTTTCCGCATCCGCTCGTCGCGTATCAAGTGAGTGGCGAGTACGCCATGCTCAAGGCCGCCGCCCAGCGGGGCTGGCTCGACGAACCGCGCGCGGCGCTCGAATCCTTGGTCGCGATCCGTCGCGCCGGCGCCGAACGCATCATCACGTACTACGCCAAGGAGGCCGCGCGATGGCTGTCCACGGCAACCTGACGCAGCATTCGATGCCGACGTCTCCCAGCAGGGAGTCCGACGCACTCTTCGCGCGCGCCAAGACGCTGATGCCCGGCGGCGTGTCGTCGCCCGTGCGCGCCTTCCGGTCCGTAGGCGGCACGCCGCGCTTCATGGCACGCGCGCAGGGCCCCTATCTGTGGGACGCCGACGGCACGCGCTACGTGGACTACGTGCTCTCCTGGGGCCCGATGATCCTCGGCCACGTGCATCCCGAAGTCGTGGAGGCCGTGCGCGAACAGGTGGGCATCGCGATGAGCTTCGGCGCGCCGAGCGCCCTCGAGGCCGATCTCGCCGAGCGCATCGTGGCGATGGTGCCGAGCATCGAGATGCTGCGGTTCGTCTCGAGCGGGACCGAGGCCACGATGAGCGCCGTGCGCCTGGCCCGCGCCGCCACCGGCCGCACGAAGATCATCAAGTTCGCCGGCTGCTATCACGGGCACGGCGATTCGTTCCTGGTGCAGGCTGGCTCCGGCGTCGCGACGCTCGGACTTCCTGATTCTCCGGGCGTGACCCCAGCCACCGTCGCCGACACGCTCACCGCGCCGTACAACGACCTCGCGGCTGTGGAGATGCTCGCCAACGCGCATCCCGGGCAGATCGCGGCGGTGATCGTCGAGCCGGTCGTGGGCACCGCCGGCTTCATCCTGCCGCAGCCGGGATTCCTCGAGGGCCTGCGCACCTTGTGCACCAAGGTCGGCGCGGTGCTGATCTTCGACGAAGTGATGACCGGCTTCCGCGTCGCACTTGGCGGCGCGCAGCAGCGCTTCGGCGTGATGCCCGACCTCACCACACTCGGCAAGGTGATCGGCGGCGGCATGCCCGTGGGCGCCTACGGCGGCCGCAGGGATCTCATGGAGCACGTCGCCCCCGCCGGGACGATGTATCAGGCAGGAACGCTCAGCGGAAATCCAGTCGCGATGGTGAGCGGCCTCAAGACCCTGGAGATCCTCTCACGCCCCGGCATGTTCGAGAAAGCCGAGCGCGCCGCCGCACAGACCGTGAAGATGCTCAGCGCGTGGGCGAGAGGTCACGGCATCCCATTCCAGGCCGCCCACGCCGGCACGATGTGGGGCAGCTTCTTCACCAACACCCCGGTGACGAACTACGACACCGCCAAGACGTCCGACACGGCGAGGTACGCGCGGTTCTTCCACGGAATGCTCGCCCAAGGCGTGTACTTGGCCCCGAGCCAGTTCGAAGCGGCGTTCACCTCGGTGATGCACGATGATGCGGTGCTCGGCGAGGTGACGAGGGCGTTAACGAGACTCGAGACGTAAGACGGAAGAGGGAAGGAGCCGCCGATGGCCCCTTCCCTCTTCCGTCTTCCGTCTTGTGTCTCCCTTAGAGGCGCCGGTCGGAATCGAACCGACGAATAGCAGATTTGCAGTCTGCCGCCTTACCACTTGGCCACGGCGCCGTGCACGGAAGCTAGCCGGGGGGGCGTCGCTTCTCAACCGAAGCCGGGCTCGCCTGGCCGGCCGGAAGGTTGGCCCCCGCCCCGGACCCGAGCGAGGGGGGCTGCGGTCCCGCCGCAGCCGCGCGACGCGTACCTTGAGGCGTGGCCACCTCCCTCACGACGACGATTGCGCGCATCCGCCCGGTGGCCACACGCGCCGTCGCCCTCGTGCTCGTCGTCGCCGGACTCATCGCGCTTGGCCGAAGTGATGCGCTCCACGGGGCCCTGCTCGGCGTGCTCGAGGCCTCCCGCGAGATCATCTCGGCCCATCCCGTCCTCGGGCCCCTTGCCTTCGTCGGACTGGCAGCCCTCTCCGCGATGCTCGGATTCGTCTCCAGCGCCGTGCTGGTACCAGCGGCCGTGTACGCCTGGAACGCCCCAATCACCATGCTCCTGCTCTGGGTGGGCTGGACTATCGGTGGCGTCACGGCGTGGACGCTCGCATCCATCTTCGGGCGCCCCGTTCTCCGCTGGCTGGTGCCGGGAGCAATGCTCAGCCGTTACCAGATACTCCTCGAGAAGCGCCCAGCGTTCTCGTCGGTGCTGCTCTTCCAACTGGCACTCCCCTCCGAGATCCCGGGATATCTCCTCGGCCTCATGCACTACCCGCTCCACCGATACGTCGGCGCGTTGATGCTGGCCGAGCTGCCATACGCGGTGGGCACCGTGATGCTCGGCGTCGGCTTCGTGGAACGCGACACCGCGACGCTCCTCGCCGTCTGCGGGGTCGGAGCCGTGGCGCTGGTCGTCATCGCCCAGATCCTCCGCCGGCGCCACGGCAACTACTAGCGCGCGGCGCTCACCCCAGCGCTGGGTGCTGCAGGTGGTGCGTCGTCTCGCGCTGATACGCGTGCGCCAGCCGGAGCATCGTCCCTTCATCGAAGAGGCGACCGACGAAGGTGAGCGACAGCGGCGTGCCGTCGGTCTCACGGAATCCGTGGGGCAGGATCACCGCCGGATGTCCGGTGAGATTCGTGGCGAGGAGCTGTGCGGAGCTCGTCGGCGCCACGAGCACGTCGAACTGCTGCACCCAGGCGTCCCAGGCCTGGATGGCCTGCGTGCGCACGCGGTTCGCATTGATGTAATCCACCGCGGGGATGAGCCGCGCACTGCGGAAGGTGTTCGGCCACGCCCCGGGCCCTTGGCCGGCCAATTCGCGCACGCGCCCGCTGCGCGTGAGTTCGTCGAAGGCGGCACCCGCCTCGGCCGAGAGGATGATGCGCATCGCATCGTACGGCAGGTCGGGAATCGTCACGGGCTGCATCGTGACGCCGAGTCCAGCGATCACCTCGAGGGCCGCCGTGTCGAACGGCTTGGTTGTCTGCTGTGCGTCGAAGGCGCTCTGTAGCACGCCCACGCGCAGGCCACGCACGTCGGCGTTGCCGTCCCAATTGAAGGGCGCGGCGTACACCGAGTGATCCGCATTGTCGGGGCCGTGGATCGCCGCGAAAATCAGTGCGCAATCCTCCACCGATCGCGCGAGCGGGCCGAGCTTGTCCATCGTCCAGCTGAGCGCCATGGCGCCGGTGCGCGGCACGCGGCCGAACGTCGGCCGCAATCCGGTGACGCCACAGCGCGTGCTGGGAGACGAGATCGACCCGAGCGTCTCGGAGCCGATGGCGAAGCCAACGCAGCCGGCGGCGGTGGCCGACGCCGAGCCAGCGGATGAGCCGCTCGAACCCTGATCGAGTTTCCAGGGGTTCCGTGTCATCCCGCCGAACCAGCGGTCGCCCATCGCCAGCTCGCCAAGCGTGAGCTTTGCGATCAGCACCGCCCCTGCGGCGTCGAGTCGCTGCACGACCGTCGCGTCGGCGTCGAACGATTGCTCGCGATAGGGCGCGGCACCCCAGGTGGTCGGCGCACCGTTGACTGCCAGCAGGTCCTTGGCGCCCCACGGAATGCCGTGCAATGGACCGCGATACCGTCCGGCTGCGATCTCGGCGTCGGCGGACCGCGCCTGCTCGAGCGCGCGCGACTCCAGCAGGCTTGTCACACAGAGCAGCTGCGGATCAAGCCGCTTGAGGCGATCGAGATACAACTGCGTAAGGCGTTCGCTGGTGATGGCCCGGCGGCGCACGAGGTCGGCCAGGGTGGTGAGTGGTGCATACGCGAGCTCGGCGGCGTCGCTCGGTACGGTGCGCGCGGGCTGCCGCGACATCACCAGTGCGCGCTGCTCGCCTCGCGGCAGCGCATCGGGGCGCGGGAGCGGCGAGAACGTGATCGCCGGGCTCACCGCGTTGGGAATGGAGACGCGGTGCAATGCCTGGAGCTGCAGCGTCTGGCGTCGGATGCCCGCCAGCATCTGCTCCCGCTCCTCGTCCGTGAACTCCACCCCGGCGACTTCGGCGGCGGCAGCCAGCGATGCGGCGGTGATCTCCTCGCCATTCGCCATCCGGGCCCAGAGGACGCCGGGGAGCAGCGTGGAGCCCACCCCGAGCGCGGTGCAGTGGGCGAGGAAGGCGCGGCGGGAATCGGCGAGGGCGAGCGACATCGGGGCTCCGGTGCGGGGACGAGGGAATGTGTCGCCAGATCGCCCCGCGCGCGATATTGCATCCATGCGAACCCCCACCCGCCGCGCCGCCGGGCGCACCGTGCTCGCGCTGCTCGCCGTGGCAGCGCTCGCCCTTCCGCTCGCGGCGCAATCGCCCGCCGTGTCGCGACGCGACCTTGCCGACGCCTACCTGCAGGTGGACGCCGTGGCGATGTCCCGTGGCATTCCCGCCGCGCAGCGCGCCGCGTGGAACCGCGACTTCGATCGCACCACGCTCGCCTTCTTCGGCGGCGATTTCCGGCGGGTGGTGCGCGACATGCACCACCTCGTGGCCCGCATGGTGGGCGACAGCGCCGCACACAGCCCCACGCGCCAGCTACTGGCACTGCGGATGCGTACGGCCCCGCGCATCCTGGTGGCCGGCCGCGACCGGACGCTCGACGTCAACGCCACCGTGCTCTATGCGGACGAGGGCATTGCGCCGGCCCGCACGCTCCGGCTCCGCCTCTTCGATGCGGCCGGCCAGGTCTATACCACCGGCACGCTCACGATTCCGCCCGGTGCGCTGGACGGTACCATCGTCACCGCGACGCTCAACATTGACGACATCGTGCGCGCACCCGGGCGCTACGTGGTCGAGGCCACGATTCCGGGCGCGCAACTTCCGCTGCGCACCGAAGTGTTCGTGCTGGCAGAGCCTCCCGACGACCTTCGTGGGCGGCTGTTGCGTGACATCGCCGCACTCCCGAGCACCGCCGATCCACAGGCCGTCACCAGTCTCCGGGCCCGCGCCGAACTCGTTGTCGAGTACCCGAACGAGAACAACGCCGCGCAGTTCATCGCCAACCCGGCCGCCCTCGCCGTGGAGCTCGAGCGCGAGGTGCGCGCCCTGGCGAGCGGGCGCTCGCCCGACGGGCAGCGCCCGGGCGACTTCTGGCGCGCGATCGCCGGGCCCAACGGACGCATCGCGTTCCGGCTCTACGCGCCACGCCAGGTGAACACCGCCACGCCGTTGCCGGTCGTGCTCGCGCTGCACGGCGCCGGCACCGACGAGAACATGTTCCTCGAGGGGTACGGCGATGGACGCCTGCGCGCCCTCGCCGATTCCATCGGGTTCATTCTCGTCTCGCCCGCCACGGCCACTCTCGGACCGAATCTCGCGGCCTTCGACACGCTGATGGACGTCGTGGCCCGCGAGTACGTGATCGACCGGCAGCGCGTCCACGTGATCGGCCACTCGGCCGGCGGGGCGCTGGCCACCGTCCTCGCTGCGGAGCGGCGGACGCAGATTCGCAGCGCCGCAGTGATCGCGGGCGTCGGCGCCGCACCGGCGGACGGACAGATGGCGCCCACGCTTTTCGTCGGGGCGGAGACGGATCTCGTGATCCCCGTCACACGCGTGCGCGCATCATTTGAACAGATTCTCGCCAGCGGCGCACTGGTGGAGTATCGTCAGGCCGATGGCTGGGGACATACCCTCGTGGTCGGGGCACTCTTGGACGACGTCGTGCGTTGGGTCTTCAATCGGTGAACGCTCCGCAACTCACTCTTTCTTGACCCCTTCTCATGAACGTGAAGATCCTCGCTTCCTCGCTCGTCGTCGCCCTCGTCACTGCGGCCTGCCGCGGCACCCCTGAGGCCACGCCGGCGCCCGCCACGATCAGCGACGCGAACATCGCCGCCATCGTCGTCACCGCCAATACGATTGACATCCAGTACGCCGACCTCGCCTTGGCCAAGAGCCGGAACGGCGACGTGCGTGCCTTCGCCACGATGGTGAAGAAGGACCACGAGTCGGTGAATGAGGCCGCCACCGCGCTCGTCACGCGGCTTGGCGTCACGCCGGAGATGAACGGCATCGCCTTCGACCTGCGGGACGACGCCGAGGAGAAGCGCCTCACGCTGCGCGACTTCGAGGGCTTCGCCTTCGACAGCGCTTACGCCGCCAACGAGATTCGCTACCATACCACCGTGCTGGGCGCCATTGACGACGCACTCATTCCGTCGGCGCAGAACGCCGAGCTGAAGGCGCTGCTCGTGCAGGTGCGGCCGGCGGTGGCCGCACACCTCGAGCACGCGCGCGAACTCGCCACCAAGGTCGTGCGCCGCTGATGCGAACGCTCGCGGTCGCCTGCGGTGTGGCTGCGCTGGCCGGACTGGCCTGCGCGGCCACCGCGCGGCCGACCACCGCCACGCACGAGATTCGCATGCGCGGCAACTCGTATTCGCCGCGACGGCTCGAAGTCGCGCTGGGGGATACGGTCGTGTGGGTGAACGGCGATATCGTGCGCCACAACGCCGTGCGCGACGGGCTCTTCGATTCCGGAGAGCTCAAGGGCGGCGAGCGCTTCGCCTGGGTGCCGGCGGATACCGGCACCATTCGCTACGAGTGCACGATCCACGAGCGGATGCGGGGCATCCTGACCGTGGTGCAGACGCCTTAACTTGTTGTAGCGTAAGAAGTTAGGTGGCTGCGAGGGGCGCCTTGGCGCCCCTTTTTCGTCGTCGCATTCAATCCAAGTGATTCACCGTTCGTGCAGTTTCTGCAAGAATCAGTGGCCGATTTGCGAATTTTGTCTTTGTTTTTTGCAAAATGGCACTTATATTTTGCACGTTCTGCACCAGCCGACCTCCACCGCCGCCACGCCAATGCCCGCCTCCGAAACCCCGCGCAGTTCCGCGCTCCGCGCCATCGCCACGCGCGCCGCCATCGTGCCTGACGTCCCGGCCATGGCCAAGGAGCTCACCCCGACCTCCTCCTACTTCGGCATCAACACCTTCGGCGCGCGCCAGATGCGCGACAAGCTGCCGAAGGACGTCTATGCCCGACTCGTCTCCGCCATCCGGCTCGGCAAGAAGCTCGATCGCGACATCGCGCCCGTCGTCGCCCAGGTCGTAAAGGAATGGGCCGTCTCGCGCGGCGTGACGCACTTCTGCCACTGGTTCCAGCCGCAGACCGGGCTCACTGCCGAAAAGCACGATGCCTTCCTCGCCTTCGACGAGCACAAGAACGTCGTCGAGTCATTCTCGGCAGAACAGCTGATCCAGTCGGAGCCTGACGCCTCGTCGTTCCCCTCCGGCGGCCTGCGCGCCACCTGGGAAGCGCGCGGCTACACTGCGTGGAACCCGGCCTCGCCGCTCTTCATCATGGAAGTGGCCGGCACGAAGACGCTGTGCATTCCCTCCGTGTTCATCGGCTACAACGGCGAGGCCCTCGACGAGGTCACGCCGCTGCTCCGCTCGAGCGACATGCTTTCCGAGCGGGCCATCGAACTGCTCGACCTCATCGGCGACAAGGGCGCGCACCGCGTCTACACCACCATGGGCGCCGAGCAGGAGTACTTCATGATCGACCGCTCCCACTTCGCGATGCGCCCCGACCTCGTGATGGGCGGCCGCACGTTGCTGGGCGCGCCGCCGCCGCGCGGCCAGCAGCTCGAGGACCACTACTTCGGCGGCATCCCGGAGCGCGTGCAGGCCTGCATCGCCGAAGTCGAGTTCGAGCTCTACAAGCTCGGCGTGCCGATCGTCACGCGGCACAACGAAGTGGCGCCCTGCCAGTTCGAGATGGCGCCCGTCTTCGAAGAGACCGACCTCGCGGTGGACCACAACCAGATGGTGATGTCGGTGCTGAAGGACGTGGCCATGCGGCACGGCCTGCAGGCGTTGCTGCACGAGAAGCCCTTCGCCGGCATCAACGGCTCGGGCAAGCACTGCAATTGGTCCATGGCCATCCACGCCGACAACGCGTTGAACGGCATCAATCTCCTCAAGCCGGGCAAGACACCGCACCAGAACCTCCGCTTCCTCCTCATCCTGGCGGCGGTGCTCAAGGGCGTGCACAAGCACCAGGGCGTGCTGCGCGCCAGCATCGGCACCTCGGGCAACGAGCATCGCCTCGGCGCCAACGAGGCGCCGCCGGCCATCATCTCGGTGTTCATGGGCGCCACGCTCACCAAGATGATCGAGGACATCATCGCCGGACGCGTAGGCACGTCGGCCACCCAGGCCATGCTGAAGCTCGGCGTGGACAAGCTGCCCGAGATCGAGCAGGACAACACCGACCGCAACCGTACCTCGCCCTTCGCCTTCACCGGCGCGAAGTTCGAGTTCCGTGCGGTGGGTTCGTCGCAGTCCATCGCCTTCCCCTGCACGGTGCTCAACACCGTCGTGGCCGAGGCGCTGGGCGAGATCATCGCCGACCTGAAGATTGAGCTGAAGAAGACCAAGGCGACGGACGACGCCATCCTCAAGGTGGTGCGCGCGGCGTTCAAGGAGACCAGCACGATTCGCTTCGAAGGGAACGGCTACAGCGAGGAATGGGTGAAGGAGGCCAAGAAGCGCGGCCTGCTCAACCTGCGCCGCGCCCCCGAAGCGCTGGCCCAGCTCACCACGCCCAACGCCAAGAAGCTCTTCACCGGCACCAAGATCCTCACGGCTCCGGAACTTGAAAGCCGCTACCACATTCGCGTGGAGCGCTATGTGAAGGACATGCTGATTGAGATGTCCACCATGGCCGAGATGCTCGACACGCAGGTGCTCCCCGCGGCGTACTCCTACCTCGGCGAACTCGCCGCGGGTGCGGCGCGCGCCAAGTCGGCGGGCATCAAGGTGATCCCGCAGAAGGCGGCGGCCGAGTCCACCGGCAAGCTGGTGACGACGCTGCAGAAGCAGGTGGCGGCGCTGCACGCGGCCATCAAGCGCGCCGAGGGCATGCACGAGGATGTCGTGAAGTGCGCGGAGTTCCTCACGAGCACGGGTGCGAATGCGATGGCGGCGTGCCGGGCGAGCTCGGACGCGTTGGAGCTGACGATCGGTGATGAGTACTGGCCGTTGCCGCGCTACCGTGAGATGCTGTTCCCGGTATAAGACGGAAGACGAAAGACGGAAGGGGACGGGGCTCTCAGCTCCGTCCCTTTTTCTTCGCCTTCCGTCTTCCGTCTTCCGTCTTGCTCAGCTTCTTCGGTGCCACCAGCGCATACGATTCTCTCACCAGCATCTCCACTTCCTTCCACGCTGGGCGCTTGTCCAAGTAGATGCCGATCCAGCCGCTCGTTCCCACATACGGCGGCACATAAAACCGCTCCGGTCGATCCCGAACCATCAACTCCTGATTCCCCGGCGCCGCCTTGAGCCACACCCCCGGCCGGCCTTTGCTGTGCTTCTGGTCGCTCGGCACCGCGTACATCGCGAAGATCTTCCCCACGCGAAACGTGGAGGTCTCCCACGCCAGCACCTCCGTGGCGCCGGGCAGGGCGAGGCAGATCGCGCGCAGCTTCTTGAGTGGGTCCGTGGGCACGCCCCACGATACCGCGCCGCATGAGCGAGGGCCAGCGCCCCGCCACCCAAGCGCGTAGCTTCTCACACCCCACCACCCTTCGGAGCTCTTGCCGATGTCCCGTCCCAATCCGGTCCGGCGCGCCCTGCTGCGCGGCGCCCTCCTCTTGCTCGCGGTCGCGAGTCCCCTTCGCGCGCAGCAGCCCATCGACTCCGCCTACACGGCCAAGATCCGCGAGCATCTCCAAGACCCGCGCATCTCCACCGAGCTCGTGGACCATCTCCCCGGCTCGGCCACCGTCCCGACCCCGCTCAGCTTCTTCGGGCGCATCGTCGGCACCCCGGGTGAGCTGACCTACGCCAAGGACATCCACCGCTATTACGAGGCGCTCGACGCCGCCTCGACGCGCGTGCGCACCTGGAAGATCGGCACCTCGGAAGAAGGCCGCGACATGTACGTCCTCGCCGTCGCCGACGAAGCCACCATCCGCGACCTCGAGAAGTACCGCGACATGCTCAAGGAGCTGAGCGATCCGCGCCGCACCACCGAGGCCCGGGCCCGTGAGATCATCGCCAACGGCCGGCCCATCTATTGGGTGACCAGCGGCCTGCACTCCGGCGAGACCGGCGGCCCCGAGATGTTGATGGAGATGGCGTACCGCCTCGCCGTCTCCGAGATGCCGCTCATCAAGAACATCCGCGACAACAGCATCGTGTTCATCACCCCCGTGCTCGAGGTGGATGGCCGCGAGCGGCAAGTGGACACCTACTACTTCAACAAGACGCGCCCCACCGGCGAGTCGCGCCTCCCGCTGATGTACTGGGGCAAGTACGTGGCGCACGACAACAATCGCGACGGCATGGGCCAGTTCCTGTCTCTGACGCGCGCCACCACCCGCTTCTTCCTCGACTGGACCCCGCAGGTGATGCACGACCTGCACGAGTCCGTGTCGTACCTCTACACCTCCACGGGTACTGGTCCTTACAACGAGTGGCTGGACCCCATCACCGTGACCGAGTGGTGGACCATGGCGCAGGTGGACGTCATGGAGATGACCAAGCGTGGCGTGCCGGGTGTGTGGACCTACGGCTTCTACGACGGGTGGACGCCCAACTACCTCTTTTTCGCCGCCCACGCCCACAACGCCATCGGGCGATTCTACGAGGTGCAGTCGTACGGCCCGGACAACAACGCCTCCCTGCGCGTCGGTGCCACGACGACCAGCCGCGAGTGGTTCCGTCCGAATCCGCCGCTGCCCGAGATCAAGTGGGGCCCGCGCAACTCGGTGAACATCGGGCAGTCTGGGCTCCTCTTCTCGCTCGACCACTTCGCCAAGAATCGCCAGCTGTACCTCGAGAACTACTGGCTCAAGAACCGTCGCTCGGTGGAGAAGGGGCGCGCTGGCCCGACCTACGCCTGGCACATCCCTGCCGGCCAGCGCCGGCGCGCCGATGCCGTGGACGCCATCAACGAGCTGCAGCGCCAGGGCCTCGAGAGTCACGTGGCCGACGCGCCATTCACCGCCGGCAGCACGCGCGTCGAACGCGGGGACTTCATCGTCCGCGCCGACCAGCCGTATCGCACGCTCGCCGATATGTACTTCTCGGTGCAGAACTTCTCCCCGGCCAATCCGCGTCCCTACGACGACACCGGCTGGACCTTCCAGTTGATGCGCAACGTGGTGATCACGCCCGTCGCCGACTCGAGCGTGCTCACGCGCACCATGACCAAGCTCACGGCGCCGGCGCGCGCGCCGGGTGGCATCACCGGCACGGGCAGCGTCGTGGTGGTGGACCACACCACCGACAACAACCTCGTGACGCTGCGCTTCCGCTTGAAGGACGTGGCGATGCTGGCCGCCGAGCAGGACTTCACGGTGGGGAACCGTTCGTTCCGCGCCGGGGCGTTCATCATTCCCAATGCCGACGCCGCGCGCGTGGGCCCCGTGCTCGCGGAGCTTGGGCTGACCGGTGTCGCGATGGCGCGCGCGCCCGAGGTCCCGACGCACGAGCTCGACATCCCGCGCATCGGCTACGTGCATTCGTGGCAGCGCACGCAGGATGAAGGTTGGGTGCGGGCCGCGCTCGACACCTATGGGGTGCCCTACGAGTACTTCGCCGACCAGAAGCTTCGCGAGGGCAATCTGCGCGCCAAGTATGACGTGATCATCTACCCGCACGTGGGTGGCACGGCACAGGCGCAGGTGAACGGCATTGCGATGACGGGCACGATGCCACTGCCCTACAGGCGGACCGAGGCCACGCCGAATCTGGGTGCCAACGACTCGTCGGACGACATTCGTGGCGGCATGGGCTTCGAGGGACTGCTCGAGCTGTACAACTTCGTGAAGGCGGGCGGGACCTTGATCGTGGAGGGTGCGACGTCGACGATCTTCCCCGAGTACAATTTGACGACGGGCATCACGATCGAGTCGCCGGACAGCTTGTTCGTGCGCGGGTCGGTGATGCGCGGAATCGTGAGTGATCGGCGCAGTCCGATCGCGTATGGGTTCAATGCACAGGTGCCGGTGTACTTCAACCAGGCGCCGGTGATGGCGGTGGCGGGCGCGGGCGGTGGTGGATTCGGAGGCTTCGGCGGCGCTGCAAACGCGGCGCAGCAGAACACCACGCCAATGGCGACGCGCGTGACCTTGTCGCCGTGGGATTTCAGTGCGGTGGAAGGGACGGTGGTCGTTGCTGAGGCGGCCGCGCCGGCGCGCGGTGGGCGAACTGCAGCCGGAGGCGGTCGCGCGGCGGCAGCGGTCACCCCCGCTGCGGCAGCGCCCGCTCAAGGCGCGGCTACCCCAGCAGTGCGTACGCGCTCGACGGCGCCACGCGCCATTCTCTCCTTCCCGTCGAACCCTGCGGAGATGTTGCTGTCAGGAACTCTGGCGGGTGGCCAGGCGCTGGCCAATCGCGCGCAGGTGGTGGATGCGCCGATTGGAGACGGTCACGTGGTGATGTTTGCGATTCGGCCGTTCTGGCGCTGGCAGACGCACGGGACGTTCTTCTTGGGGTTCAACACCATTCTGCACTGGAATGATCTTGATGCGGGGCGGTGAGCGTCAGTCAGCGATGTGAAGACGACGGCCCCCGGGATCCTCCCGGGGGCCGTCGCGCTTTCCGGGCACTTCGCACGAGCTATCTCGCCCGCTTGGCTCGCGACGTCACGGAGTTGTCCGGCGTCCCAGTCACCCGACCACGGCACTCCGTTGCGCCACACGCACAGTCAAACGGCTCAGCGGAAGCATCCAAGAACTCCGCATAATCCAGCGTCAGTTCTTCCCCCACCGAAATCGCGCGAGCCGCAACGACATTCAACCCCTCAAACCGCGTATTCGGCGCACACGAATGATTCTGCGGCGCCCAAGCCCCCGGATCCGCATCCCAGATCGCATACACCTCGTCACTCAACGGGTACGCATACCGCCGGAACAGCTCCTGTTCCTCCGCGTTCCACGTGCGCTCCACGTGCGCGCGCGTGACGATCCGGCTCGCCCGCTCTTCCCCGCGAAACACGACCTCGCCCGCCGCCAGCGCCCGCGTCGCCACAATCCCGTACCCCGCAATCGCATCGCCCCGGATCGCATACGGCCGCCGCTTCCGCCGATGCCGCGCCCGCCCCTCGGCGATGATCCGCTCCAGGAATCCCGCTTGCCCGAGCCCATCCAGCGCGAGGATGTGGTCCGCTGAACCCTCCCACCCGGGAGGATAGAACACCGAGCAGGTGAAGTTGATCTCCAGGAAGTAGACCGTCCCCGCCGCATCCATCCGGAAATCCATCCGCGCGTACCCCGTGGCATCGAACCCGCGGAACACGCGCATGGCCGCGCCCTGCAACGCGGTGGCCAGCGCCGCGTCCTCCACCCGCACGTTCGCATCCGGATGCAGCTCGGACGTCTTCAGCGCATAGCTCTTGAAGCTGCGCCCCGCCGGAAAGCGATACTCGATCGGCGTGAGCGCCACGCTGCGCCCCTGCCCCTCCGGATCGCCGATCACGAGCACGGTGAACTCACGCCCCGCGATGTACTCCTCGATCAGCAACTCGGGGTACTCGCCCTGCACCCGCTCCACCTGCAGGCGCAGCGCCGCCGCATCGGCCACGCAGGACATCTCGTCCACGCCGAGCGAATCGCCCGCCTTGGCCGGCTTCACGAA
>JANJUF010000031.1 GCA_024710705.1 Gemmatimonadaceae bacterium | reverse complement strand
GGCCGGGCTCTCGGGGCCAGGGCGGTTGCACGACCTGATCGTGAACGCCGAGGCCGTGACGCCTGGCGAGCTGCAGCGTGGCGGCCTGGGCGTGACCGTGCGCTACGGCTTCCACCCGACGCCATTCGGGGAATGCCTGCTCGCACTCACGCCGCGGGGCATCTGCCATTTGGCGTTCGTGGCGCCGGTTTCACGCGAGGAGGCAGTGGCGCGGCTCGAGAAGGATTGGCCGCTCGCCCATCTCATTCCTGATCAGGACGCCACGCGCGCGGCGGCCGCGAAAGCGTTCCCACCGCCAGGCAGCACCGCAACGCCGGCGCTCGCCCTGCACGTGAAGGGCACGAACTTCCAGCTGAAGGTGTGGCGCGCCCTGCTGGAGATTCCAACGGGATCCGTCACCACCTACGGCGCGATCGCGAAGTCCATCGGCGACCCCAAGGCCTCACGCGCCGTCGGCACGGCCGTGGGCAGCAATCCGGTGAGCTATTTGATCCCCTGCCACCGCGTGATCAGAGCCAGCGGGGAGCTCGGAGGGTATGCGTGGGGAGTGCAGCGGAAGTCGGTGATGCTGAGGATCGAAGAAGCGAGGGAGAGTACCTGACGTGAGACGGAAGACGGAAGGGCGCCCCCTTCCGTCTTCAGTCTTCCGTCTTCCGTCCCAAGTCCTCTACGCCGCTTGGGCGTAGTACAGGCTCACCGCCCTTCTCGCGCCCCGCTTGAGCTGCCGGTGCACCGCCCGCGCGTACCGCATGAAGTTCTGCCCGGCGATTGGATAGCGGGCGAAGAACTCTGTCGGCAACAGCGAGCCCTTCCGCTGGTTACAGCGTTGGCAGGCGGAGACCAGGTTCCCCGGCGCGTGGCTTCCGCCACGTGAGAGGGGAATCACATGATCGAGGGTAGCGTTCTCCAGGCCCAGTCCGATTCCGCAATAGACACAGCGGCGTCCACAATCCCGAAAGGTCGCACGCTTGACCTGGCGCTTGTGCTGCTGGTGCAGCACGAGGCGAGCGTGGCGGGATAGCCCGCGCGGGGCGCGGGCGAGAGCGACGTGGTGGACGGGCCGGTGTGACATCGAACCTCGCCGGAAATGACAAAACCCCGCGACAGGCCAATCGGCCCATGCGGGGTGTCGTCGGAATTTGGGAGGCTCCAGCTGGCGGTCGCCGTGAGCGACCGCTGCCACTGCGGCTGGAATGACTGTCCGAACGTATCGGTCACAGGCCTCCCGTCGAGAACGTGGTGGTGCACCACCTCTCACTGCATGTCTGACGAGGCTATGAATGCGGGGTCACGTGAATCCGCGCAAGGGAACGGATGAAAGTCGAAGATTTGTGATGCGGCGACGACCTTCGTACCCCCGGGAAAAATCCGCCTGCGCCAGGTCGCCCGCCCCCATCGGGATGCTAAGTTTCGAGGTCAGCGATGGCCCCCTCCGTTTCCCGTAGCCCACGAACCAGCCCCATGGCCACCTCCGCCAAGGCCCGCCCCACCCACGGCCTCACGAAGGACCAGCTCATCGCCGCCTACCGCACGATGTTCCTGTCGCGCCGTCTCGACGACAAGGAGATCCAGCTCAAGCGGCAGAATAAAATCTTCTTCCAGATCTCGGGCGCCGGCCACGAGGCGGTCCTCACCGCCGCAGGCATGGTCTTCAAGCCCGGCTACGACTGGTTCTACATGTACTACCGCGACCGCGCCCTCTGCCTGCAGCTGGGCATGACCCCCGCCGAGATGCTCTACTCGGCCGTCGGCGCGGCGATTGACCCCAACTCCGGCGGGCGACAGATGCCCTCGCACTGGGGCCACAAGACGCTCAACATCGTCTCCACGTCCTCGCCCACGGGCACGCAGTTCCTCCAGGCCGTGGGCTCGGCCGAGGCCTCCGTGCGCGCCAAGACCCTCGGAATCACCGAGGGCTTCGAGAAGGACGAGGTCGTCTTCGTCTCCACCGGCGATGGCACGACTTCCCAAGGCGAGTTCTGGGAGTCGCTGAACACCGCCTGCAACCTCAAGCTGCCGGTGGTCTACCTCGTCGAGGACAACGGCTACGCGATCTCCGTGCCGGTGGAGGTGAACACCGCCGGCGGTTCCATCAGCAAGCTGGTAGCCTCCTTCCCCGACCTGTACATCCAGGAAGTGGATGGCTGCGACCTCCTCGCCTCCTACGACGTCATGCAGAAGGCAGTGGCCTATGCCCGCAAGCGGAAGGGCCCGGCCCTCGTGCACGCGAAGGTGATCCGCCCCTACTCGCACTCGCTCTCCGACGACGAGGTGATGTACCGCCCCGACACCGAGCGTGAGGCCGATGCGGCGCGCGACCCGATCACCACGTACCCGAGGTGGCTGGTGGACGAGGGCTACATCACCGAGGAAGGCATCAAGGCCATCCAGGAAGAGGTGGACGCCCTCGTGCTCGCCGCCACCGACGACGCCCTGGCCCAGCCGCAGCCCGATCCCTCGACGGTGCACTTCGCCGTGTTCTCGCCTGACGTGGATCCCACCAGCGAGCAGTTCGACACCGAGGACGACCCACAGTTCTCCGGCGAGCCGACGACGATGGTGGACCTGCTCAACGCCTGCATGAAGGACGAGATGCGGCGCGACGAGAAGATCGTGATGTTCGGCGAGGACGTGGCCGACGTGTCGCGCGAGGAATACCTCGGCAAGGTCAAGGGCAAGGGCGGCGTGTTCAAGGTGACCTGGGGCCTGCAGAAGGAGTTCGGCGGCACCCGCGTGTTCAACACGCCGCTGGCCGAAGCCAACATCATGGGCCGCGCCATCGGCCTGGCCCTGCGCGGCTTCAAGCCGGTGGTCGAGATCCAGTTCTTCGACTACATCTGGACCGCCTACATGCAGCTGCGCGA
>JANJUF010000054.1 GCA_024710705.1 Gemmatimonadaceae bacterium | reverse complement strand
GCACCATGCCCACCTCGTGAGGCGCGGCGCCAATGAGCGGCGCAACCACGTCGCCGACGGTGATGGGCATCTCCCACCATCCCTTGGCCCAGGCCCGCACCCCGTGGGTGCGCCACGCGTCGGCGTACTCGGCCAGCCGATCCGGCACCGTCCGCGGCATCGCCCCCAACGAGTTGGAGACGAGGTAGGTGCAACGCTCGAGGATGGGAAACTCGGATCGGAACCGGAGCAGCGAATCGGTCATGGGGTGTGCCGTGCAGACGTGAGGGGACGCCCGAAATAAAACACCGGGGCGCACGCAGTGCCCCGCCCTCACGCCTTCCGACTTCAGTCTTCCGTCTCGTGCCTCATCTCCCACCGGGCCAACGCCCGGTAAAGGATCGGCAGCACGAACAGCGTGAGGAACGTTGACGTCACCAGCCCACCGATTACCACGCTCGCCAGCGGACGCTGCACCTCGGCCCCCGCACTCGTGGCCAGCGCCATCGGCACGAAGCCGAGGCTGGCCACCAGGGCCGTCATGAGCACGGGGCGCAGTCGGTCCACCGCGCCCTCGGTCACGGCCCGGTCGAGATCGCGCCCCCGTTCGCGCAGCGCGTTCAGGTGTTCCACCAACACCACGCCATTGAGCACCGCGATGCCGAAGAGCGCGATGAACCCCACGCTCGCCGAGAGACTCAGGTTGAGGCCGCGCAGCCAGAGCGCCGCGATGCCACCCACCAGCGCAAAGGGCACGTTGAGCAGCACCAGCACGGCCTGCGTGACCGAGCCAAAGGAGAGGAAGAGCAGGAGGTAAATGATGAGGATCACCGCCGGTACGACCAGTGCCAGGCGCCCCAGCGCGCGCGTCTGGTTCTCGTACTGCCCGCCCCACTCGAGGAACACACCGTTGGGAATCGGCACCTGCGCCGCGACTTGGGCGCGCACCTCTGAGACGAAGCTGCCCAAGTCGCGGCCGCGCACGTTGGCCATCACCAGCGTGCGGTGCTGCGCGTCCTCGTGGGCGATGAGCTCCGGGCCCATCACCGTCTCCATCGTGGCGAGCGAGCCAAGCGGCACACGCGCGCCACTGGCCGTGCGTACCGTGATGCGCTTGAGGGCCTCGAGATCGGCGCGGGCGTTCTCCGGCAGACGGACCGCGACTCCGATCCGGCGCGGCCCATCCACCAGCTCGGTGGCCACCGCTACGCCCGTGCCCAAGTCGAGCGCGGCCTGCACCTGGGCGACGCGCACACCGTAGCGGGCGAGCGCCGCGCGATCGACACTCACGCGATACTGGCCGCTGCCGTCGGCGATCTCCACCGACACGTCGGCTGCACCCTGGACGCCTTCGACGATGCCGCGGATCCGCTCACCCAACGCCTCATTCACCTGGCGATCGGGCCCCACGACCTTGATGCCGAGGTCGGTGCGGATGCCGCTCTCCGCCTCATCAAGCCGCATCGCCAGCGGCTGCGTGAAGGCCACCTCGAGTCCGGGAATGACCGCCAGCGCACTATCGAGCGCGGCGACCAACCCTTCGTTGTCGCTCGCCGTGACCCATTCGTCGTGCGGCTTGAGGATCACATAGGTGTCACCCTCGAACAGTCCCATGGCCTCCGTCGCGAGGTCGGGGCGCCCCTCCTTGGTCACCACGGTAATCACCTCGGGGAAGGCGCGGATGATCTTCTCCGCCTCCGTCGAGAGCCGCGTGGCCTCGGCCAGGGAAATACTCGGCAGGCGACGCGTGGTGATGAGGATGTTCCCTTCGTCGAGCTTGGGCATGAACTCGGTGCCGATCCATCCCAGCGACGCCACCGCACCAACGACAGCCACCACCGCCGTGGCCACGACCACCGTGGCCCGCGACATCGCCTTGGCCAGGCCCCGCGCGTAGGCGGCACGTAGCCGCTCGAGCGGACGGTTCGGCTTCTCGTGCGCGTGGCGAAGCAGCATGGACGAGATGCTCGGCACGAAGGTCAGCGCGAGCAGCAATGATCCCAGCACCGCCGTTACCACCGTGAAGGCCATCGGGCGGAACATCCGCCCTTCCATGCCGTCGAGCGTGAAGATCGGGATGTACACCGCCACGATGATGGCAATGCCGAACAGGATGGGGCGTCCCACCTCGACAGCCGCCGAGAGGAAGAGCGAGCGTCGGTCCTCGGTGGCTCCTTCCTCGAGGCGGCGCACGAAGTTCTCGACCATCACTACCGAGGCATCCACGATGAGGCCGAAGTCGAGCGCGCCGAGGCTCATCAGGTTGGCGCCGATCCCGAAGAGGTGCATGCCACCAAAGGCGAAGAGCATCGACAGCGGGATCACCGAGGCCACGATCAGCGAGGCCCGCGCGTTGCGCAGGAAGAGAAAGAGCACCGCGATGACGAGCAGGCCTCCCTCGACGAGGTTCTTGGTGATCGTGCCCGACGTGCGGGCGATCAGCTCCGTCTGGTCGTAGAAGGGCGTGATGCGCACGTGCGCGGGCAGGCCAGCGCGGAGGTCGTCGAGCCGCGCGCGCACGTCGCGGATCACCCGGCGTGAGTCGGCACCCTTGAGCTTGAGCACCATCCCGGTGACGACCTCGCCCTTGCCGTCCTGCGTGACGGCGCCCTGTCGCGGCAGCGCACCCATCTCCACGGTCGCGACGTCGCGCACCAGCACGGGCGCGCCGGCGCGCACGGCAACCACCATCCGGCCAATCTCCTCCCGCGACTCGGCGCGCCCCATGCCGCGGATCGTGAAGCGCTCGCCGGCGGTCTCCACGTACGCGCCACCGAAGGTGCGATTGTTCTCGTCGAGCGCATCGTGGAGCTCGACCAGCGTGAGATCGCGAGCGGCTAGCCGCGCCGGATCGGCCACCACGTGCACCTGCTCGATGAAGCCGCCCCAGGAGTTCACTTCCGACACACCGGCCACCGTACGCAGGCGCGGGCTGATGGTGTAGTCGTGCAGGGTCTTCAACTGGGCCAGCGACAGC
>JANJUF010000128.1 GCA_024710705.1 Gemmatimonadaceae bacterium | reverse complement strand
GACGGCCGCTGGCTCGATACGGTGCACGTGCCGCGGAGCCTGTGGCCGTCGGAGAGCTATCGCACGGCGTGGGGCACTGACCGGGTGGTCGTGTCGCAGGAAGGAGATGATGGGCGACCGTTGCTGCGGGTGTTTCGGATTGAGGCGCGCTGAAGCCGTGCGCCTGCTCGCGGTGGTCGTCGGTGCGGTGGCGCTGTACGCCTGCAGCGGGGACGCGCCCACGTCCGAGATCGTGTTGGCGGAGGCCGTGCAGCTTCGGCGGCCCTCCGAGGAGACCGACCTCCGTCCCGTCGTTCCATCGCGGAGCGACGGGTGGTATGCGACGCTCTCGATGGCCCCGCCAGGCGGCGGGGTGGCCGTGTTTGATTCGGCGGGCGTGTTCGTACGAGAGCTGCGCGCACAAGGCCGGGGACCGGGCGAGTTCGAACGGCTGCGGACGGCAGGGTTCGGACCAGGAGATTCGCTGTGGGTGACAGAGAGTTTCCGCGCGCATCTCTTCACGCCACCGCCGGCACTCGAGTTCGTGCGGAGCATCCAATTCGCGCAGCCGGTGACCGGCGCCGTGCTCCCGCTCGGATTTGTGTCTCGTGCGGTCTTCACCTCCGCCGACGGGATGCTCCCTCCGAGCCTCCGCGCGTGGGACGGCACGGTGATTGCGCGCTTTGGGCTCTCGGGAAAGGTCGAGGACATCGACGCCGAGATGGGACCATTGAGGCCGGTTGACGCTTCGAGAGCGTGGAAGGCGGACGGGAAGTCCTACGTGGTCTCGTTGCTGGATAGCGCGGGTGCCGTGCTCCGGCGACACGAGCGCGTTCTGGACTGGTTTCCGCCGAACGAACCGTACCGCGGCTCGTTCGAAGCGGCCCGCCCACCGGCGCGCATCTCCGATCTTCAGGTTGGCGCCGACGGCCGTCTCTGGGTCCTCATTCGGCGCGCCCATCCCGACTGGAAGCCGACCGCGCCGGCGACTGGGCCGTCGGTGGCGGTGCGGCAGGCGAACCCGCTGCCCTCCGCCGAGAGCTTCAACGCCCTCTTCGAAGTCGTCCTCGAAGTCCTCGACCCCGACACCGGCGCCCTCCTGGCCAGCCGCATCCTCCCCGGCTCCTACCGCGGCTTCGTGGACGCCGAGCACATCGCCGAGGTGGTCGAGGACGACGACGGCCACATCACAGTCCGGATTTGGAAGCTGGGGTTGTCCGACTAGCTTTAAGGGCTATGACCCCGCCGGCCCTCATCCGCAACTTCTGCATCGTCGCCCACATCGACCACGGGAAATCCACCCTGGCCGACCGGTTGATCGAAGCCACGGGCATGCTGCAGAAGCGCGAGATGAAGGCCCAGGTGCTCGACACGCTCGACCTCGAGCGCGAGCGCGGCATCACGATCAAGCTCAACGCCGTGCGCATGTCCTACGACGCCAAGGACGGCACCACGTACGAGCTGAACCTGATCGACACGCCGGGGCACGTGGACTTCACCTACGAGGTCTCCCGCTCGCTGGCCGCCTGCGAAGGCGCGATCCTCGTGGTGGACGCCTCGCAGGGCATCCAGGCGCAGACGCTGTCGAATCTCTTCCTGGCCATGGACGCCGGGCTCGAGATCATCCCCATCCTGAACAAGATCGACCTGCCCGGCGCCGAGCCCGAGAAGCGGCGCCAGGAAGTCGTGGACCTGCTCGGCTGCCAGCCCGAGGACATCCTCCTCGTGTCGGCCAAGGAGGGGCTCGGCATCCCGGAGCTGCTCGAGGAGGTCGTGCGGAAGGTCCCGCCGCCGCGCGGGAATCCCGACGCCCCGCTGCGGGCGCTGATCTACGACTCGTACTACGACAAGTACCGCGGGGCCATCCCGAGCGTGCGCGTGGTGGACGGCACGCTCAAGAAGGGGATGAAGATCACCTTCGGCACCTCCGACTCCGTGTACGAGGTGGACCAAGTCGGCTACAACCAGATGCGCCAGGTGCCCACACCGGCGCTGACGGCCGGCGAAGTCGGCTACGTGCTCGCCAGCGTGAAGTCGGTGAAGGAAACGCGCGCCGGCGATACGATCTTCGACGCCGAGAACAAGGCCAAGGAACCATTGCCCGGCTACCAGGCCGTGCGCTCCTTCGTGTTCGCCGGCGTGTACCCCACCGACACGCAGCAGTACGAAGACCTCCGCGACGCGCTCGAGAAGCTCCAGCTGAACGATGCCTCGCTCCAGTACCAGCCCGAGAGCTCCACCGCACTCGGCTTCGGTTTCCGCTGCGGCTTCCTCGGCCTGCTGCACATGGAAATCGTGCAGGAGCGGCTCGAGCGCGAGTTCGATCTCGACCTCGTCACCACCGTGCCCAGCGTGGAGTACCACGTCTTCAAGACGGATGGGACGCAGGTCGTGGTGGAGAATCCGGCGCTGATGCCGCCGTCCACCGTGATCGACTGGGTGGAAGAGCCCTACGTGAAGGCCCGCATCATGGTGCCCACCGACTACATCGGCCCCATCATGACGCTCGGCACCGAGCGGCGCGGCGAGTACAAGGGGATGCACTACCTCGACACGGCGCGCGTGGAGATCGACTGGGAGTTCCCGCTCGGCGAGATCATCCTCGACTTCTTCGACAAGCTGAAGTCCATCTCGCGCGGCTACGCGTCGCTGGACTATGAGATGCTCGGGTACCGCCGCTCGGACCTCGTGCGCCTCGACATGCTCATCAACGGCGACCCGATTGACGCGTTCAGCGTGATCACGCACGTGGACAAGTCGTACGACTGGGGCCGGAAGATCGCCGACAAGCTCAAGGAGCTCATTCCTCGTCAGTTGTTCGAGGTGGCGATCCAGGCGGCGATCGGTCAAAAGGTGATCGCGCGCTCCACGGTGAAGGCCCTGCGCAAGGACGTGCTGGCCAAGTGCTACGGCGGCGACATCAGCCGCAAGCGCAAGCTCCTGGAGAAGCAGAAGGAAGGCAAGAAGCGGATGAAGCAGGTGGGCAGCGTGGAGATCCCGCAGGAAGCGTTCCTGGCGGTGCTGCAGGTGGACTAGCCCCGCACTGGCCCCTCGGCCCCGCGGTCGGTAGCTTCGCAGCGCGGTCCGCCTCCGAGAGGGCATCGCGCGTGGATCTCCGGTCACAACTACAGACGACGATGGGCAGCGGCTACCGCATCGAGCGTGAGCTCGGTGGCGGCGGGATGTCGCACGTCTTCGTGGCGACCGAGGTCTCCCTCGGCCGGCAGGTCGTGGTGAAGGTGATCGCCGAGGACCTAGCGCAGGAGATCAGCGCCGAGCGATTCCGGGCCGAGGTCCAGCTGTCGGCCTCCCTGCAGCATCCGCACATCGTGCCGGTGCTCTCGGCGGGGGCCGCCAACGGCGTGCTCTTCTATACGATGCCGTTGATCGCGGGGGAATCACTGCGTGCCCGACTGCTTCGGACGGGCGAGTGCTCGGTGGCGGAGACCTTGGCGATCCTCCGCGACATCACGCGCGCGCTCGCCTACGCGCACCGCCGCGGTATCGTCCACCGGGACATCAAGCCTGAGAACGTGATGCTCTCCGAGGACGGCGCGGTGGTCCTGGACTTCGGCATCGCGAAGGCCATCTCGGCATCCACGTTGGGCGACGCCAGGTCGGTGCAGACCGGCGTGGGCGTGACCTTGGGCACGCCTGCGTACATGTCGCCGGAACAGGCGGCCGGGGACCCGAGCACCGACCATCGCTCGGACCTCTACTCGCTCGGCCTGCTCGCCTTCGAGATGCTCGTCGGCTTCTCTCCCTTCGCCGGCCGTCCGCTGAAAGCCTTGTTCGTCGCCCACGCCAGCGAAGTGCCGGAACGCGTTGACCGCCGGCGCCAAGGCGTGCCGAAGCGTCTGGCTGACGTCATCGCGCAGTGCATCGAGAAGCGTCCGTCCGATCGCCCGGCATCGGCGGATGAGGTGCTCCGCGCGCTCGATGCGGTGGCGGCAGCGGAGGCCAACGCCACAGCGTCGGCGGCGCGCCCCGCCCGCGTCCGGGGGATAATGGTCGGTGGCGCCCTCCTCGCGGCGGTCGTCACGGCACTCGTCGCCACGCGCGACCGCGGACCGGCGCCGACGGCAGAGGTCGCGCGGACAACCGCCGTGCTGCCGTTCACGAACCTCAGCGGAGCGCGCGAGGATGATGCGTTCAGCGATGGGATGACCGAGGAGCTCATCGGCGCGTTGGGGACCATCGACGGCCTGCGGGTCAAATCGGCCTTCTCGCTGCGCGGCACCGGGGCCGACGTCCGCGAGATCGGCCGGCAGCTCGACGTCGAGACGGTGGTGACGGGCAGCGTCCGGCGCGCGGGGAGTTCCCTCCGAATCTTCGTGCGGCTGGAGAACGTCGCCGACGGCTTCCAGCTGTGGAGCGACAATTTCCAGAGCGAGATTCGGAATCCGGCGGACGTCTTCCGCGTGCAGGACGAGATTGCCGCCGCCATCGTGGACGCGCTCAAGCTCAAGCTCGGGACGCGCTCGTCCGGGCGCGCGGCGCGGCAGCCGAACAATCTCGCGGCGTATCGCGCGTTCCTCTCTGGTCGCTTCTTCATGGCGAAGCGCACGCCAGACGGGCTGCGACAGGCCATCGAATCGTTCCGCGAGGCCATTGCGCTCGACTCAACCTACGCGCTCGCGTGGGCGGGACTCGCCGATGCCGAAGCCTTGTCCCTCACGTATGGATTCATCCGTCCCGCTGAGAGCTATGCGCGAGCGCGCGCCGCGGCGGAGCATGCGCTGACCTTGGATAGCACACTGGCAGAGGCCCATGCGAGCCTAGCCTACCTCGGGCTGAACTACTCCTGGGACTGGGACGCCGTCGACCGCGCCTTTACTCGCGCCATCGCGTCCGATCCCAACTATGCGACCGCATACCACTGGCAGTCGCTGTTCTACAACGTGCTTGGGCGCGAGGACGAGGCCCTCCGAGCCATTCGACGGGCACGCGAACTCGACCCGGTTTCCCTGATCGTCAACCGCGAGCTCGGACGGGCGCACTACTACATCGGGGCGCTCGACAGCGCGATGCTGCACTATCGCCGCACCCTCGAACTGGAGCCCTCGTTCTCCTCCGCCTTCGTCTGGATCGCCCGGGTGATGATCGCGAACGGGGACTACGCCGGGGCCATCCGCGAGCTTCGGGATCGCCCCGATTTCCAAGGCGGCCATTCCAACGCGCTCCTCGCGTATGCGCATGCGCGATCGGGCGATCGCGAGACCGCGCGGGCCATTCTCGCCGAGTTGGAGGCGCGTGGTCGACGCGAGTACGTGTGGCCGCTGTATCTCGCCGTGGTGCACCTTGGGCTTGGGGATCGCGATCGGGCCCTAGCCCAGCTCGAAGTCGGCGTGCGCACGAAGTCGCCGCAGATCGCCTACCTGAAGGTCGACCCGCTCCTCAGTGAACTCCGGGACGAACCTCGCTTCAGGCGGCTCTTGCTCGAGATGGGCCTCGTGCCGCGCTGAAGCGGGGTTGGATCCCGCCGAGTTCCGTCCCCTGGGGGTCCCCTACGGACGCTCGACCATCAACCGGTAGCGTCCCGTCTGCCCCGCCCCCAGGGGACTCACCCGGATTAGGTACTTCCCGCTCGTCGGCACCGTGACCTCGAGCATCGAGTCCACATTGCCGCCGCTGTCGTCGTCGCTGCCAAGCTCCTCGAAGCCGGACGCCGCGGCCCGCCCCCAACGCAGGAAGGAATCGAAGTCCTCCGAGCGCAGCGTGAGGCGGAGCCGCTCCCCCTGCTGGGCCTGGATCTCGAACTGGTGGAAGAAGGGGCCGCTGTCCAGTTCGGGGTCGGCGTCCGTGATCTCCCCCTCGGCGCTGTCGCCCACGCGGATGGCACGGGTGATCACGACCGTCGCCGGCGCCTCGGCCACCGCGAGCGAGTAGGATCCCGCGCCGTTCGACCCGAGCGGCCGCGCCACGATCGTGTACTCGCCGTCGGCCACGAAGGTGATGCGCGCATTGGTGCCACCACCGCCGTCATCGTTCGAGGCCACTTCCTCCTCACCGCTGCCGGTGACGCGACGAACCGTGAGGTAGGCGTCGAAGTCCTCCGACGTCAGCGACACGCGTAGGCGACGTCCGCCGACCGCGGTAATGCGATACAGGGCGTACGGCGTGTCATCCATGTCCTCGAGCATCGGGCTCGACTCATCGATCCGCCCCGTCATGGTCTCGCCGACGGCGATCGTGCGGGCCACGGCCACCTGCGCCGGCGGGGCCTCCTCCACCAACACCGAGTAGGCGCCGCTGCCATCCTCGCTCAGCGACTGCGTCACCACGAGGTGGGGGCCGTCGGCGGTCGCGCGGAAGCGCAGGCGCGCATCGGTGCCGCCGCCGCTGTCATCGTCCGATCCGAGGTTCTCGGTGAGCGGTCCCACCTGACGCGCCACCCACACGTATGCGTCCACGCTCTCCGAGCGCATCGTGATGATGTAGCGCGTCCCGGCCCGGGCCTCGAAGCGATACGCGTGGAAGGGACCGCGCCCATCAATCTTGGGATCGGTCGCGGCAAGGGTCCCCTCGGCCATCTGGCCGAGGCGGATGGGACGGACGGCGTCTGGCACGGCGGTGGCCGGCGTGGCCGGGCGCCCGCTGCGCTGCGCATCGAGCGCGGTGGGCATCCCGAGCGCGAGCACGAGCCCGCTGGCCAGGAGAGAGTGGCGTCGCGCAGTCGGGCGGACCATCGGTGACCTCGGATCGTTGAGGGAAAACTGCGACACTAAGATGGCGCGGTCGCTGCGAGGGCGTGAGGGGGCTCAGCGCACCCGCTCCACCGTCATCGCATAGGCGCCGTTGGCGTCGGGCGCGGCGGCCGTGACGCGAACGACGAACATCCCCGCGACGGGCGCCACGAACTCGAGAACGGTGTCGCGCCCACGTGCCGCCGCGTCGTTGGCCGCGAGCGACGCAAAGGCCCCGCCTTCACCGCGCCCGACCGCCAGTCGCGCGTCGAAGTCCGCGGCACGCAGCGTCAGCCGCACGCCCGTGCCCGCCGCGAGGGTGATGCGAAACTCGTGGCCTCGCGAGCCATCGGCGAGCGCCGGATCGGACGCGCGCAGCGTCTCCTCCACGCGCTGCCCGAGCGAGAGTCCGCGCGGCACGACGACCGGAGGCGGCGCGTCTTCCACGAGGAGCGTGAAGCTGCCAGTGGCGTTGGCGCCGAAATGCCGCGCGATCACCACGTACTCGCCGTCGGCATCGAGCACGACCTCGGAATCCAGGTTGCCGCCGCCATCATCGTCCTCGGCCACCGTCTCCGGGCCTGACGGCGTGACCTTCTGCACCACCAGGTACGAGTCGAGGTCGAAGGAGCGCAGCGTGATGCGCAACTTGCGCCCCGACGCACGGAAGGCGTAGCGCTGGTAGCGGATGCCGTCCTCGCCTTCGAGGAGGGGGCTCTCGGTGGTGATGCGCCCGGCCATCGGCTGGCCAATGGTGACCGGCGTGGCGTCCTGCGCCTGCGCCGCGGCCGTGAGCAGGCCGCCGAGGAGTCCGACGGTGAGACTGCGGGTGACGAACGACGCGAGCGATGTGGACATCAGAATTCTCCAAGTGAAGCGCGTCAACGTTGAGGGGCTCAGGCCAAGTACTGGTCCAACCCTTGTGGCGCCCGCGTGAGCTTGCCAGCGGCCACCGCGTCGCGAATGGCGCGGTTGGCGGCGATGCCGGCGGCGTGCTTGTACCCGCGCGGATGGTCGAGGTGCACCACGAGTGCCCGATGGCGGAACTGGCGGCCGCGCACGCCGAGGTTCTCGAGGCGCTCGCCGATCTCGCGGTCCAGCCCGCCCCACTGCAGGCGCTCGTCGAAACCATTCACCCGGATGAGGTCCTCGCGCCAGACCGAGGCGTTGTGTCCGTTGAAGGTGGCGCCGGTGGGCGTGAGCAGGTCGAGCGCCGCCGCCGCGCGCGGGCCCCACTTCAACCGCGCCAACCGCCGCGACCACGGGGCGCCGTGCGCGCGCAGCCAGGCGTAATCGGTGGCACGCCCAGCCAGAATGTCATCCTTGGTGATGGCCTCACTGGTGGACATCGGCAGCTTCAGGTAGCCGCCCGAGATGAAGTGCCCGCGCGTCGCGTTGGCCGCGTGCACCTCCAGCAGGTCCCGCCGCGGGATGCAATCGCCGTCGGTGAAGAAGCAGTACTCGCCGCCGGCCTGCGCGATGGCCTTGTTCAGGATGCGGCACTTCCCGAACCCATCGTGCGGTTGCCAGACGTGGCGAATCGGGTACCGCACCTCGCGCTGGACGCGCGCGATGACGGCCCGCGTGGGCTCGGACGACCCATCGTCCGCGACCAGCACCTCGAAGTCGCGGAAGCTCTGGCTCTCGAATCCCCACAGCACCTTCTCCAGCCAGGCCGGCTGCTCGTACGTGCTGAAGATGACGGACAGGCGCATGGCGATGGCGATGGCGCTACCCGACCATGGGATCGGGCGCGGCCATCTCGTCGGGCGTGAGCTTGGTGATGGTGATGTTGGCGAATCCGTAGATCGCCGCGACGACCGGGTTCAGCAGGTTGAAGAAGGCGAACGGCGCGTACGTCAGCGTCGCCACGCCGAGCGTGGTCGCCATGAAGGCGCCGCAGGTATTCCACGGCACCAACGGCGACGTCAGCGTGCCGGCGTCCTCGAGCGAACGCGAGAGGTTTTCCGGGCGCAGGCCGCGGCGCCGGAACTCGGCGCGGAACATCCGGCCCGGCAGCACGATCGCGATGTACTGGTCCGACGCGATGACGTTCATCCCAATCGCCGTGCCGAGTGTGGCGAGGATGAGCGTTCCGGTGCCGCGTACCGCGCCGAGGATGGACGCCGCGATGCGTTGCAGGCACTGCGTCGTCTCCATCACCGCGCCGAAGGTCATGGCCGAGATGATGAGCCAGACGGTATTCAGCATGCTCGACATCCCGCCGCGCGAGAGCAGTTCATCCAACGCCGCGTTGCCGGAGGAGGACGTGAATCCGTCGAAGAGCGCCGTCCAGGCGCCCTTGGCCAGCGCCAGCGCGCGGGGCAGTTCGGTCTCCCCCACGAAGCGGAGCACGGCCTCAGGCTGGAACACCACGGCGAAGACGCAGCCCGTGAGCGCCCCGACCATCAAGGCGGGAAAGGCCGGCACTTTCCTGATCACCAGCACCAGCACCAGCACCGCCGGCAGCAGCGCCACGACGCTCACCGAGAACTGCGACTCGATCTGCCGCTGGATCGCGGCGATCTCGGGCGCGTCGGCCGCGCCCCCCTTCACGAACCCGATCACCGCGAACAGGATGAGCGCCACGAGGATGCTCGGCACCGTCGTGTACACCATGTGCCGGATGTGTGTGAAGAGGTCGGTCCCCGCCATCGCCGGCGCGAGGTTGGTGGTATCGGACAGCGGCGACATCTTGTCGCCGAAGTACGCGCCGGAGACGATGGCCCCCGCCGCCAGCCCGAGGTCCAACCCCTGGACCGTCGCCACGCCGACCAGCGCGACGCCGATGGTGCCAGCCGTGGTCCACGAACTGCCGGTGGCGATGGCCACGATGGCGCAGATCACGCAGGCGGCGGCGTAGAACCAACTCGGCGAGAGGATCGAGAGCCCGAAGTGGATCATCGTCGGCACGGTCCCGGAGAGGATCCAGCTGCCGATGAGCGAGCCGACCACGAGCAGGATGAGGATCGCGCCCATCGCCAGCGAGATGCCGTGCACGATGCCTTTCTGCAACTCCGCCCAGCGGTAGCCGTTCCGTCCGCCCACGACCGCGCCGACCATGGCGGCGAGCAACAGGGCGATCTGGTTGGCGCCGCTCGACGAACCGTCTCGATAGAAGTAGACCGACAGCGCAAGCAGCGCGATGAGGGTGACGACGGGAACGAAGGCCTGGACGAGGCTGGGGTCGCGCTTTGGGGTCGTGGTCATGAAGGGCGTAAGGTCGCGGGAACGGCGTGGGCGCCGCAAGGCGAGGGCGGTGGCAAGCGGGTGTACCGGCGGGTATGCTGAGGACGAAACGCATCGTGCCCCCCGCTCTCGCGAGCGGCGCGGGATCATCCCCACCTTCCCCCGACCGACGCGGATGCGAATCATCCGGCTACTGGTGGCACTCTCCTTGGCCTTGCCTGCGGTCGGCGGGGCGCAGCGACGCGCCGATGTGGTGCTCGATTCGGCTGCCCTCGCACACGGTGGGGGGCAGTCGCTGGCGGCCTTTCTTGCGGGACGGGTACCGGGACTGGCAGTTCACGGGGTAGACGGAACGCCCGCGCTGGCGCTTCGCGTAACCACCGCCGGCGCCGCAGGCTTGGGGGCGGCCGGTGAACCGCTGCTCTTCGTGGACGGCGTGTTGCTGCGCGATGACCCGCACTGGAGCCTGGAGTCCGCCCAAGCGCCGGCTTCCTTTGGGTGGGGACTGCCGGTGGACGAGATCGCCGAGATCCGCGTGGTACTCGGCGCGGCGTCCGGTGCCGACGTCGCGTTCGGGGCCTCTCGGGGCGCGGTCTTCGTGACCACGCGGCGGCCCAGCGCCGACCGGGGTCGTGTGCGCGCCTCAGCCGAGATGCTCAGCACGCTGCCGACCTTCGACCCTCGCGCGAACGAGGGCACCTTCAGCACGGATGCCCTCGGCAGCGTCACCACGGACTGCACGCTCTTTCGGCAACGAACTGGCAACTGCGAGCCCACCGGACGAACGCGTTGGGCGCCCCTGCTCGGGGACGGCCCGTTCACCCCGGCGGCCGGCGTGCGACTCGGCGCCGACGCTACGGGCGCGACCGGCGCGTGGCGGTATCGGGCCTCGGTGCGAGAGGAGCGCATCGGCGGCGCGCTCTTCGACACGGGCCTGCATCGGACCGATGCCGCGCTGGCGGTCAGCACCGAGCCCACGACTGGACTTCGACTCGGTCTCGACGCCCGCTACGCGCATCTCGGTGGCCGACAGGGAACCTGGCAGTCGGCCAGCCCGCAGTTCATCGGCGTGTATGCCGGCCCCGTACGGACGAACGTGACGCTGACCCAGTTCTCGGATGTCGTGACCCAGCAACGACAGCAGGGATTCGTGTCCTCCAGCGACCGGTTCACGCTCGGAGGTAGCGCGCAGTGGACCGTCAAGGGCGTCGACATCGAGGCTCGCGCCAGCGCCGACGAGCTGGTTCGTCGCGGCGACCGGCGGGCGAGTGCGTTCGTCGGCGGTGCCGTGATCGAAACGCGACTGCGCGCGGCCATGCCCTCGCGCGCCGCCTCCGTGGGCCTCCGACGTGCCTTCGCTCTCGCGCCGTCACTCCAGCTCGAGACCGGAGCCGGTGCGCACTGGATGCGCACGCAGTTCATGGACTCGCGCGAGGTGCCCGGAACCTCGCTTCAGCGCTGGAATCCCGCCCTCGAGCTCTCGAGCCTCCACCTCACGAGCCACCTGCAGGTCCGGGACCGCCTGCGGATCGGCGGTGGACTCCGCGCCGAAGGGGTGCGTGGAGCCGCCCGTGAGACGCCGTATCGTGCGGCCGATTTCGCGCTCGATCTCGTGCGCGGCACAGGCGGAGCGCGTCGTCGCGCGCGTCTTCGTCTGTCGGGCGCGTATGGCGAAGCGTCCGACCACCGATCGGGCTTGGCCCTGAGCGCCGCCTTCTTGGAACCACCGGCCGAACTGGAGCGGAGCATCGAGCGGCGAATCTCCCTCGAGGCGCGCGCGGGAGAGCTGCTGTCCGTCAATCTCAGCCGCGCCGTGCACACCACCGTGGGTGGTGCCTTCTGTTGCCGCTCCTCGCCATTCCCCGAACTGCCCGCGACGCCGGTGCGAGACGTAGACTGGCGCACGGAGGCCTCGTCGCTTTCCATCGACTGGCGCGGGCGGGCGGGCGACACGGCAGGTTGGGCACTCGGGCTGTCCGCATTGCATCGGCGGGCGACCGTGGTCCGACTGCCCGGCGCGCCCGTCAGGATCCGCGCCGGCGGCATCTGGAACATCGGAGTGATCGCGCCGGGACGCGACCCGATATCCTACTCGAGTTCCGCGTACACATTCTCGGACCTGAATGCCGATGGTGTGATAGGTCCCTCGGAGGTCAGCTATAGCGATGAGGAAACCCTCCTGGGTTCGCCGGATCCTCGCTGGCTGCTGGCCGGGACGGGGAGCCTGAGCCTTGGCTTCGGCATCCAGATCGGGGCCACGGTGGAGTCCCGGCTCGGGCACGTTGTCTTCGACGAGATGGAAGCGCTCCGCTGTTTCCGCCGCATCTGCCGGGCCCAGCACGATGAGCGCGCGTCGCTCGATGATCAGGCGGCGGCCGCCGCACTCCTGGGATCAGGGCGTCTGGGCGGGTTCGTGGCCCCGGCCGACAACCTGCGGCTCCGCGAGCTCTACGTGCAGCTACCGATCGGGGCGAACCGGCTTCGGATCTCGGCGCACCAGCTGCTCCTCTTCTCGCGGTTCAAGGGGGGCGATCCGGAAGCCGTTGGCCGAGCCGGCGCCCATGCCACGGGAATCGTCGGACTCACCCAGCCCCTCTTTCCCTCCATCTCCGCTCGCCTCGAAATCGGACACTGACGGGGACCGTTAGATTCCCTCCCCATGTCCGACGCCCCTGCAGCACCCCTCCCGACCGACCGCTTCATCGTCGGCGTAGACCTCGGCGGCACCAACCTCGTCGTCGGCGCCCTCTCCGTCGACGGTAGCCGGCAGTTCGGGATGCACTCCATCCCCACCCGCGCCGACCTCGGGGCCGACGGCGTAGTCGAGCGCATCGTCCAGCTGATCGAACGCGTGATCGCCGAGACCATGGCCGCCACGGGCTACTCGCGCACGCAGTGCCTCGGCGTCGGCATCGGCTCCCCCGGCCCGCTCGATCGGGAACGTGGGATGGTGATCTTCACGCCCAACCTCGGCTGGCGCGATTTCCCGCTGCGCGACCGCGTGCAGGACGGCGTGAAGCTCCCCGCCTCGCTCGACAACGACGCCAACTGCGCCACCCTCGGCGAGTGGTGGCTGGGTGCGGCACGCGGCGGCCGCAACGTGGTGGGCCTGACCATCGGCACCGGCATCGGCGGCGGGCTGATCCTCGACGGCCGGCTGTACCACGGCGCGAGTGACGTCGCTGGCGAGATCGGACACTCCACCATCGACTCCATTGGCCGGCGCTGCGGCTGCGGGAACTATGGATGTCTGGAGGCCTACGCCTCCGGCCCAGCCATCGCCGACCGCGCGCGCGAGGCGCTGGTTGGGGGCGAGCCGAGCACCATGCCCACGCTGGTGGGGGGTGACCTCGGTCGCCTCACCGCTGCAGTGGTGTACGACGCCGCCAAGCAGGGCGACCGACTGGCCATCGAAGTGGTGCGCGAGACGGCGCGATTCCTCGGAACGGGCGTCGCCAACCTGTTGAACATCTTCAATCCCGACGTGGTGGTGCTGGCGGGCGGCGTGACCCAGGCGGGCGATGCGCTCTTCGAGCCCATGCGCGCCGAGGTGCGGCGCCGCGCCTTCAAGCCGGCGGTGGACGCCTGCCGCATCGTGCCGGGCATCCTGCCGAACGCAGGCGTGATCGGCGCCGTGGCGACTTTCGCCCAGCGCCAAGGACTGATGTGAGCGCGGCGGGGTCCGGCGCGCCGCGCAGGCGGCGCCTCGGCGTCATCGGGACCTTCGTGTGGGACGTCATCCACGGTCGTGATGTCCGCGACGCACCGGTGGAGGAATGGGGCGGCATTACCTACGCCCTCAGCGCCTGCGATGCGGCGCTCCCTGCGAATTGGGCACTCGTGCCCCTCGTGAAGGTGGGCAGCGACCTCGCCCCGCAGGCCCGGCAGTTCCTGCGCACGCTCCGGCGCATCGCCCCGGACGCAGTGCCCATCGAGGTACCGCAGCGCAACAATCGCGTGGAGCTGCGCTACTTCTCGGAGGAGCGTCGGTCGGAGGTGCTCTCCGGCGGGGTGCCCGGGTGGAGCTGGGCGGGCCTGCAACCCCTGCTCCGCGACATTGACGCCCTCTACATCAACCTCATCAGCGGCTTCGAGCTGGACTTGGAGACGGCCCAACTGATCCGGCAACACTTCAAGGGCCCAATCTACTGCGACCTGCACTCGCTGACGCTGGGCCTCGAACCCTCGGGGCTCAGGACCTGGCGCCCGTTGCCCGAAGTGGCGGCGTGGTGCGCCTGCTTCGACCAGCTGCAGGTCAATGAGGACGAAGTCGCGATGCTCGCCCCCGATCCGATGGCACTGGCCGCGACGGCACTCGGGGCCGGGGTCCGGACGCTCTTCGTGACCTTGGGGAAGCGTGGGGTCGTCTATTTCGAGGATGCCGGCCTGGGGCGTCCGCTCCGGACGGCGCTCATTCCGGCGTCGGAGGCGCGGGTGCAGGGGGCAGGAGACCCCACCGGCTGCGGTGACGTGTGGGGGGCCACCTATTTCTCACGCTCTGTTGCGGGTGATACATTGTCCGAGGCGATGCGCGCCGCTTGCGACGCCGCTGCGCGCAATGTGGAGCATCGCGGGGCCACCGGCCTCGCCCACCACCTTCGGGGAGAATTGCACCCGCTGTGACCGCCGTCATCACCGTTCCCGCGTATCTCGACGAGCAGAGCTTCGAGCAGGTGCTCGAACAGCTGGCGCCGCTCCCGGCCGACGCGAAGATCCTGGTGGACGCCCGGCACACGCGCTTCGCGACCCCCTTCGGCCTCACCGGGCTGCTCTGTCTGGCCCAGTCCCGCGCCGAGAAGCCCGACTTCGCCCCGCCCGACGAAGTGAACGTGCAATCGTACTGGCAACGCTCGGCCTTCTTCCGCTACGCCGAGGAGCTGTACACGATGCGCGGCACGGTGATCAAGCCCGGCCGGAACCGCGACAACGACACCATCCTCGAGGTCACGCCCATCGCCCGCAGCGAGGACGTGCACACGGTGGTGGAGCACGTGAAGGACCGCGCCACGCACATCCTCACCACCAAGCTCAAGCTCGAGACCCGCGCCACGATGGGCTTCGCGATGTCGCTCTCCGAGGCCTGCCAGAACGTGGTGGAGCACGCCGGGCGCGGCGGCTGGGTGGCGGTGCAGGCCTATGACTGGGCCAAGCGCCGCGTGGGGCGGCACGTGGTCGTGATCTCGGTGGCCGACGCCGGCCAGGGCTTCCGCAAGTCGCTCGAAGGGACGCGCGCACGGGCCATCGCCGGTGACCGCTGGAACGACGCCGAGGCGCTGGAAAGCGCGCTGACGCAGGGGCACAGCCGGCATCCCGAGCCGGGCCGTGGCCAGGGCTTGAAGGGCATCAAGGGCTACGTGCATCGCCACGAAGGCCGCCTGGCGATCCGCAGCGGCACGGCCCGCGTGGCCATCGTCCCCTCGTGGGACCCCGAACCGCCGCGCGAGGAGTCGCTGAGCCCGTTCGCCGGCGCACAGCTGCAGATCGTGATTCCCGAACGGGTGAGTGCACCATGACCCATATTGACGTGCGCTCGGCGCTGCAGTCGTCGGTGGACGGCGATTTCTCCGATCTCGTCACGCGCCGTACAGGGGCGGCAGTCCGCACCTTGATCGAGCACCAGCTCGAGGGACTCGCAGCCGGCACCGTCGCGTTCCTCGACTTCACGCACATCGGCATCCTCGACCGCTCCTGCGCCGACGAGTTCGTGGCCAAGCTGATGCTTCCCCTCACCACCGAGCATCCCACGCGCGATGGGTACGTGGTGATCCACGGCATCACCGAGGAGCACCTCGAGACGATCGAGGCAGTGCTGGAGACCCATGGACTGGCGCTGGTGGTGCAGTTCGCCGCCGCCGACGCGCGGCTGGTGGGTGCGGTGTCGGAAGAGGAGCGGCGCTGCTGGGAGCTGGTGATGCGCCACGGTTCGGCGCCCGCCGAGGCGGTGGCGGCGGAGATCGGCATGCCCTGCGAGCGCTGCCAACAGATGCTCGAGGGCCTGGCGCGGCGCCGGCTCCTCAAGCGCAAGGCCAATCATTTCTATCCGCTGGGGCACGCGGCCTGATGAGTCGGGCGTTCCTTCCCCTGCAGGTGGTCGGGTTCATCGCCACGAAGCGCAGCGATGCCGTGCGCGGGCCGCTCGTGAAGATCCGTCCCGACGACGCCATCATGCGCCTCATCGAGGATGGCGAGCTCGTGTGGGTCTATGGCCCGCGGCGACACGAACTCGCGCCCGTGGTGTATGACGACTCGTTGCCCAAGGGCGGCGTGGTCGTGCGCGACCTCGCTGGAATCACCGTCACCGAGATCGTCCGTCTCGTGAAGATGGACATCGAGCATCGACCCGTGTTGACCACCAACCTCGCTTGAGCGCGATGCCCAGTCCAAGATCGTCCCGGCCACTGTCCCTGGCCACCCTCGCCATCCACGGTGCGCGCGAGGCCCACAAACCGGGCGACCCCGTCGTCGAACCGCTGGTCCAGAGCGTCAACCACCTGCAGGCCTTCGGGACCGCCGACGGACTCAAGTACACACGCTACGGGAACACCCCGAACGCGTTGCGCCTCCAGAAGCGACTGGCGATGCTCGACGCCGCCGAGTCGGCCCTCGTGCTCTCCAGCGGCATGGCCGCCACGGCCTGCGCGCTGCTCGCCCTCCTCCGGCCCGGCGACCATCTCCTCGCCTCCAAGTACATCTACGGCGGCACCTACCGGCTCCTGATGGAGGAGTTCGTGGGCATGGGGATCCAGGTGCAGTTGGTGGATCCCTTCGAGCCACGCATCTGGCGAAAGTCCATCAAGAAGGAGACGCGGGCGATCTTCATCGAATCGCCGGTGAATCCCACCTGCCGCGTGCTCGACCTGCGGCCAATCTCCTTCCTGACGAAGAACTCCGGCATCGCGCTGGTGGTGGATTCCACCTTCGCCTCTCCGGTGAACTTCCGTCCCATCGAGTCGGGAGCCGACGTCGTCATCCACTCGGCCACTAAGTACCTCAACGGGCATCACGACGTCCTGGCCGGCGTGGTCTGCGGGTCGGAGCCGTACATCGAGGAAGTGCTGCAGAAGGAGATGCTCTGGGGGCAAACGCCCGATCCCTTCGCCTGCT
The DNA here is from genome assembly GCA_024710705.1 of Gemmatimonadaceae bacterium. Taxonomy (GTDB): domain Bacteria; phylum Gemmatimonadota; class Gemmatimonadetes; order Gemmatimonadales; family Gemmatimonadaceae; genus Pseudogemmatithrix. Next base: position 18,082 of record JANJUF010000128.1, on the reverse strand, counting down.
GGCTGCTGGAGCGCGGGCTCAAGACGCTCGACGTGCGTGTGCGGCGCTCGAATGCGTCGGCGATGGCCATCGCCGAGTGGGCGTCGGGACAGAAGCTGGTCACGGCGGTGCACTATCCGGGGCTGCCCGACCACCCGGATCATAAGATCGCCAAGGAGACCCTTGACGGCTTCGGCGGCATGCTGGCGCTGGAGCTCAAGGGGGGCGGCCGGGCCGCCGACCGTTTCCTTCGGCGCCTCAAACTCGTCACCCATGCACCAAGCCTCGGGGGCGTGGATACGCTCGTGAGCGAGCCACGCTTTACCTCGCACGCCAAGATGACGGCGGCGGAGCGGGCGAAGATCGGCATCCCCGACGGTTTCCTTCGTTTCAGCATCGGGCTCGAGCAGGTGGACGATCTCATCGCCGACCTCGAGCAGGCCCTCAAGTAATGCGATGATCCGATTCACCAAGGTCTCGAAACAGTACGCGCGCGGCGGTCCGGCCCTCGAGGACCTCACGTTCCACCTGCGGCGCGGCGAGTTCGCCTTCCTGACGGGACCCAGCGGGGCCGGCAAGAGCACCATCCTCAAGCTGATCTACGTGGCCGAACGCCCGTCGTCCGGAGAGGTGCGGGTGGACGGCAAGAGCTCCGTCACGATGTCGCGCAGCGAGATCCCACGCCTCCGACGGCGCCTCGGCGTGGTGTTCCAGGACTTCCGCCTGCTCGATGACCGCACGGCCGAGCAGAACGTGGCCTTCGCGCTCGAGGTGACGGGGACGCCCAGTGCGAACATCGCCCCGCGGGTACAACGGGCGCTGACGCAGGTGGGCTTGGCGAGCAAGGCCACGGCCCTGCCCGGCGAGCTCTCCGGCGGCGAGCAGCAGCGGGTGGCCATCGCCCGCGCCCTGGTGAATGATCCCCTCGTGCTGTTGGCCGACGAGCCCACGGGCAATCTCGATGAGCGGGCCACCCGCGGCATCTTCCAGCTCCTGCGCGACATCAACAGCAGCGGCACGGCCGTGCTGATGGCCACGCACGACCTCGACTTGGTGCGCAACACCAACCTCCGCACCCTCGAGCTCAACCACGGGCGCCTGGTGTTCGACTCCGCCGCCGCCGACGATCCCGGAGCGGTGCAATGAGCCTCGCCCTCCGGGAAGCGCTGCGCGCCTTCCAGCGCACGCCGATGCTGAGCCTCCTGAGCGTGACGACGATTGCCTTCTCGCTCTTCGCCTTCGGACTCTACGGGCTGGTGGCGCTGAACCTGCGCAATGCGCTGCAGCAGGTGGAGGACCGCGTGGAGGTGCGCGGCTTCGTGGCGGCCGGGACGGCGCCCGAGGCGGTGAGTGCCGCCGTCGGGGACGTGGCGATCTTCCCCGAGGTCGGGGATGTGCGCCTCGTGACGGAGACACAGGCCCTCGAGCGCGCACGCCGCGAGCTGCGCGAGTTTGCGGACGTGTTCGAGCCGGGAATCCTGCCCGCCAGCATCGAGGTCCGGATGAAGCCCGGCTTCCGCGACCCCCAGACCGTGCGCACCGTGGCCCGGCGGCTCGAGGCCTACGACTTCATTGACGACGTGCGCTTCGGCGAGGAGTGGGTGGAGAACCTCTACCGCCTACGCACCATCGCATCGGCGGCCGGCATCGCCCTCGGGCTCACCTTCGCCTTCGTGGCCATGATCATCATCGGCTCGACCATCCGCATGGCCGTGCTGGCGCGGAGCCGCGAGATCGCCATCATGCGGCTGGTGGGCGCCACCGACGGGTTCATTCGGCTGCCCTTTCTCATCGAGGGGTTCCTCAAGGGTCTCTTGGGTGGCGTCCTCGCGTTGGTCCTCACCTGGATCGCCTTCGAGGTGTCGGGGCGCTGGGTGATGCAGGTGACCTACTTCGAGCCCCTCGTGGCGGTGGCCGGCGTGGCGGGCGGCGCCCTCCTCGGACTGTTGGGCAGCGCGGTCTCGGTGGGGCGTCACCTCCGGAAGGTCTGACGTGCCGGGGCGACGCCTCGCGCTGATCGGCCTCGGGGCGGCGCTGGCGCTCCCCCTCACGCTGGCTGCGCAGCAGCGCCCCGCCCTGCCGCCCTCGGCGGCGCAGGCCGCCGAGCGCATCCGCCGCGAGCAGGAGGAGCTGGAACGGCTGCGCACCGAGCGCGCCACCCTCGAGGCCCGCATGCGCGAGTATCAGCGCAGCGCGCGCAATATCACCGCCGAACGGCAGAACCTCGAACGCCAGGCGCAGGCCACCGCCCGCGTGGTCCGCTCGCTCGACAATCAGTTGGGCACGCTCTTCGAGGAAGTGACCACCGTGAACGCCTCCCTCGTCCGCACACAGGACGAGCTGGCGATCAAGCGGGCGACGCTGCGCAAGCGGGCGCAGGAGATCTACAAGCGGGGGCCGCTGTACGCGCTCGAGGCCCTGCTCTCGGCCGAATCGTTCGGGGCGCTCGTGGCCCGCTACAAGTACCTGCATATCGCCGCCCAGCGGGACCGCGCGCTGGTGAATCGCGTGGAGACGCTCAGCTCGCAGATCACGTCGCAGCGGTCGCTGCTGGTGCGGTTGCAGAGCGACGTCGAGAGCAATCGGCGGGAGAAGGCCGAGGAGGAGGCGCGGCTGCGGCGGCTGGAGCTCCAGCGCGGACGGACACTGGCGCAGATCGAGGCGCAGCAGCGGCGGGCGGCCGACCGGCTCGCACAGATCCGCCGCGACGAGCAGCGGCTCACCAGCGTCATCGCTGCCATCGAAGAATCGCGTCGGCGGGCCGAAGCGGCGGCGACGCGCGCCGGGACCGCACCGCGCGCAGGCTCGCTGACCACGGCCGACCTCGGCCGGCTCGATTGGCCCGTGTCCGGGTCGATCGTCTATCGCTTTGGTCGCGTGGTGAGTCCGAACAACACGTCCATCACCTGGAACGGCATGGGGATCGGTGCGCCGGCCGGCACGGAAGTGCGCGTGGTCGCCGACGGTGAGGTGGTGTTCTCGGAGGCCGCGGGCACCTACGGGCTCACCATCATCGTCCAACACGGCGGCGGGGCCTACTCCATGTACGCCTCACTGCAGGAGCTGCGGGCGCGGCGCGGGGCCAAGGTCACCAAGGGGGACGTGATCGGCACGGTGGGACAGTCCGATCCGGACCTCCCACCGCGCCTTCACTTCGAAATCCGTCCCACGGGCGGACCGGCAGTGGATCCGCTGGAGTGGCTGCGACGGCAGCGCTGAGCGCCGACGGAACGCCTAGCGCCCCGCGCGCACCACCGGCGGGCCCGTCACGACCACGTCCACGTCGAACGGGCCGAACTCCTCCTCGCCATCCGCGAGGTGGAACATCGCGAACGACACCGCCACCGTGCCGGCGGCCGAGCCCGTGAGCGTGCCGGTGAAGGCCCCGGTCCGCGCGAACGTGATGCCCGCGCCTGGCGCGACGTTCACTTGGAACTCATCGGCCTCGTCGCCAAGCGCATCCTGCATGTTGGCGTCGAGGAACTCCACCGTGAACTCCGTCGCCACGCCCTGCGTGATCGTGAGCGTACCGCTCGGGGTACCGGTCGAGTTCACCGTCACCGCCGGCTGCCCGGTGATCGTGATGCGCATGAAATCCACTTCGGCATGGTGGTCATCCGCGTCGTCCTTGCAGGCGGCGGCGAAGAGCGAGAGTGCAGCCACGACCAGCGCGGCGAACCGGCGGGATGTACGGACCTTCAGCATCATGCAATGCTCCTGGAGAGTGGGTGAACCTGGTGGAACAGAAGCGAGCGATCAGAACTCCACCCGATACAGCAGCGCCACGTTGCGCCCGGCATCGGGGATGATCTCCTTGGTCCGCGAGAGGTGCTCACGGATCTCGGTGTTGAACAGGTTGTCCACGCGGAGGGTGAAGCTGTGCAGGCGTGGACCGATGACCAGCCGCCACCCGAGATGCAGGTCGGCGGTGGTGTATCCGGGCGTCTCGGTCTCGAAATCGCCCAAGAGGGTCTGGCGCGCCGCGACGCGCAGGCCCGCCCCGTAGGACCAGCGTGGCGTCTCGTGACGTAGGCCGAGGCGCCCATTGAGCGGCGGCATCAGCGGCAGGTACGCCGACTCGATCACGTCGGGTTCGCCGTCCACCCCGGGAATCGTGTCGCGGTCGCCGCGGATGGTCCCGCGCACATAGCTCGCGGTGCCTTCCAACACCACGTGCTCCACCAGCGTCAGCTCGAGGTCACCCTCGGCCCCGATGAGCGTGGCGTCTTCGTTGGCGAACTGGAACTTCCAGCGCTGGGCCTGCCGCCCCGGCTCGCCCGTGTTGCGCGGGAAGATGTATCCCTGCATGCGGTTGGCGAACGTCGCGAGCTCGGCCCGGATGCGCGGACGCTCCACGCGGGCGAACAGATCCACGCCATGCCCGACTTCCTGCTCCAGGCGCGGATCGCCCACGTCGTACGAGTAGGCGGCGAGATGCGGCCCGTCGGAGTAGAGCTCGTTGAAATCGGGGGTGCGATACGACCGGCTGGCGCTCGCCCCGAGCCGCACGCCGTTCTGCGCCGCGTAGAGCACGCCCACGGAGCCGGAGAAGGAGCCGAAGGTACGCGGCAGCGTCGGCAGCGTGTCCTCGCCCACGACGATGTTCCGCAGCCGGAGCGGGATGAAGCGGGCGACGTCGTAGCGCACGCCCGCTTGTGCGCGCAGGGGACCGTCACCGAACTCCTCCACCACGAACGCCGCCAGCGACCAGTCCGCCGTCGGGGTGGCGCGCACCGGACCCGAGGGCGTGATGTCGCGGTACTGGCCGCGGAACCCCACCGCGCCCCCCGACGAGAGACCGGTGTGGCGATGCCGCGCCACCACTTCGGTGGCCGTCATCAGCTGCAGGTAGCGCGTCCCCACCGCCCCGGACTTCGAACGCTCCTCGTGCTGGTAGTCCGAGAAGCTGACGTTCGCCTTCACGCTCTCGAAGTAGCCCGTGCGCGGATGCCAGTCTGACTCGCTGCGGATCATGTGCCGCCGCATGGCGATGTCGATGCCTCCGTCGTGCGCACCGACGAAGCCGCCCGGGACGCCGTACGTGTTGTCGTAGAAACGGTACGACAGCCCCGAGTAACCCCAGTCGCGCACCACCGACGCACCAAGCGCCGCGCTGTATGTGGCGGTGCCCGTATTCACCATCCGCCCCACCGGCGTCCGGAGATCGCCCGACCGACGCGCGCTGCCCTCGGCCCGCACCGCCAGTCCGGCCAGCGGCAGCTCGGCGAAGCCGCCGAGCGATCCGCCATCGTTCACCGAGGTGGCCTGTGCGCTCAGCGCGCCGTGCACGTGCTCCACGGCCACCATCGGCACTTCTTGGCGGATGATGTTGACCACGCCGCCCAATGCGCTCGAACCGTAGATGAGCGACATCGGGCCGCGCACGACTTCCATCTTCTGGGCCGTGAGCGGATCCGAGGCCACGGCGTGGTCCATCGAGCTGTTGGAGAGGTCACCCGTGCGCACGCCATCCTCGAGGATCAACACGCGATCCCCACCGAGGCCGCGGATCACGGGCCGCGCGGTGGCCGGGCCCATCGCGACCATCGCGACGCCCGGCGTCCCGCGCAGCGTCGAGCCGATCGTGCCGTCGAGCAACCGGTCGAGCTTGGCATCGGCCAGCACGTTCACGGGCGAGATGGCGTCCGAGGCGGCGCGCTCCGTGACCTGTCCGGTGACCACCGTGGCGCTGAGCTGCAGCGGAGAGGCCTGCATCGCCAAGCGCAGCGAATCCATCCCGTGGGCCACGTCCACTCGCCGGCTGAGTGACCGGTAGCCGATGCGCTGCACGGTGATCAGGTACTCACCGACCGGCACCACGCCAAAGGAGAACGTGCCGTCCTCGTGGGAGCGGGTCTCCCGGTGCAGCTCCACGAGGCGCACCATGGCGGCCGCCAGCGGCGCCCCGGTGGCGTCGGTCACGCGACCAGCGACAACCGTGGTGCCCCGCTGCGCCGGCAGCGACGCGGGCTGAATGCCAATCAGCAGGGCGACGAGCGCCATGCCAAACGCCAATGAATGGCGGTCCATGCGAGAATCCGATGCTGTGGGGACAGGGCGCCTACCGGCGCGCCAACGACGAACGCATCCGCGCCACGGGAGTGGGCGCAGGACTCAACTCAACCGAGCGGCGGGGCCCGGGAGGAGTGTCCGTCGAGGAAGGCGAAGCGGGGCGTCGCGAGGTGCGCGTGATCCGCGCGCTGTTGGGCGGCAGTCTCGGGAATCGCGGTCGCCACGCCACCGGCCGCCAGCGCACGGGCCTTCGTCACCACCTGGCAGATCTGGCACTCGTCACTGCCGTGGGACGTAGGGCAATCGCCGCCCTCGGAATCCTCCCAGTGCGCCACCACCGAATCGCTGTGCCCTACGGCCGCGTCCAGAACCGGGGCGCCGGTCACGAGCAGGAGGTGGAGGACGACCCACAGGCCCGTCAGCGTGCGCGCGAGGCCCCCCCGTCGTGGGGCGGGATGGTCGGGACGCGGAGGACGAGACGCGAGTGGCATCGCAGGAATCAGTAGTCGCTCGGTCAAGCCTTCACAACCCCAAACAGCCCCAACGGGTTCCACCATATGGGGTTAAGAGCCCCCGGACCCGTCCCGGACGCGCTAGATTCCCCTCCCTATGAAGCGTGAGGATGCCCTCGACTACCACTCCCGCGGACGCCCCGGCAAGATCGCCGTCGTCCCGACCAAGCCGCTGAACAACCAGCGCGACTTGGCCCTCGCCTATTCCCCCGGCGTGGCCGAGCCCTGCCTGGAGATCAAGGCCAACCCCGAGGACGTCTACAAGTACACGGCCAAGGGCAACCTCGTGGCCGTCGTCACCAACGGCACCGCCGTCCTCGGCCTCGGCAACATCGGGGCCCTGGCCGGCAAGCCGGTGATGGAGGGCAAGGCCAACCTCTTCAAGCAGTTCGCCGACATCGACGTCTTCGACCTCGAGGTTGGCTCCGAGGACCCCGACGACGTCATCCGCTTCTGCCAGCTCCTCGAGCCCACCGTCGGTGGCATCAACCTCGAAGACATCAAGGCCCCGGACTGCTTCTACATCGAGGAGACGCTCCGGAAGACGATGAAGGTCCCCGTCTTCCACGATGACCAGCACGGCACGGCCATCATCTCGGGCGCGGCGCTCCTGAATGCGCTCGAAGTCGGAGGCAAGGACATCGCCACGATCCGCGTCGTGTTCTCCGGCGCCGGAGCGGCCGCCATCTCCACCGCCGAGCACTATGTGCGCCTCGGCGTGAAGCGCGAGCACATCACCATGTGCGACCGCAAGGGCGTGATTTACGAAGGGCGCGCCGAGGACATGGATCCGTACAAGGCGAGATTCGCCCAGAAGAATTCGAAGCGGACGATCGGCGAGGCGCTGGACGGGGCCGATGTGTTCGTCGGCCTCTCGGTGGCCGGCGCGGTCTCAGCGGACATGATCGCCAAGATGGCCCCCAACCCGATCATCTTCGCGCTGGCCAACCCGGTGCCGGAGATCCTTCCGCACGAGGTGCGGGCCGTGCGCTCCGACGCGATGATCGCCACCGGGCGCTCCGACTATCCCAACCAGGTCAACAACGTCCTCGGCTTCCCGTTCATCTTCCGCGGCGCGCTCGACGCCCGCGCGACGACGATCAACGAGGAGATGAAGATGGCGGCCACGCGCGCCCTCGCCGCCTTGGCCAAGGAGGACGTGCCGGAGAGCGTGAGCGCGCTGTACGGGCTCACCAACGTGAAGTTCGGCCCCGAGTACCTGATTCCCTTCCCCTTCGATCCGCGCGCCCTGCTGCGCGTGGCACCGGCGGTGGCCTGGGCGGCCGTGGCCAGCGGCGTGGCGACCTCGTTCATCGAGCTCGACGAATACCGCGACCAGCTCGAGACGCGCCTCGGCCGCGCCCGCGGCGTGATGCGCGGCCTGGCCTCGCGCGCCAGCCAGGATCCCAAGCGCGTGGTCTTCCCCGAGGGCGAGGACCCCAAGGTGCTGCGCGCCGCGCAGATCCTCGTGGACGAAGGTATCGCCGTCCCCATCCTCCTCGGCCGCCGCGAGCGCGTGCGCGCCACCGCCGAGGAACTCGGCATCGCGCTCGAGGGCATCACGGTCGAGGAGCCGGGCGTGAGCGCCAACCGCGACCGCTACGCGCAGTACCTCTGGCGGCGGCGGCAGCGAAAGGGACTCTCGCTTGTCGAGGCGGGGCAGCGCGTGACGCGCGCCACGACCTTCGGCTCGGTCATGGTCGCCATGGGCGACGCCGATGCCCTCGTCGGCGGGCTTGGCAAGCACTATCCCGAGACCATCCGGCCGGCCCTCGAGGTCATCGGCGCCGACCGACGCCACGGACTCGTCAGCGGGCTCTACATGCTCGTGTTCGAGAAGCACATCGTGTTCTTCGGCGACACCACGGTGAACATCGTGCCGACGGCCGAGCAGCTGGCGCAGATCGGCTGGTCGGCAGCGTCGCTGGCGCGGACCTTCGGCATCTCCCCGCGCATCGCCATGCTCTCGTTCTCCAACTTCGGCTCGGTGCGGCACCCCGAGGCGGCGAAGGTCGCCGAGGCGGTACGGATCCTGCGCCTCCGAGACCCATCGGTGGTGGTGGATGGTGAGATGCAGGCCGACACCGCATTCAGCGCCGACATCCTGTCAAGCCGCTACCCGTTCTCCGCGCTGAAGGAGGCGGCGAACGTCCTCATCTTCCCCGACCTGAGCTCGGGGAACATCGCGTATAAATTGTTGACTCAGCTGGGCGGGGCCACGGCGATCGGCCCCATCCTCGTCGGCATGCAGCACCCCGTGCACGTGCTGGAGCAGGGGGCCGACGTGCAGGAGATCGTCAATATGGCGGCGGTGGCCGTCATTGATGCCCAACAGCGTACCCCATCCCCACTATGACTCCGTCTTCCGCCCCGTCCTCGGCCCCGGTCCGTGAGAGCAGCACCGGGCTCAGCGCGCAGGGCCTCGCCCCCAAGGGCGCCCTCCGCTGGAACCTCGAGGCCCCCGATCTCGTGCAGGCCGCCATCAAGCGCAACGAGGGCGAGCTCGCGCACATGGGCCCCTTCGTGGCCGTGACGAAGCCGCACACCGGCCGATCCCCCAACGACAAGTTTGTGGTGAAGGAGCCGTCCACCGACGCTGACGTGGATTGGGGCAAGGTGAACCAGCCCATCAGCGAGGCGCATTTCGAGGCGCTGCTGTCCGACGTGAAGGCCTACTTGAACGGGCAGGACGAACTGTTCGTGCAGGACCTCTACTGCGGCGCCGACGCGGCGTACCGGCTCTCCTGCCGCTACGTGACGCCCAATGCCTGGCACGCCAACTTCGTGCGGAACATGTTCATCCGCCCCGACGTGGCCGAGCTCGCCAGCTTCGCGCCGAACTTCTCGATCCTCCACGCGCCGGAGTTCCAGGCCGATCCGGCCAAGCACGGCACGCGCACGGGCACCTTCATCGTGCTCAACCTGGCCAAGCGCACCATCCTCATCGGCGGGACGCGATACGCCGGCGAGCTCAAGAAGTCGATGTTCACGGTGATGAACTACCTCCTCCCCAAGCAGGGCGTGCTCTCCATGCACTGCTCGGCCAACATCGGGAACGACGGCGACACGGCGCTGTTCTTCGGCCTCTCGGGCACCGGCAAGACCACGCTGTCGGCCGACCCCGAGCGCGGACTCATCGGCGATGACGAGCACGGCTGGAGCGCACACGGCGTGTTCAACTTCGAGGGCGGCTGCTACGCCAAGGTGATCAACCTCTCCAAGGAACAGGAGCCAGACATCTACGCCACCACCGAGATGTTCGGCACCATCCTCGAGAACGTGGTGCTCGAGCCCGGCACCAAGAAGGTGGACTTCGGTTCGCAGGCCATCACCGAGAACACTCGGGCCTCGTACCCGCTGCACTACATCCGCAATCACGTGCCCAGCGGACGCGGCAACCACCCGCAGCACGTGGTGTTCCTGACCGCCGACGCCTTCGGCGTGCTGCCGCCGATCGCCAAGCTCACGCCCGAGCAGGCGATGTACTACTTCCTCTCGGGCTATACGGCCAAGCTCGCCGGCACCGAGCGCGGCGTGACCGAACCGCAAGCCACCTTCAGCGCCTGCTTCGGCGCGGTGTTCCTCGTCTGGCACCCCACCAAGTACGCCGAGATGCTCGGTGAGCTCCTGCGGAAGCACAAGTCGCAGGTGTGGTTGGTGAACACCGGATGGAGCGGTGGCCCCTACGGCGTCGGCTCGCGCATGAAGCTGCCGTACACGCGCGCGATGGTGCGGGCGGCGCTCGCCGGTGCGCTCGAGAACGAGGACACCGTCACGGATCCGATCTTCGGACTGCACCTCCCCGTGCATGTGGACGGGGTGCCGAACGAAGTGCTCAACCCGCGCAACACGTGGAAGGACACCGCAGCGTATGATGCGCAGGCGAAGAAGCTGGCAGGGATGTTCGCGGAGAACATCAAGAAGTTCGGTTCGGCGGTCTCGGCCGAGATTCTCGGCGCGGGGCCGAAGGGCTGAGCCGAGCGACTCTGGACGGAAGACGAAGGACGGAAGGAGGGGCGGGTTTCGGCACCAGGGTGCGGAATCCGCCCCTTCCGTCTTCCGTCTGCCGTCCCCAACCTTCCAATCGTGCCGACCCTTCGCGATCCCCTCTGGAACAACATCCGCATCGAGGGCCCGTATCTCCGGCTCCTCGACACGGCGCCCTTCCAGCGCCTGCGCTACGTCCGGCAGCTGGGGCTCGCGCACCTCGTGTATCCCGGCGCCACGCATTCGCGCTTTGAACACGCCCTCGGCGCCTACCACCTCGCGGACGAGACCGTTCGCGTGCTGCGCGAGACGGAGGGGCCGGCGGTCTTTCCCGAGGACGAGGGCCGCATCGTCATCGCGGCGGCACTGCTGCACGACATCGGACACTACCCTTTCTCGCATGCCCTCGAGGAGCTCGGCGTGCCGCACCACGAGGCCGTGGCCGGGCCCTTGCTCGCCGATGGGGAGGTCGGGGAGATCCTGCGCGCCGAGTTCGGCCCGGACGCGCCGGCCCGCGTGCTCGCGCTCGTCCGCGGCGAGAGCGACTCGCCGCTGCAGGGCCTGATCAGCGGCAGCATCGATCTCGACAAGATCGACTACCTCAAGCGCGACGCCATGATGTGCGGCGTGGCCTACGGCGAGATTGACGTCGATCGCCTGCGCCACGCGTTGGTGCTCGTGGCCGACCCCGGCACCGGACGCCCCGGCATCGGCATGCGGGAGAAGGGGCTCAGCGCGCTCGAGTCATTGCTCTTCGCCAAGTACCAGATGTACCGCAACGTGTACTGGCACCACGCCGTGCGCAGCGCGACGGCGATGTACAAGCGCCTCGTGGAGGACGCGATCGCCGGCGGGACGCTCGACGTGGCCTCGCTCGCCCGCTTCACCGACGAGGGCATCCTGCACGCACTCGAACAGGGTGGCCGGACGCCCCCGCTCCTCGATGCCATCCGTGGCCGGCGCCTCTACAAGCGCGCCCTGGAGATTCCGGCCCACGAACTGGTCGGTCATGACCTCGAGTGGCTGGCCGACGACCGCGCGCGCACGCGCCGAGCCGAGGACTCCCTCGCCCGAGCGAACGGCCTGCGCCCCGGCGAGCTCCTGCTCGACTTCCCGCGCAAGGAGCGCATGCTCGGCCTCGACCTCCCGCTCCTCGACCGCGACGGTTCAGTGCGGCGCCTCACCGACGCCGGCATCGCCGGAACGCTGAATCTCCCCATACTGGGCGAGGAGCTCTACCAGAGCGCCCGCTGGATGCGCGTCTTCACCGCGCGAAGGATGGAGCTCAGCGCCGAGGCGGTGTTCGACACGCTCCGCAGCTAGCGTCCGGAAGTTTTGGGGGCATGTGGTGCCCCGCCCGACCGCGCGACAATCCAGAGCGAACGCTACTCGGACGCCGGCGCAGCGGCCTTGGCTTTCCCGTGCGCCTCAGCCAGAGCACGCCCAATGCCGCGATAGAACGCGGCATCCGCCGAGCGTCCTTCCTCGGCCATGGCGAGCGCACAGCGCTCCAACGCGTAGAGGATGTTGCCGAGGTAGAGCTCGGCCAGCCCACCGACCGTCTGCGGCTGGTCAGGCACTCTGCCCCTCGAGCCCGACGACCTGGATCACGATCGCGGTGATGTTGTCGAGCCCGCCCCGCCCGTTGGCTTCGGCGATCAGCGAGTCCACGATCCGCCCCGGGCCGGACCGTGCCAGCAAGAGCTGTTGCAGGCGTCGGTCATCCACCATCCCGGTGAGCCCGTCGGAGGCGAGGAGGAAGACATCGCCCACCCGGGCCTCGCCGGAATAGATGTCGGCCTCCACCTCGTCGCTCGCCCCGACGCAGCGCGTGATCACGTTGCTGTAGGGATGGTAGCGCGCCTGCTCCGGCGTGAGCAGGCCCGCGTCCACCTGTTCCTGGACGTAGGAGTGGTCCTTGGTGATCTGCGACAGCGCACCGTCGCGCAGGAGATAGACGCGCGAGTCGCCGATCTGCCCGATGAGGTAGCCATCGTCGGAGAGCAGCATGACCGACGCCGTGGTGCCCATGCCCTGCTTGTCGGTCTCCGCGAGCATCCGCTCGTAGATGGCGCGATTGGCTTCTTGCAGGGCCTTGCCCACCAGATCCGACGCCCCGGTATCACGCACGGAGTTCAGGGCCAGGAGGTGCCGCGCCACGATCTGCACCGCCATCTCGCTGGCGACTTCGCCCGCCGCGTGGCCGCCCATCCCGTCGGCGACGACGAAGACACCACGCCGCTCGTCCGCCTCGGCGAAGAAGTTGTCCTCGTTGCCCTGTCGGATGCGCCCGACGTCGGTACCCGCGCCTACATGAATCTGCATCTTGCTCACCGGAGGGTGGTCAGGAGCAGCGCGAGAAGACCGGCACCGGTCCCCACGAGCGAAAGGAACAACACGATGACCGCTCCGCACCCGGACTTCTTCGCCGGAGGTGCTGGGGCGGCGGGCTGCTTGGCCAGGGCGGGCGTCTTGTTCGCGGCACCACGTCGCAGCGCCTCGATATCCACCGCCGCAATCGCGCGGGTGGATCCACCTTCAACCGGCGCCTGCGACGCCGGGCGGAACGTCATCTTGATGCCGCCGAAGCGGAGGTCGGGCGCGCCCTCGATCTTCTGCTCGCCCTGCACGCGACGGCCACCGACGTAGGTGCCGTTGGTGGAGCCCTGGTCCACCACCCACCAGCCGTCGGCGCGCTTCTGCAGCTTGGCGTGCGAATCGGAAATGGACTCGTCGCGGATGGCGATGTCGTTGTGCTCGCCGCGGCCGATGTTCGTGAGCGCCGAGTGCAGCTCGAACTTCATGCCCTTGAGCGGTCCCTCGGCCTTGATCTCGAGGGTCGCGAGGGGGGCGCGACCGGAACGGGCCGGGGGCGGCGCCTGGGGTGCCGGGGTGGCAGGCGCGGCGGCAACCGGCGGGGGCTTGGGTGGTGGTGGCGGGGCGGCGGGGGGGGCTGGCGGCGGGGCCGGAGCAGGAGCCGGTGTCGGCACCGCGGGCGAGGGCGCCGGTGCCCCCGCCGGAGCCGCCGTCACCGCCGCCGACGCGATCGCCGGCGCCACCACGGGCGCCGCCGGCGCGGCGGCCTTCGCCATATCCGCGTAGAAGCGGAACTCCTCCGTCCCCATCTTGATCACATCGCCGCGGCCCAGCAGCTGCGAGCCGCTGATCCGCGTGCCGTTCACCCAAACCCCATTGGTGCTGTGGTCGGTGAGCACGTAGCCGTTGGAGGCCGGCGCGATGGAGGCGTGCTTGCGCGACACCTCGGTGGACGCCAGCACGATGTCGTTCCCGACCTCGCGGCCGAAGGAGATGCCGCCATCGGCCACCGCATACTCGCGACCGTCCACGAGGGACACGAGCCTCCCGCCGGTGGCCGTGGTGGGCTTCTTCGGCGCCGCCGCGGGGCTCCCCTTCGCCACCAGTGCGGCGATGTCCGCCGCGCTGACGAATTGCGTGCTTCCACCCTTCTGGTCGTCGCCGACGCGCAACGCGTGGCCGGCAATCTCGATGCGGTCACCGTGCAGCAGCGGGCTGGGTTCGAGCCCCAACTGCACACCATTTACCAGGATCGTCGCCTCGGGCGACCCGCGCCGGATGACCACCCCCGTCGCCGTCGCCGTGACCACCGCGCGCATGTTCGGGTCGCCACTAGGCAAACGGACCGTCGCGCCATCGAAGGCGCCCACGGTCGCGTCGCCCTCGGGCAGAGGGAATTGCTGGTCCTGAAGCTGCAGGTAGGGCATTCGGGACGGAAACTACCGGGCCTCTCAGGGGTCGGCAAGCGCAACGCCGCCTCTGTCACGAGGCGGTGGCGAGTTCCCCCACTTGCAATCTGTACAGCCGCGCATACAGCCCGTCGGCACCCAACAGGACGCGGTGCGTCCCGCGCTCGCGCACCACGCCGTGGTGCAGCACGAGAATCTCCGTCGCCCGGGTGATCGTCGAGAGCCGATGCGCCACCGCAATCGTGGTCCGGCCGCGCATCAGGACCTCCAGCCCGCGCTGGATCTCCGCCTCGATCTCGCTGTCCACGGCGCTCGTCGCCTCATCCAGCAGGAGCAGCGCCGGCTCGGCCGCGATGGCGCGCGCGAAGCTCAGCAGCTGCCGCTCCCCCACGCTCACCGAGCTACCGCGCTCCCCGAGGCGGTGGCCGTACCCATCCGGCAGCCGCGCGATCACGCGATCGGCGCCCACCCGCGCGGCGGCCGCCCGCACCTCCTCGTCACTGATCGGCGACGAGAGGCGGATGTTCGTCGCGACGTCGTCGGCGAAGAGGAAGATGTCCTGCTGCACGTACCCCACCGCCCGGCGCAGCTCCGCCGTCGGCATGGTCCGAATGTCCACGCCGTCGAGGAGGATCCGCCCGCGCTGCGGATCGTAGAAGCGCAGCAGCAGGTTGATGACGGTGGTCTTCCCAGCGCCGGTGTGGCCCACCAGCGCGAGCGTCTCGCCCGGCCGCACGGTGAACGAGACGCCGCGCAGCACCCACTCCGGCTCCGCCGCGGCGGGTGACCCCGACGCGAGGTGCGCCAGGTCATACGCGAACCACACATCCTCGAACGTCACCGTCACGCCGGCGCTGGCGGCGCGACGCGGCGGCGACGCCCTGTCCGTCTCGGCCCGGCGCTCCGGCTCCGCCGGCGTGTCCATCAGCCGAAAGATCCGCTCGGCGCTGGCCATCGCCTGCTGCAACGTGTTGTACTTGTCGGAGAGGTCCTGCAGCGGTTGGTAGAACCGTCGCGCCAGTTGCAGGAAGGCCGCCACCGTGCCCACCGTGAGCAGGTCGCTCTCCACCCGCGGTGCCGCCGCCACGATCAGCGCCGCCAGCGCGATCGTCGTGAGGATCTCGATGGCCGGGAAGTACATCGCGTACACCGTCACGCTGCGCAGGTGGGCGTCCAGGTGCGCCTGATCGATGTCCCGGAACCGCCGGGCCTCGTCCACCTCGCGCCCGAAGAGTTGCACCACCCGCATCCCCGCGATGCGCTCCTGCAGGAAGGCGTTGATGCGAGCGAGCTTGGTGCGGATCTCCCGGTACGCCTCGCGCACGCGCTTGCGGAACACCGCCGAGACCCAGAGGATGCCGGGCACCACGAGGTACGCGGCGATGGCGAGGCGCCAGTCCACCACGACCATCAGCACGGTGATGGCCAGCAGGGTGAACAGGTCGCCCAACCCCGCCACGACGCCGGACGTGAAGAGTTCGTTGAGCGACTCGACGTCGTTCGTGACCCGCGTGACGAGGCGCCCCACGGGATTGCGGTCGAAGAAGCTGACCGGGAGCCGTTGCAGGTGCGCGAAGAGTTGCCGGCGCAAGTCGTGCATCACGCGCTGCCCCAGCACGCCCGTCGCGATGGTCTCCACATAGCTGCCCACGGCCTGCGCGACGAGCGCGCCAAGGAGGAGTAGGGTGGACTGCACGATCATCGCCACGTCGCGCGACGGGATCGCCACGTCAATCACGCGGCGTGTCAGCATCGGCCCGGCGAGCTGCAGGGCACCAAGCGCCATCAACAGCAGGACCGCCCCGGCGACGACCCACCGGTACGGACGGACGTAGTCCACCAGACGACGCGCCAGGCGGGCATCGAAGGCCTTGCCGAGTGCGTCTTCCTCGTGCTGGATGGTCGCGGGCGCGGTCACGACGGAAGGTAGCTTAGCTTTCGCCGCACATGAAAGACCGCATCATCGTCCGCGGCGCGCGACAGCACAACCTGCACGATGTCTCGGTGGAGTTTCCCCGCCGTGCCATCACGGTCCTCACCGGCCCCTCCGGTTCCGGGAAGTCGTCGCTCGCCTTCGACACCATCTACGCCGAAGGGCAGCGCCGCTACGTCGAGTCGCTTTCCGCCTACGCGCGGCAGTTCCTCGAGCGCATGCCGAAGCCGGATGTGGACAGCATTGACGGCCTCTCGCCGGCCGTCGCGATCGAACAGAAGAACCCCACGCGCACCTCGCGCTCCACCGTCGGCACCGCCACCGAGATCACCGACTACCTGCGCCTCCTCTGGGCGCGCGTCGGCCGCACGGTCTGCCCCACCTGCGGCCGCATCCTGCGCCCCGACTCCCCGGAAACCGCCGCCGATGCGGTGCTGCGCCTCCCGCCCGGCACGCGGCTGCACGTGTGTTTCCCCTTTGCCCGTTCGTCCAAGCTCACCCACGCGCGCATCCTCGAGCACCTGCGCGCCAAAGGCTTCATCCGCGTGATCGCCGATGGCGCCATCCACCACCTCGACGAGATCACCGGCACCAAGCCCAATCTCGCCAAGGTGGAGGAACTGCTCGTCGTCACCGACCGCCTGTCCGTCGCAGCCGACGGGCGCACCCGGCTCACCGACGCGCTCGAGACGGCCTTCCGCGACGGCGACGGCGAGGCGGTCGTCGTGCCGTCTGCCCGTGAGGGCGACGCGCCGGTCGCTCCGCTCCGCTTCACCACGTCGTTCCGCTGCCCCGACGATGGCCATGTCGCCCCCGCACCGACGCCACAGCTCTTTTCGTTCAACAACCCGCGCGGCGCCTGCGAGACCTGCAACGGCTTCGGCGCCACGCTGGAGTACGACGAGGCCCTCATCGTCCCCTACCCCGAGCGCTCCCTACGCGACGGCGCGCTCGATCCCTGGACCAAACCGCGCTACGAGAACAAACGCCGAGCCCTCGCCGAGTTCGCCAAGCGGGAAGGCATTCCCTTCGACACGCCCTGGCGCGCGCTCCCCCGGACCCAACAGGAACGACTCCTCCGCGGCAAGGCCAAGGGCTACGTGGGCATGTTCCCCTTCCTCGATGCCCTCGCGCCCAAGAAGTACAAGCAGTACATCCGCGTCTTCCTGCGGCAGTACCAGACGGCACAGACCTGCGCGAGCTGCCACGGCGCCCGACTCAAGCCCGAGGCGCTCCACGTGCAGGTCGGCGGCCGCACGATCGCCGACGTCGCGGCGCTGCCGGTGGACCTGCTGCGCGCCTGGGTGGACGGCCTCGCGCTCGGCCCGCAGGAGCAGGCCATTGCCTCGCACATCCTGCGCGAGGCCCGTGACCGCATCGCGTTCCTCTGCGACGTCGGGCTCACGTACCTCTCGCTCGACCGCGCCACGCGCACGCTCTCCGGCGGCGAGGCCCAGCGCATCGGCCTCGCCAACTCGCTCGGTGCGCGCCTCGTGGACACGCTCTACGTACTCGACGAGCCCAGCATCGGACTGCACCCGCGCGACCTCGGACGGCTGCTCGACCTGCTGAAGCGCCTGCGCGACACGGGCAACACCGTGCTGATGGTCGAGCACGACCTCGACGCCATTCGCCTGAGCGACTGGATGCTCGAACTCGGCCCGGCCAGCGGCGAGAAGGGCGGCCAGTTGGTGTTCAGCGGCCCAACCTCGAGCGCGGCGGACAGTCCGCTCACCGGGCAGTTCCTCACCGGCGCCCGGACCATCGCGCTGCCGGCGAAGCGGCGCCGCACCGGCCCGCAGTGGCTCACGCTCGCCGGCGCGCGCGAGCACAACCTGCGCGACGTCTCGGTCAAGATCCCGCTGCGCGCCCTCACCTGCGTCACCGGCGTGAGCGGCAGCGGCAAGAGCACGCTGGTGCACGACGTGCTCTAT
>JANJUF010000121.1 GCA_024710705.1 Gemmatimonadaceae bacterium | reverse complement strand
CGCCGACGCCCTCGCCTACGCGCATCGCAATGGCATCGTCCACCGGGACATCAAGCCCGGCAACGTGATGCTCGACAAGGAAGGCTGGGTGGTGCTCACCGACCTTGGCATCGCCAAGGTGCAGGAAGCATCGATGCTCACCGCCACCGGCTCGGCGGTGGGCACGCCCACCTACATGAGCCCGGAGCAGAGCAGCGGGTCCAAGGCCACCACCGGTGCCTCCGACCAGTACTCGCTGGGCTGCGTGGCGTTCGAGATGCTCACCGGCAAGCCGCCATTCGAAGGCGACTCCATCATCTCGCTGATCTTCCAGCACCACGCCGAGCCGCCGCCACCGATCCAGAACCTGCGCCCCGATTGCCCGGCGCACATCGTGTCGGCCATCAACAAGATGCTGGAGAAGTCGCCCGAGGATCGTTTCGCGAGCATGGAGGAGGTCGCGCAGCTCTTCCGCGATTCCTCCACTGGGGACGAAGAAGAGTTCCGCGACCTGCTACGCGCCTTCGCCACCGGCACCGGTGCCGCCGAGGCGGCGGGACGCATCAACACGCCGCGCTCCCTGCCCACCAAGACCCCCTCGCAGCTCCCGCGCACGCCGCAGCGCGCCAGCTTGCGCGAGGTCTCGATGGGCACCTCGGGCATGCAGGCGGTCCCGCGCGACAACACGCCGGCCAGCGTGCCGGTGATGCCGATTCCGACGGCCGAGGAAGTCGAGGCGGCGGCCAAGGCCGCCAAGGCCAACTGGCCACGCACCCTGCTCAAGCCGCCCGAGGAACAGAAGGCCTCGGGCCGCCGCTTCAAGACGCCGGGTATCCTCACGATGCTCTTCGTCGGCTTCTTCGGCTGGTTCTTCTTCACGCCAGGCATTGCCTCCCTGGAGACGGAGATCCCGCAGACGACGGCGATGATGACGTTGCGCGCGGAGGAGGCCGAGGCGGCGGTGCGGCGTGGCACCGCGCCCGGCGCCGACGGCAGCTGCGAAGGGGTCCGCAACGACCTCCCGACCTGCCGAAAGCACGTCGTCGTCACCACGGCCAGCATCGCGCCGGCGGTACTCGAGGCGGTGGTGTTCGCTGAGGACTCGCTCTTCGACGTGCGTCAGGGCGCCGACTGGAGCGCGATGCGCCGCGCCGCCGGCTATCCGCGCGACGCCTTTGAGTGGGGCAACAGCGTGGACCGCTCCGATTTCTTCGCCGTCCTGCCGGGCCTGCTCAAGGTGATGGACCAGGTCGGTGCGGCCGGATCGCTCACGCAGCGCGTGGTGCAGCACATCTACTATCCCCCCAACGACGGGCTCTTCCGCAAGGCGCGCGAGATCCGCACGGCCAATCGCATCGCCAAGCGCTTGCCGAAGGAGCGGATCCTCGAGATCTACCTGAACGTCGCCGAGTTCGGCCCGGGCCTGTACGGTATCGAGGCCGCGTCGCAGGCGTATTTCAACACCTCGGCCGACAAGCTCACGCGCGCGCAGGCTGCCATGCTGGTGGCCACGCTGGCCACGCCGCGCACGTCGAACCCGAAGGACGATCCGGCCGAGATGCGGCGGCGGCAGGCCCTGATCCTGCGGCGGCTGAACGGCGAAGCGGTGAGCATTCCGGCGTCCACGCCTCCACCCCGCGGCCCGTGACCCGATGACGCGACGGGGACCACTCCTCGCGCTGTGCCTGCTGGGCCTGATGGGATGCGCCTCACGGACGTCGCTCTGGGTCTTCACCGCGCCGTGGGATGTGCGGAGCGACTCGGCCTTGGCCGCTGGCGTCGCGCCGCGGGCCGCCATCGTGTCGGGATGGATTGCCCTCGATTCCGCCGGCGGGGCGCCCAGCGCACTGTTCGCGGATTCCCTCGCCGAATCGCCCGCTCGGCATGGGCCGCGCTTCGCCTTGGTCACCAGCTACCTCGGCGACCGGTTCCACCCGAACGCCATCCGCCTGCTCGCTGCCGATCCTGCCCGCCGGGCGCGCGTCGCCGATCAAGTTGAATCGCTGATTCGCGCCGGCACCTATGACGGCGTGGTGCTCGATTTCGAGTCACTTGAGACTCGCGACACGCTGGACGTCGCCCTGGTCGCCGGCGCACTGGCATCGAGCGCACGGCGCGGCGGTGCGCGCGAGGTGGCCCTGGCCGTTCCTGCACTCGATACCCTCACGTTTGCGCCACGACACCTCCTTCCGCGCGTGGATCGCCTGCTGGTGATGCTGTACGACCAGCATTGGGTGGGCTCCCAGCCCGGGCCGGTGGCGGCGCGCGACTGGGCCCGCGCTGCATTGACGCAGTGGGTCGCCCTGGCCGGTGCCGATCGGGTTGTGGCCGCGCTTCCCCTCTACGGATATCATTGGAGGGCTGATGCACCCACGGACATCGTGGGGTGGCAGGACTTGCAGCGTTTGGCCCGCGAATCGGGCGCGGCAATCGGTCGCGACGCGGCGTCGGGTTCGTTACGGCTGCAGATGGGAGCGCTCGGCGAGGCGTGGCTGAACGATGGCCCAGTGCTTGCACAGATGGCCGCCGACGCGCGCTCCCTCGGAGTGCGTACGATCGCGCTATGGCGCCTTGGACTTGAAGATCCGGCGGTGTGGACCGCCCTGGGAGCTCGATGACGACGTTCTTGAAGAGCGGATTGGCGCCGCTCGATCGCCAGATTGGTGGATTCGTGACCGGCCGCCCGTATCTCATTTCGGGAAACCCGGGCACCGGCAAGAGCTGCGCCTGCCTCGAGTTCATCGATGCCGGCGTGCAGCAGGGTGAGCGCGGACTCATCCTGACCCACGACGACCCAGGCGACCTGCTCGATTCCGCCGAGTTCCTCGGGATGGATCTCGGCGAGGCGTTGCTGTCCGACAAGGTGCGCATCGTCACCTACCAGCTCGACTTCGTGCGCCGTTTCATGCGCGCCGCCACACCGATGCTCGCCTTCGAGGAGCTGCTCCGGCACATCGGAGACGAGCCGGTGCAGCGCATCAGCATCGATTCCATCGTGCCCTTCCTCGAGGGTGGCGGCGCCGGCTCGCAGTCGGTGTTCGCGCTGGTGGATTTCCTCGATGCCCTGCAGGCGACGGCGCTGATCACCTATCCCGGCGACCTCGCGGGCCTCTACGACCAGCGCCTCGAGCCGCTGCTGCAACGTGCCGGTGGCGTCTTCCATCTCTCGGCGTCGGAGCACGGACGGCGGCGCGGCAGCCTGCAGATCCGCAAACTGCGGCACCAGGCGCCGTCGGTGGCGCCGGTGCGGTATCGCATTGATCCGGGATTCGGCTATGCGCAGGACGGCGAACCGAACGTGAAGGAAGACACGCTGATCCAGGAGATGCGCCGTCGTCTCCTGCTGGTGAAGATGGGCGCGCCCTTCCCCGAGTCCCTGCTCACCACGCTCGAGTCGCGCTTCAGCGTGACGGTGCGTTCGTCGGTGCCACCGCAGTTCGCCGAGTCGCTGCGCGACGGCATCGGTGCGCTGCTGATGTCGGTGCAGCGCGACACGCTCGAGGATGCCCTGCAGACGGTGCGTCAGCTCCGCGCCGCCGACATCCGGACGCCGGTGCTACTGGTCACGCCCTTCCACCTGCGCGCCAGCGACCGCACGCGGGCCCTGCGGGCCGGGGCCGACGACTTCCTCAACGCGAAGATGTCGGAGCCCGAGTTCATCGAGCGGCTCCGCGGCATCGTGCGGCGGGGGCGGTCCAAGGCCACGGCCAGCCGCGACCAGGGCATCCCGGCGGTGCTGCAGCCGATGGACGATGCCGGTCGCTACCAGCTCTTCGACGAGGACGGATTCGCCGCCACGGTGCAGGGCGTGCTGACCTCCGTGCGCGATCCGTTCTTCACGGTGCTGCGCATCTCGTCGCCGGGCGCCGACACGCAGGCGCTGGCGGCGCTGATGATCAGGATCCTGCGCGTGGACAGCGGCGACTTCGCCGGCGTGCAGGGCGACGGCGTGATTGCCTATCTCGAAGGCGCGCGCCCAGCCGACCTCGACGGGTTGCTCGCCCGCGTGGACCGCGAGTGGGCCGAGATGGGCGGGCCGCCGCTGGCCGCCGAGCGCATCGGCTTCCCGGCCGATGCCGAGCGCCTGTATGCCCTCCTCGGGCTCGCGGTGGCCTAAGTGAAGCAGAAGCAGTCCTCCCTCGGCTACGCGATCTCGTTCGCGATCGGCTTGGCCGTGCTCACCATCGGCGCGGTCGGCGCCTTCTGGCAGGTGACGGGGAGCGAGGTCGTGCGCAGCGCGGCCGAGGCTGCGGAGCTGCGCAAGCCGCGACCGGAGCCGCCGCCGGACACCACCACCCCGTGGCAGCCGGCGCCCGAAGTGGCGCTGCGCGATTCGCTCTTCCTCTTCAGGGAGTCCGGGCAGCTTGCCGATGCGTTGCGTGTGCTCGAACGCTGGCTGGTGGAGCATCCCGACGATCGCCCCATCCGCTTGGATGGCGCGCGCATTGCCTTTGAAGTGGGTCGCCGCCAGCGCGGCGTGTTCCACTATCGCTGGTACCTTGCGCCGCGCGACGACCGCGCCATCCTCCAGGAGGCGGTGAACCGTATCCTGTCGGAGCTTCCCCCCGCTGAGGCGCGCTCGGCGTTGGCCACGCTGCTCAAGGTGGACTTGCGCGATTATCCCGTGCGCATCGGGTTGGCGCGGGCGACGGCCGATGCCGGCGATCCGGTAGGCGCCGACACCCTGCTCAACCCCATTCCGCCGCAGCTCGATCCGGTGGTTGACGACCTGCGCCTCCTCGTGCGCCGCTCGATTGACCCCGACATCCCGACGGCCACGCGTTAGGTGGCGGAGTATCCCGGCGAAGTGCTGTATCGCCTCGTGCTGGCCCGCGCCCTCTCGCGCGAGGGCCGCCCGGGCGACGCACTCGAGCATTACGTGGCCGCCTTCGACGTGGACACGACGCTCGCGTTGCGCGAGGAAGCTGCCGATGCCGCAGTGGCCGCCGGCAATCTCGACGCGGCCAGCGGCCTGCTGGAGCGGATCCTCGAGCGCGAGCCGGAGCGCGAGTCGGCGCTGCTCTCGTACGGACGCGTCCGCGCCCGATTGGGCGACAACGCCGGCGCGGTGCGGGCCTTCGAGCGCTTGATGGCGCTCGACCCCGACGATGCCCGCTTCGCCGAGGCCCGCGGCGTGCTGTTCGAAGTCAATGACACCGAGCTCACCCTGCCGCTGCTGGCCCGGCTCGTGGCCTATCGCCCCGAGGACGACGCCCTGCGCCAGCGCTACGCGCAGGACCTCGAGCGCACGCAGCGGCTGGCCTTGGCCGAGGTGCAGTACGATACGCTCCTGATGCGCGCGCCCTCGGCGCCGCTGCTGCTCACCCGCGCGCGCGTGCGCTCGGCACAGAACGATCTCGACGGCGCCCTCGCCGACGCCGCGGCGTCGGAGGCGCGCGAGCCCTCGCTGGAGGCCGCGCTGATGCAGGCCGAGATCCACCGCTGGCGTTCGCAGCGCGAGCTGTCGCGGCAAGGCTACGCGCGGGCCGCCAGCTTCGCGCCCGACGATCCGCGTGTGGTGGAAGGGCGTCGCCTGCTCGCCGAGCAGCGCCGCGGCGCGCTCTACTACGAGCCGGCCTACGGCAGCGTCGCGAGCTCGAATGGCCTTGGCGATTCCGACGGCTTCGGCAGCGTCAGCCTGCGCGCGCAGCAGGGCTCGGCGCCGTTTACGTCGGAGATGGTGCTCCTCGCCGCTGGCGAACTGCACCAGGTCTCCGGTGGACCGCTGGGCCCGCAGCGCGGCATCGGCGGCGACATCGGCCTCGCCCGCGCGTTCGGGCGCCTCAATCTGCTTGGCCGTGTGGGGCTCGTCACGTTCGAGGGGGGCACCCCCGTGCCCACCGCGACGCTTGAAGTAGCCAAGCGCAGTCCCACGCGTTCCCTCCGCGGTGCCATCGTCCACGCGCCGGCCTATGAGTCCCTGCGCTCCGCGAACGTCATCGCGCCCAACGACGTGCTGGGCGCCACGACGCTCGTCGGCAGCGTCAGCACCCAGCTCTCGCCGCGACTCGAGGTGTTCATCCAAGCCGATCACACCATGCTCGGCGACGGCAACGCCCGCAGCGTCGGGGTGGGCGCCGCCAAGCTCGCGGTGCGTGGGCCGCTCTCCGTGCTCTACACGGCGAGCGCCGCACGATTCGCCGACGGCACCGCCGACTACTGGTCCCCGGAGATCTTCGTGACGCAGGGCGTGGGAGTGGATGTGCGGCGGAACCAACCGCGCGGCTGGTCCGCCGGCGCGCGACTGTCCCCGGCGCTCGCCTGGGCGCGCGAGACGGCGCCGGGCCGCCCCACGGGCATGCAGTCCGCACTCCAAGCCACGCTCGCCACCGACGCCACCTGGCGCAGCGAGAGCTTCGAGATCGGCCTGTTCGCAGGATACGGCCAAGACCGCGCCGGGACCTACTCCGCCGGATTCGGCGGCCTGCGGGCGCGGCTCACGCGATGAAGGGACTCGGCGGAATCAAGGACGCCTTCCGACTCGCGCTCGGCCTCTCCACGCTGATGACGGCGATCGTCGGCGGCGTGTACCTCGCCTGGCGTATCCTCGGGCAGACCGACAGCCTGATGTATGTGGGCACCTTCGTGCTCAGCATCTTCGCGCTGATGGGCTTGGTCGTGCGCTACCTGGCCTTCATGTGGCTGGGCTACCTGCACCAGGTGGAGCAGACGGCGCGCGCCGACGCGCGGGGCCAAGTCACCTGGCCGCCGGTGACGATCATCGTGCCGGCGTACAACGAGGGCCTCGTGATCGAGCCTTCGATCCGCAGCCTGCTGCAGCTCGACTACCCGGCGTACGAGATCCTCGTGGTGGACGACGGCTCCAGCGACGACACGCGTGAGCGCGTGGCCCCGCTCGAAGGGCGCCACGGCGACGTCACCGTGCGCCTCGTGAGCAAGGTCAACGGCGGCAAGGCCAGCGCCCTCAACACCGGCATCGCGCTGGCGCGGCACGACTTCGTGCTCTGCATGGACGGCGACTCCAAGCTCGAGCCGCAGGTGCTGCGCGTGGCGATGCAGCACTTCGCCAAGGACCACGTGGCGGCGGTGGCCGGCAACGTGAAGGTGATCAACCGCGAGTCCCACCTCGCGCGCTTCCAGGCGCTCGAGTACGTGCAGGGCCTGAACATGGCGCGGCGCGCCCAGGGCTTCGTGCGCGTGGTCAACATCATCCCGGGACCCATCGGCGTGTTCCGCCGCAGCGTGCTGCAGGAAGTGGGCGGCTACGAGCGTGACACCTTCGCCGAGGATGCCGACCTCACGCTGAAGATCCTCTCCTCGGGCTACCACATCGTGTATGAGGACCGGGCCATCGCCTGGACGGAAGCGCCCGAGACGGTGAACGACCTCATCAAGCAGCGCTACCGCTGGACCCGCGGCATCCTGCAGGCCGTGCGCAAACGCAAGTTCGCGCTCTTCAACCCGATCAGCCTCTGGGTCTGGCTCTCCCTGGTGATGATGCTCTTCGAAGGCATCGCCATGCCAGCCGCGAGCGTGGTCGTGAACGGCATGTTCGCCGCGACGGCGCTGGCCAACGGCCAACTCGGCGCCTACATCGTCTGGTGGTTCCTGCTGTTCAACCTGCTCGACGTCATCGCCGCGATGTACTGCGTGTCGGCCGAGCAGGAGGAGCTGCGGCTGGTGCCGTACGCGCTCCTGATGCGATTCTTCTACTTCCCCATCATCGACGTCACCAAGCTCATGGCCACCATCGAGGAGCTGCAGAACGTCGAGATGACCTGGGGCAAACTGCAACGCCAGGGACGCCTGTGACCGTCGGTACGATTCTCGCGCTCGTCATCCTCGTCTCGTTCCTCGTGACGCTGATCCTGGCCATCGGCAGCTACACCGCCTACAAGCTGCGCGAGGCGCGGCGGCCGCGGCCGATATTCACGGCCGACACCGAGTTCCAGTTCTTCGAGCGCTACATCCACACGCGCGAGGCCCAGGTGTCCCGCGAGAAGCGGGTGGCGGAACGCGAGGCGGCGGGGGCCTTCGATACCACGGACCCGGGACGTTCGAATCCCGGCCTGTCGAACCCGGGCCGCACCGATCCGGGGCGCTCGCGGGGCTGAAACCCGCCGCTCGCGGGGCAGTACGGGGTACTGTAGTTTCGAGTCGGTCGATTCCCCCCGAGTGCCCCCATGATCCTGACCCTCCGCTACGTCCTCCGCAGTCTCTGGCAATCCCGCGGCTTCACCATCGCCGTGGTGCTCACGCTGGGACTCGGCATCGGCGCCAACACCGCCATCTTCAGCGTGGTGCGCGGCGTGCTGCTCAAGCCCCTCCCGCACCAGGACGGCGACCGCCTGATGTACCTCCGGCAGTCGGCCGACGGTCAGGGGGCGAGCAACGTCGCCTTCTCGGTCCCCGAGATCAACGACTTCCGCGAGCAGTCCAAGACCCTCGGGCTCATCGCCGAGTACTCGCCGCTGACGCTCAACCTCGTGCACAACGAGGAGGCCACGCAGTTCGACGTGGGCCTGGTGACCGGCAACTACCTCTCGGTGATGGGCCTGCGCCCCATCCTCGGACGCCCCTTCAACGACGCCGATGACGGCGCCGGCGCCGCGCCGGTCATCATGCTCACGCACGCCTACTGGCGCACGTACTTCGCCGGGGACTCGACCATCGTCGGGAAGCAACTGCGCGTCGCCGGCCGCCAGGTGGAGGTGATTGGCGTGCTGCAGCCGGCGCCCTTCTTCCCCGGCCGCATTGACGCCCTGATGAACATGGTGATCAGCGAGCACCACGTGAGCGCGCTGATGGAAGACGGCCGTACCCATCGCATGACGGAGATGATCGCCCGACTCGCGCCCGACGCCTCGCTGGAGCAGGCGCGGGCCGAGGTCGCCGCCATCACCTCGCGCGTGCACGCCGACTACCCGGAGCTCTACCCGCCCGCCGCCGGCTACCGTGTGGCCGTCACGCCGCTGCACGAAGTCCTCGGCCAGGACGCGCGCCGTACGCTCTTCCTGCTCATGGGCGTCGCCGGTTTCGTGCTGGTCATCGCCTGCGCCAACGTCGCCAACCTGACGCTGATGCGTGGCGTGCGGCGTGAGCACGAGATGACCGTGCGGGCCGCGCTGGGCGCTGGCACCGGGCGCCTGCGCCGGCTGCTGCTGGCCGAGAATGCCGTGCTCGCGC
>JANJUF010000069.1 GCA_024710705.1 Gemmatimonadaceae bacterium | reverse complement strand
GAGGAACAGGTCGGCCGCGCGGAGCGGTGCGTCGGCGAGTTGCGGGTCCGCCGCGGCGGCGGCATCGAAGGCGCGCAGTGCGCGCCGCACCGCATCGGCATCGCCCGAGGCGACGAGCAGGTACGCGCGCCCAGCTGCGATATGATCGTGTGCGGCGGTGGCGCCGATGCCGCGCTCGTAGTCGCGGATGAGCGTCAGCGCGCGCCGGCGCGGCGATTCCCGCTCGCCGCGGCGGAACTCCGCCTCGGCGAGCGCGATCTCCGCCGAACGCTGGCCCTGCGCGAGCGCGGCGGACGCCGCCATCCCGAGCAGCGCGACGGCGAGCAGGCTCGCGCGAAGGCAGGCACGCGTGCGCCAGGCGCTCACGGTCGCCCCCCTGCCGCCCGAATCTCCGCGCTCTTCTCCGCGATGCGCACCAGCAGCGCCTCAAGCGCCGCCTCATACGCCGCTTCCGACATGGACTCGCGTCGGGCGCGCAGCGCTGCCAGCTCGGACTCCATCTCCCGCAGCTCCGCCACCAGCGCCCGCACCCGGGGATCCTCGTTCGCCGCCACCGGCGGCCCGAAGCTCACGCGGGCCGCGAGCGTGGAGTCGCTCAGCACGGCACGTTCCGTCCGCAGCGTCCCCGCGGTCTCGTACGCGCGCGCCACTTCGAGGTCGGCGTACCGGAACGCCTCGAGCACCGAGATCCGCCCGTCCTTGTCGAGGTCGGCCGAGCCGCTCGAAATCCCAGTGGCGAAGTGCCCGGCGAACACGCTCTCGTTCCGCTCGAACGCCGAGCGCGTGGCCGTGAGGATCACCCGCCCCGGCCCGCGCAGCACATCAATGAAGTCACCGCTGGCGCTCGAGGCGTTCACCAACACCACCGTCTGCCGCGCGAATCCGGCAATCCAGGTGGCGTAGTCCGCGGCCGTGGGATCAGGCCCCGGGAGATTCACACGGGACTCCGCTCCCTCGCCGCTGCCGTGCCCGATCAGCAGCACCACCAGCACGTCTCCCGGCGCGGCGCGCTGGGACAGCGCAAGGAAGGCCTCGCCCACCTGCTCACGCGCCGATCGTCCGCGAATCCGCGCCGCATCGCGGGCGGGGTTCTCCGCCAGCCACACAAGGCTGGAATCCGGCACACGCCACTGCGTACGCGCCACATCGTAGATGCGCCGTGCCGCGCCCTCGAACTGCTCGGCGAAGCGTGGCTCCCCGGACAGTCCCGTCACAATCAGCACGTGCGTCCGCTGCGCCTCGGCGGCGCGCACCGCGCCGCACGAAAGCAGCAGGGCGAACAGGAGCGCGCGCCTCACGCCAGCCCCCACTTCCGGCGTAGCGCCCACTCCCCGCCCAGCAGTGCCGTCAGCAGCAGGAAGACAATCGGCATGTCCCAGAGATCGAGCGACTCCCGCACCGTCACGCCGCTTTCCGTGTACATCACGTCCTCGGCCAGCGCGCCGGCATCGGCCAGCGGGTAGTAGCGCCCGCCCGTGCTCTCGGCGATGCGTTGCAGGAAGGGCGTACGCAGCTCCGCCTGCTCCACGTCCGCACCCGAGTCGTCCGCGAGCAGCGCACCGTCGAGCGCGCGAACCGTATCGCGCCCGCGGCGCGCCTCGGCGGAAAGCGTGTGCATGCCCGCCATTTCCGGCACGAAGCGCCCGGCGTACACGCCGTCCTCGCCGAGCGTCCACTCGAGCGGCACCGTCATCAGCCGGCCGTCGGGCGCGCCCACCGTGACCTCAACCGTGGCGTCGTTCACATCGGCGAAGCGATCGTCGGCCACCCGCGCACGCAGCGTCACGGGCTCGCCGGGCGCCGCGATCGCCGGCACCGACGCCAGTTCAAGCCGATCCGGCGCCTCCTCGGCGATCGTGCGCACGAGCTGGCGCCAGAACGTCTCGTGCGTGCGATCCTCCACGGGAATGCTGGCGTGCATCTTCCAGAGCCAACTGTCCTGCACGCCGAGCACGTAGGCCGTCCCTCGCCCGAAGCGCTGGCTCGCGAGCAGCGGCACGTCTTCGGTGTCGTCCACGCGACGTCCCGTCAGGAGCGCCTGCGCGCCTGGCCGCAGCGATCCCAGCGCATTCACCACGGTCAGCGGCGGCAGCGAGTCCCACCGCGCCACCGAGGCCGTGTCCTCCGCCGAGAGTCGCAGGAACGCGTGCGCGCGCCCCGCCGTCGTGGGCCGCAGCCGATACTCCAACGCCGCGGCATCCTCGGCGAGCGTGGCGCGATCCAGCGCGATGGGCAGCACTTCCGCCACCGGCGTACCGCGGAAGCCGCCCTCGGCCAGCGCGAGCCGGCCGCCCAACGCGAGCAGGCCGCCGCCGCGCTGGCTCACGAAGTCGCCGAGCATACCCAGCTGTTCCGGCCTGAAGAACGCCGCCTCGATGCTACCCAGGATGACGGCCCGATAGCCGAAGAGTTCCTCACGCGTGGCCGGGAATCCCTCGGCCAGCTCCAGGGAGTCACGCACGCCGAGCCGCAGGAACTTCCGCTCGGCGCTACGCAAGAGCGTTACGAGGTGCACCGCGCTGTCCCCCGCGAGGGCGCGCCGCATGAAGGCAAGCTCGGGACGCGCCTCGCCTTCCACATACAGCACGCGATCCGGACCGGCACGCACCTGCACCACGCCGTGCGCCTCGTTGTTCTGCGCCACGGTCTCGCCGCTGAGCACCGGCGCCCGCAACGTGAGGCGTTGGACGCCCGGCGGCAGCGGCTCGAGCGACACTTGCACCCGCGCCGTCTCCTCACGCGAGGGCAACGTCACCGTCCGCTCCCCGACACGCCGGCCGTCGGCTTCCACCACCAAGGTCACGCGCTCCCCGCCGACGCCGCGGAGTCGCAGCGTCACATCGGCCAGCAGTGCGGCGCCGGCCAGCGGTCGCGCCGGAAATGCCACGCGTTCGATGGCGATGTCGCGCGGGAATCGCTCAAGTCCTACGCCGACCGTGTGCACGGGCACCCGGCGCGCGCGCAGCGCGAGCATGGCCGCTTCGGCATCGCCGCCACCATTGTCCGCACCGTCACTCACGAGGATGATTCCCGCCAATGGCAATCCGCCCAGTTCCTCGCGCACGCCGCGCAGCGCCGCCGCCAGGTCGGTGCGCGTGCCACTCCCCGAAAGGGAGGCTGCCCCTGCTGCGGGGCGCACATCCGCCGCAAAGCGGTAGAAACGCAGCGAGAAGCGCTCGCCGAGCGAACGCACGAGCGCCGCGGAATCGCCGAACACCGAACGCACCGCGTCGGCGCGGGTGCCTTCAGCAAGGTCCTGCAGCGTCATCGAGCGCGAGTCGTCGAGCAGGATCGCCAGCACGTTGCGCTGCGGCACGGCGGTGGTGACCACGAGCATCGGGCGGGCCAGCATCGCCAGCACCAGCGCAAAGACGCCGCCGCGCAGCAGTCCCAGCGCCACGCGGGACGGGGTGGTCACGCCCCGGACCCGCCAGGCCGCCGCGCCGGCCAGCGCGAGCGTGGCCACGCCTAGCACCAGAAGCGCGCCGGATGGGAGCACAGGCCCCCAGACCAGCTCGCCGCGCTCCCACACGCGCGCGGGATACTTCAGGAGAAAGGCGAGGACGGCGTCCATTCCATTCTGGTTACGCGAGGGTGGGGGTCCTCGCTGGGTCCGCACGCGGAATCTAGGCCGCGGACCACGTCATCGCCGTCACCTGGACGGGGTCCGACCCTGTTACCCCAGCGTCGTCAACACCCTCGGCCCCTCGGCCGTCACCGCCACCGTGTGCTCGAAGTGCGCGCTCAGCGACCCGTCCAGCGTCACGATGGTCCACTTGTCGGCCAGCGTCTTGGTCGCCGGCCCCCCGGCGTTCACCATCGGTTCGATCGCGATGGTCATCCCCACCTGCAGCCGTGGCCCCCGCTTCGGCTTGCCGTGGTTCGGCACCTGCGGCTCTTCGTGCATCTGTGCGCCCACGCCGTGGCCCACAAGGTCCCGCACCACGCTGAAACCGGCCTTGTTCACCACCGCCTCGCAGGCCGCGCCCAGGTCCCCGACGTGGTTCCCCAGTTTCGTCTCGCGGATCGCGGCCCACAGCGACGCTTCCGTCACCTCCATCAGCCGCGCCGCCTCTGGTGAGACCTTCCCCACCGCATAGGTCCACGCCGAGTCGGTGTGAAATCCGCCGTAGTACACCCCGATGTCCACGGTGATGAGGTCGCCGTCCTTGAGGATCCGCTTCGCCGACGGGATCCCGTGCACGATCTCCTCATTCAGCGAGATGCAGGCTGAGCCGGGAAATCCGTAGAGCCCCTTGAACGAGGGCGTCGCCCCCGGGTGCGAGCGGATGTAGCTCTCCACCATCGCGTCGATCTCGAGCGTGGAGGTGCCGGGCTGCAGCGCCGGCTTGATGTGCTGATGGGTCGCGGCGAGGATTCGGCCACCGGCCGCCATCGTCTCGAGCTCGCGGGCACTCTTGAGTTGGATCACGACGCCCTCCGACCGCTTAGCGGCCGACCGCCTTGAGCGCGCGGGCCGTCACGGCGTCGAACGAGCCCACGGCATCAATGTGCTGCAC
>JANJUF010000043.1 GCA_024710705.1 Gemmatimonadaceae bacterium | reverse complement strand
CACACCTACACCCGCGCCCGCCCGTACCGCTCCTGCATGATCCCGCGCAGCCACAGCGGCATGTGGCGCAGCGCGAACACCACCAGCTTGTACTTCCAGTCCGGGATGACGACGGTCTTACCGTTTCCGAAGGCGTTGTCGAGCGAATCCCGGACCACATCGCGCGCGTCGAGCCAGGCCCAGCTCGGGATGCCCTTGGTCTTGTCGATCTGCATGCGGTCGTGGAATTCGGTGTGCGTGAAGCCGGGGCAGAGGGCCTGCGCCTTCACGCCCGTGCCGGCGAGTTCCATCGCCAACCCTTCCATGAACACACGCTGATACGCCTTGGTGGCGCAGTAGTTCACGTTGCCCATGCTGGCGGTGAACGAGGCCACCGACGCCACGGTGATGATGACTCCCTCGCGCCGTGCGACCATCCCCGGAATCACGGCCCGGCTCAGCAGCATCGGCGCCATCACGTGCAGCTCGAGCATCGTCGCCTGCTCGGCCACCGGACGCGTGTTGAACTTCCCTTTGGTGCCGAAGCCGGCGTTGTTCACGAGCACCATCAGGCGCTCCTGCTTCGACAGGTTCTCGGCCAGCCCGCGCATCCCGTCGTCACGCGAGAGGTCGGCCACGTGGGGCGTCGCCGTGATGCCGTATTGGAGGGAGAGCGCGTCGCTCAAGGAGCGCAGGCGCGCTTCGTCGCGGGCCACGAGCAGGAGGTCGAAGCCGCGCTCCGCGAGTTGCTCCGCGAAGACCTTGCCGAGTCCGGCCGAGGCGCCGGTCACACAGGCGAGGGGGCGAGGGAAGGCCTGATTGGAATTGGTCACGGTCCTAATCTAGTATTCCCGGACGATGAGCATCATCCAGGCCTCGATTCCGCTGTTTTTTCTCCTGATTGGCGCCGAGCTCCTCTGGAGCCGGGTCACGGGCCGCCGCGTGCTGCGGTTGAACGACTCGCTCAGCGACCTGAGCTGCGGGATCCTGAGCCAGCTCTCGGGCGTGTTCACCAAGCTCCTGAGTGTGGGCATCTTCATCTGGGTGGGTGAGCGCTGGGCGGTCCAGCGCTGGGCTCCGCTGGTGCCGGCGTGGCCGGAGCGCGCGCCGTTCGAGGTCGGAGGATCGCTGGGGTTCAGCGTGGACTTGCCGGCGCTGCTGAGCTGGGGCGTGGTGTTCGTGCTCGTGGATTTCGCCTACTACTGGAGCCATCGCTACGCCCATGAGGTGAATCTGCTGTGGGCCGGGCACGTGGTGCACCACTCGAGCGAGGAGTACAACCTCCCGGTCGCGCTCCGCCAGAGTGCATTGCACGGTCTGATGAGCTGGGTCTTCTACATACCCTTGGCCTTCATCGGCGTGCCGTGGCGGATGTTCGTCGCCTGCAACGCGCTCAACCTGATTTACCAGTTCTGGATCCACACGCGCGCCGTGGGGCGGCTGAGTCCGCTGGGCGAGCTCGTGCTGAATACGCCCTCGCACCATCGAGTGCACCACGGCGTGAACCCGAAGTACCAGGACAAGAACTACGCCGGCGTCTTCATCGTGTTCGACCGCTGGTTCGGCACGTTCCAGGTCGAGGAAGAGGAGCCCGTGTACGGGATCACGAAACCGCTCAAGAGTTGGAATCCGCTCTGGGCCAACGTGCACGTGTTCGTGCAGATCGCCCGCGACGCCTGGCGGGCCTCGCGCTGGCAGGACAAGCTGCGGATCGTCTTTGGACGTCCCGGCTGGCGTCCGGCGGAGTTGGGGGAGATCGAGCGGCCGCGCGAGGTCAGCACGGAGACGTTCCAGAAGTACGACCCACCGGTTCCGCCGCCGCTGGCCTGGTACGCCTTCACGCAGTTCACGGTGGCACTTGGCGCGTCCTTCCTGCTGCTGCAGCGCGCCGACACGCTGCCGCTTGCGCAGAGCGCCGCCGGCGCATTCTTCATTGCCATCGCGCTGGCTGGCGTCGGCGGCATCTTCGAGAGCGCGAAGTGGGCCGGCACCCTGGAGACGGCACGCCTGCTCACGCTCGCCACCGCGAGCGCGTGGCTCTGGTGGACCGGTCTAGGACCCGTCCCGCTCGCCGTGGTCGGCATCGCCTTCTCGGCCGTGTCGCTCGCCGTGCTGTTGCGCTACAGGGGCGCCCTCACGCAGACGGAACTCGCCCCGCTGATGTGACGTGACGGTTCTCCCGTCTCCCGTCTTCCATCCCCTGTCAGTAACTTTAGCCGTCCCTGACACCCCTATACCGTGAAGATTGCCGTCTGCCTCAAGCGCGTCCCGGACATGGACGTCCGCTTCAAGATCGCCCCCTCCGGCAAAGCCGTGGATGAAACGGGGCTCAAGTTCGACATCTCCGACTTCGACGGCTACGCCGTGGAAGCCGCGTTGCAGATCAAGGAGAAGCTCAATGCCGGCGAGGTCGTCGTGATCTCGCTCGGTGGCGACGTGGTGCAGGAGACCCTGCGCAAGGCGATGTCCATGGGCGCCGACCGCGCGGTGCAGCTCAAGCACGACGCCGTGCCGGTGGATTCCTTCGCCGTGGCCTCGGCGCTGGCCGCCGAGCTCAAGGACGGCGGCTACGACCTCATCATGTTTGGCCGCATGAGCATTGACACCGCGCACGGCGCCGTCGGTGCCATCGCCGCCGAGCTGCTCGGGCTGCCCTGCGTGACGGCCATCAGCAAGCTCGAGTTCGACGGCCGCACGGCCAAGATGCGCCGCGAGCTCGAGGGCGCCTACGAACTTGTCGAGTGCGCGCTCCCGGCCGTGGTCACGATTGACGAAGGCATCGCCCGGCCGCGCTACCCGTCACTGAAGGGCATCATGGCGGCCAAGAAGAAGCCGCTGGAGACCAAGCCGGCGCAGCTGCCCGCCGAACGGCTGTCGCTCGACGCCATGGCGCTCCCGCCCGAACGCTCCGCCGGCCGGATCATCGGCGAAGGGCCGGACGCCGTCCCCGAGCTCATCAGACTTCTCAAGGAAGAGGCGAAAGTCCTGTAATGTCCAACATTCTCGCATTCGCCGAATCGCGTGGTGGTGAACTCCGCCGCGCTGGGCTCGAAGCCGTGGCCGCCGCCCGGGTGATCGCTGACGCCAAGGGTGGCCAGGTCCACGCGATCCTCTTCGGCGCGGCCGGCATGGCCAAGCACGCTGCGGCGCTCGGTGCACACGGTGCCGACGCCGTGCTCGTCGTCGAGCACGCGGGCTTCACGCACAACAATCCCGAGGCCGTCGCGGCGACCATCGCGGCCAAGGTGCTGGCAGGCTACGCGGGCTTCGTCTGCGCCGCCTCGGCCACCGGCAAGGACATCGCGCAGCGCGTGGCCGCCAAGCTGCAGGTGCCGCTCGTTTCGGACGCTACTGCCTTCACCGTGAGCGGCACCGGCATCTCCGCCACGCACCCCGGCTACACGGGCAAGGTGCTGCAGACGGTGACGCTCACGGCCGCGCCCGCGGTGGTGAGCGTGCGGCCGGGAGCTTTCCTGCCGAAGGAGAACGCCAAGGCCGGAGCCGTCGAAACGCTCGCGCCAACCGGCGATCCGAGCGCGAGCCGCGTGAAGATCACCGAGACCGCTGCCGGCAACGCCGCCAAGCTCGACCTCGGCGAGGCGCCGGTGATCATCTCCGGCGGTCGCGGACTCAAGGAGGCCGCGAACTTCAAGCTCGTGGAAGATCTCGCTGCTGCCTTCGGGAACGCCGCCGTCGGTGCGACCCGTGCGGTGACCGACGACGGCTGGCGTCCGCACTCGGACCAGATCGGACAGACTGGCCGACTCGTCTCGCCAGATCTGTACGTGGCCTGCGGCATCTCTGGCGCCATCCAGCACCTCGCCGGCATGCGCACCAGCAAGACGATCGTCGCCATCAACAAGGACAAGGACGCACCGATCTTCAAGCTGGCGGACTACGGGATCGTCGGCGACGTGCTGACCATCCTTCCGGTGCTGACGGAAGCGGTGAAGAAGGCCAAGGCGTAGGCGCCGTGGTGCGGCCGCGCCGCGCGGGCTAGCTTTTCCGCATGACCGCTGCCAACGGGCTCTTCCTCACGATCCTCGTCCTGTCGCTGGGCTTCTTCGCCGCGAACGTCCAGCGCCTCGTCGGCTACCTGCGAGTCGGTCGCCTCGACGACGTGCGCTGGACGAACCTCCCCACGCGCATCGGCAACTTCCTGCGCATCGGGATCTTCCAGGAGAAGATCTTCCGCGACTCCGTCGCTGGCCCGATGCACGCCCTCATCTTCTGGGGTTTCGTCGTGCTGGGGGCCAGCACCACGGAGATGCTCATCTCCGGCGTGCTGCCAAGCTTCGGCTACGAACACTTCCTGCCGGAGTCGGTCTACAAGCTCTACCTCCTGAGCCAGGAGGGCTTCGCTGCGATCGTCCTGGCGATGGTCTCCATGGCACTCTGGCGCCGCCTCACCAAGCGCGTGCCGCGCCTCCAAGGCGCCGAGACCCACCCGAACGATCCGTTGCTGATCCTCTCGTGGATCGGCGCGCTGATGGTCACGATGTTCCTCGCCGAGGCCTTCCACTTCGTCGCCGAGCCGGATGCGCTCGCCTCGAGCTATCCGGTGAGCTATCCGCTGGCCAAGGCCCTCGTGCTCGTGGGCTTCCAGCCGGGGCTGCCCGCGCCGCAGCTCATGCACGGGTTCTTCTGGTGGGTGCACGCGCTCCTCGTGCTCGGCTTCCTCAACTACCTCCCGTACTCGAAGCACCTGCACGTCGTCGTCTCGCTGCCCAACACCTTCCTCTCGAACACCAGCGGGCCGGGTGCCGTCGGCACCATGCGGGCCATGGACTTCGACGGCAAGGATGCCGAGCAGTTCGGCGCCAGCGACGTCGAGCACCTGAGCTGGAAATCGTTGCTCGATGGCTTCGCCTGCACTGAGTGCGGTCGCTGCACGAGCGTGTGCCCGGCGAACCTCACGGGCAAGATGCTGAGCCCGCGCAAGATCATGATCAATGTGCGCGAGCGGCTCGAGGCGCGCGCCCCCTGGCTGGAGCGCGGCGA
>JANJUF010000005.1 GCA_024710705.1 Gemmatimonadaceae bacterium | reverse complement strand
TGGCTTCGCCTGCACTGAGTGCGGTCGCTGCACGAGCGTGTGCCCGGCGAACCTCACGGGCAAGATGCTGAGCCCGCGCAAGATCATGATCAATGTGCGCGAGCGGCTCGAGGCGCGCGCCCCCTGGCTGGAGCGCGGCGAGGGCGGCGTGGCGGTGTTGCGCGCCGACGCGCCGACCGCGCTGGCCGACCGCCCGCTCCTCGGTGGCTACATCACCGATGAAGAGCTCTGGGCCTGCACCTCGTGCCGCGCCTGCGTGTACGAGTGTCCGGTCTCGATTGACCAGCTCAGCGTCATCAACGAGCTGCGTCGTAGCTTGGTCCTCGCCGAGTCGCGCTTCCCCGAGGAGATGATGCCGGCCTTCGAGGCCATGGAGACGAGCGGATCTCCGTGGAGCTTCGATCCGGGCGACCGCGGCAAGTGGGCCGCCGGGATGAACATCCCGACGATGGCCGAGATGGCCGAGCGCGGCGAGCGGCCCGAGGTGCTCTACTGGGTCGGCTGCATGGGCTCCTTCGACGACCGCGCCAAGAAGACGACAGTCGCCTTCGCCAAGATTCTCCAGGCGGCCGGCGTGCAGTTCGCCATCCTCGGCCAGGAGGAGAAGTGCAACGGCGATCCGGCGCGGCGCATGGGCAACGAGTACCTCTACCAGATGCTGGCCAAGGACAACGTCGAGACGCTCGGCAAGTATGGCGTGAAGACCGTTGTCACGGCCTGCCCGCACTGCTTCCACCAGCTGGGCAATGAGTATCCGCAGTTCGGCGGCGAGTACGACGTCATCCATCACTCGACGTACATCGAGCACCTGATGTCCGAGGGGCGCGTGCCGATCCGCCACGACCTCCACGCGCCCGTGCGCACGTTCACCTATCACGACTCCTGCTACCTCGGACGCTACAACGACGTATACGACGCGCCGCGCGAGGCGCTCAAGCGTGCGCTGCCGGTGGTGAACCTCGTGGAGATGCCGCGCACGAAGGACAAGGGACTCTGCTGTGGCGCCGGCGGCGGACGCATGTTCATGGAAGAGAAAGTCGGCAAGCGCATCAACGTGGAGCGCGCTGAGGAGGCGCTGGCCACCAAGGCTGATGCCGTCGCCGTGGCCTGCCCCTTCTGCATGACGATGATGGCTGACGGCGTGAAGGCGCAGGGCGCGGAAGTGCCGGTGTACGACATCGCCGAAGTCGTGGCCGATCAACTCGCGTAGGCGTCGTGACCGACTCGGCAAAGCCTTCGCTGGTGGAGTTGCCACCGGATCACCCCGATCTGCCGATCAAGCCGCCCTTCGTGTTCATCGTGGCGATGCTGGTCGGATTCGGCGTGAACTGGCTGAAACCGATGCCGGCGCGCCCGCCGCAGTGGGGCGGGTTGGGCATCATCTTCTGCGCCGGCGCCGTCGCCCTCGTGGCCTGGGCTTGGTGGGCACTCAAGCGCCATCACACGGACGTCCGCCCGTGGAAGCCGACCACCGCCATCGTCTCCGACGGACCCTATGCCCTCACGCGAAACCCGATCTACCTCGGATTCACGCTGCTGCAGGTGGGCATCGGGCTCTGGTCCAACGTCCTCGCCGTCGTCCTCATGGCGATCCCGGCGATCGTGGCGACGAATAACTGGGTGATCGCGCGCGAGGAGGCCTACCTCCTGCGCAAGTTCGGCGCGCCCTACGAGCACTACCTCACACAGGTGCGGCGCTGGCTCTGAGGCCGGTCACGGCGCCGTGGGCTTCCACCGCAATTCGTAGATCGTGATGTTCGGCTTGGCCACGCCTTCCGGGGCGTCCACGCGGTGCGTGGCGCGCCACTCGAGTCCGCGCGCCCGGGCGTCGTCGAGGAACGCCGGCAGCGCGATCCGCCCCTGGTCGGCCAGGACGAACACGCCGCCCGGCGCGAGAGTCTGCGCGATCACGTCCGCCAGCACCGGCGCGTAGCGCATCTCGTACAGCAGGTCCGCCGCAATGATGCAATCGAAGCGCCCGAGGTCCGCCGGCAGCGCATTCCAGTCCACCATGCGGGTGGCCGCCGCGCGACCGGTGGCGCGCTCCGTGTTGAAGGCCGCGAAGAGCAGCGCATCGTCGTAGTAGTCGGTCGCCAGCACGTCGAAGCCGCGGTGCAGCGCGGCGATGCTCGGGAGCCCGAGTCCGCAGCCAAGCTCCAGCGCCCGACCGCGAGCCGGCGCAAACTCATCCGCACGCTCGAGGATGTATGACGCCAGAACCTCGGCCGAGGCCCAGAGATCGGCCCAGTAGGGCAACCGCTCGTCGCGCACGTAGTCCGCTTCGGAGATGAGATCGTCCGAGTTGCGCGGCTTCAGTAGCGAGACCGCGAGGCCCGGCAGCGAGACGGCTTGCTCGGCGAGCGTGAACCGGCGTGTTATGGCCTCAGGGATCGGCAAGGCACTCACAGGGCGAAGCGCTCGCTGAGTCCCGCGCCCTCGCCGAGGAGCAGGGCCGAGAGCTGCTCGCCTTCGGCCACCGTGCTGCGGTCGTCGGGGACGACCAACAGGGCATTCGCCAACGACATGGACGTCAAGATTCCTGATCCTTGTGGGCCGGTGAGCCGTGCGCCGAGCGTGCCGTCGACACGCGCCGTCACGATGGCCCGGTAGAAGTGCGTGAGCTTGGCCCCGATGCTCACGGGTTCCTCGAGGGTCACGCGCACCGGACGACGGTGCACGGCCCGATGGCCGAGCAGCCGCCGCACGGCCGGGCGCCCGAAGAGTTCGAAGGTCACCATGGCCGACACCGGATTGCCCGGGAGGCCAAGCCACGGGATGCCTCGCACCTGCCCGAACCCGAGCGGCGCGCCGGGGCGCATCCGCACGCGCCAGAAGTCCAGTGCGCTCCCCAACTCCTCGATGGCCGTGCGGGTGTGGTCGTGCTCGCCCACGGAGACGCCCGCTGAGGTGATGATGAGGTCAGGGCGCTGCTCCACGGCGCGCAGCAGCAGGGCGCGTACCGCGTCGAGCGAATCCGGCGCGTGCCCAAGGGACAGGGGCACGCCGCCGGCCAGCGTCACCAGCGCCTCGAGCGTGTAGCGATTGGAACTCACGATGCGACGTCCGGCGCGCACTTCGGCGAAACCGTCGAGCTCCACGAGTTCGTCGCCCGAGCCGAGGATCGCCACCCGTGGCCGCCGATGCACCGGCACCTCGGCGAAGCCCAGGCTTGCCAGCACGCCAATCTGCGCCGCACCGATCGGCGTGCCGGCCGGGATCGCCACCGCACCCTCGTGCACGTCCTCACCGCGAAACCGCACGTTCTTGCGGACATCGCGATCCTTGAGGATGCGCACCTGCGCCCTGCCGCCGTCCGTGTCTTCGACGCGGACGACGGTATCGGCGCCCAGCGGCAACGGCGCGCCCGTCATGATCTGCATGGCCTCGCCCCGGGCGAGCGCCCGCTCGGCGAACGCGCCGGCGGCGATGGACCCCACCACCGGCAGCTCGACTGGCGCGTGCTCCGCGGCGCCACGCACGTCGTCGCCGTGCACGGCATAGCCGTCCATCGCCGAGTTGTCCCAGTGCGGGAGCGTGACTGGCGAGACGATGTCTTCCGCCAGCACGCCGCCCAGCGCTGTCGCCAGCGGAACGCGCACGTGCTCCAGCGGCGCGACGGCCGCGGTAATGCGCTCGGCCGCGTCCTGGACCGACAGCATCAGCGCAGTTCGAGCGTCATGCCCGCCAGGTACGCGGCGATGGCGTCCTGCACCCGTTCCACTTCGCGGCTCGGCGCCGTGTGGTTGTTCACCAACACTGAGACGAGGAGATGGCGCCCGTCGGCGGTGGTGATGTAGCCGGAGAGGGCGCGCACCTTGTCGAGCGTCCCCGTCTTGGCGCGCAGCCGCCCTTCGGCGGCCGTGCCGCGCATGCGCTCGCGAATGGTGCCGTCCACGCCGGCCACGGGGAGCGCGTGCAGGTACACGTCGAAGTCCGGCCGGCGCTGCATGGCGTCGAGCACGCGGACGATGGCTTCGGGCGTCAGGAAGTTGTGTCGCGAGAGCCCGCTGCCGTCGCGCAGTACGGCCGCGGTGGAGTCCACGCCCCACGCGGCGAGCTGTTGCCGGACCACGACCAAGCCGCTGTCCGAGCGACCGGCGCCGTTGCGCTCGAGCCCGAGCGTCTTGAGCAGGACCTCGCCGATCTGGTTCTGCGAGGGCTTCTGGAAGGCGCGCAGGATGGAGTCGAGGGGTGGCGAGTGTCGTGTGGCCAGCAACGTCAGCCCGGTGGTGTCGGCAAGTGAATCGGGCTCCACCCCGCGCGTGACGGTGATGCCGCGCTCACGCAGGGCCTCGTGGAACGCGTCGAGAAATGCGGCGTTGGGATGCCGCAGCGCGATGTTCACCGTCACCGAATCGCCGGCGCGCACGGTGCCGGTGAGGTCCACCGTGGGCCGCCGGCCGCGGACATCGCCGTTGAACCGCACGCGCGACCGCAGCATGCAGCAGTTCCGCTCCGTCACCACCTCCACCTTGGCGATGCTCAGCACGGTACTTGAGGGGGCAACGCGCACCCGCACGGCGTCGCCGGGTCGCGCACCGCCGAACACGGTCACACGGACGAACCCTTCGTTGAACATCAACTCGTCCACCGGCGCCGAGTAGCCTTCGTCCAGGTTGTCCCAGGACCAGCCCGCCCCGAGCGAGGCGTCCGAGAAGGTGTCGGCGCCGCGGATCAGTCGGCCGCTCACCCGCCTCACGCCCCGCGCAGCCAGCGAGTCCGCCAGGAGTCGCAGCGGTGCCATGGCGTCGCCGCTCAGCGAGTCGCTCACCGAGGGGTCGCCGCGCCCCACCAGTACCAAATCACCTACCACCGTGCCGTCGGCACGTGGGGCAGGGCCAAGCACCCGCGTGGTGAAGCGAAAGCCGGTGCCGAGTTGCGCCAGCGCCACCGCGCCGGTGACGAGCTTCGTGTTGGACGCCGGCACGAAGAGTTTCCCCGCGTTGGCGGCGTAGAGCGTATCGCCGAGGTCGGGATCCACCACCAGTACGCCCCAGTGCGCGTTCCGCCACATCGGCTCGGCGAGCAGGGAGTCGATGTAGCGCGTGAGATCGAGCCGGGCCCGCGGACGCGGCGGGAGCAGGGCCACGGTCTCGGTCAGGATGGACGGCCGGAAGACGGCGGAGTCGGCGGGCGCGCGCTCGCGGAGGATCCGCGGGCGCAGTACGGCGGTGTCCACCGGCAACGAATCCGTGACGGTTCGCGGCGAGAGCCGCGCCGTGTCCGCGGGCGCCACGTCGGCGACCACCGGCGTCGCCGCCGGCGTTGCCGCCGGCGCGCAGGCGGCGACGATCGCCACCACTCCAATTGCCGCCCAACGTGCTCCGCTCATTGCATGACCTCAGTCTCCACCCAGGTGGCCAGCGCCGCCAACCATCCCTCGTGGCGCAGGTCGAAGATGGTACCCCGGAACCCTGCTGGGGAAGCGTCGGTGACGAAGGCGCGCCACGACGCGGCGGTCCCCGCCGGCACGTCGTCCGGCCACAGCGCGGACGGGTGCGCGTCGGCGCGGTGGATCTCGATCTTCGGGAGTGCCGAATCCTTGAAGCCTTCGCAGAGCACGACGTCGGCGTCGCCGAGGTATGTGGAGGCGATCTCCTCCGGCCCGAGTTCGCGCGACCAGCGCTGCACGAGCGCGAACTTGTCTGGCGACGCCATCGCCACCCGTTCGGCACCTCCCTCGTGGTAGTGCCGATACGTGTCCGTCGTGGCGGGGTCGAGGTTGAAGCTGTGTGAACCGTGCTTGAGCGTCATCACGCGGTGCCCGCGCCGTGTGAGCTCGGCGCCCAGCCGGACGACGAGCGTGGTCTTCCCGGCATTCTTGCGGCCGACGATCGCGACCATCGGTGGCACGTGCTCAGCCACGGCGAGATTCCACGGCCGCGAGATCCTCGCGGGTATTCACGTTCGAGAAGAGCCGCGCCGGATCGCCGAAGTCGCGCACCCGCTCGAGTGGCATCCGCTGCACTCGCACGGATTCGTGGAACCCGACCACACGCAGATCACCTGCGTCCAGGCTCCGCTCGACAGCCGGTAGGCACGCCGGCGCATACCAGGCACACAACGGCTCCACGCCGCGGCGTGAGCCGTCGCTCTCGGGCAGCACGGCATCGGCCGGCGAGGCCGCGTCCTCCCCAATGCGCCGCAACTCGCCCAGCAGGGCGGCCGACACGAAGGGCATGTCCCAGGCCACGAGGAGGATCGGATCTCCCGCGTGGACCAGTGCGCTGTGCAGGCCACCGAGCGCACCCGCGGCCGGGCGCAGGTCGCGTACGGTGCGCACGCCGGATAACCAGCTCGGGGCGTCCGCCGCGTTGGCCACGAGCAGGAGCTCGTCGGCCACCTCGCGCAGCGCCGACGCCACGCGATCGATGATGCGCCGGCCGTCCACCGACGCGAGTCCCTTGGGCGCCCCACCGAACCGCGTCGCACCTCCACCCGCGAGTATCACCCCGGTGCAGCTCATGGCACCCACACCTGCGGCGTGCCCGACACGGCGCGCCCGATCAGCACCATCCCTGCGGCGCGCGCGATCTCCACCGCCATCGAGCTCGGCACGCTCGGCGTGGCCACCACGCTGACCCGCGCCCGGGCGGCCTTGTACGCCAGCTCGCCCGAGATGCGGCCGGTCACGAGGAGGATCAGGTCGTCTGGCCGCTCGCCGGCCAGCAGGCGCCCCCCCATCACCTTGTCCACCGCGTTGTGGCGGCCGATATCCTCGGCGTGCACGAGCAGCGCCGTGCCGTCGGTGAGCGCCGCGGCGTGGATCCCGCCGGTCTCCTTGTAGCGCTCGCCGCGCGCGAACAGCTCCTTGAACAGCGCGCGCGTCTGCGCGAGATCGGGAATCGCGGGACGCTCCGTGCGGCGCGGCACCTGCGAGAGCGAACCGAGGATCGTCGTCACCGCGCCGCAACCCGAGGCCAGCACGCGGCGGCGCTCCTGTCCCTCGACCGTCGCGTAGCGGGCGTCGGGGAC
This sequence comes from Gemmatimonadaceae bacterium, assembly GCA_024710705.1. Classification (GTDB taxonomy): domain Bacteria; phylum Gemmatimonadota; class Gemmatimonadetes; order Gemmatimonadales; family Gemmatimonadaceae; genus Pseudogemmatithrix. Next base: position 67,709 of record JANJUF010000005.1, on the reverse strand, counting down.
GGTCACCCAGAATCCGGGCTCCTTGGCGCAGGGACGCATCGAGAGGAGGTCGCTCTTGGCGTCGATGTAGCCCTCGCCGTAGCACCACCCGACGACGAGTTCGGGGAGTTGGTCCGGCGTGCACATCCACGTCACCGCCGGCTCGCCGTTCACTTCGAGCCAGACGGGGACTTCATCCACCGAGTCGAGGTGGACCGCGCCGCCCGGCGGCATCGTCATCCCGGCTCGACCTCGGCCCACAGCCCCGGCTCCTCGGCGACCCGCACCCGGAGCACGCGCGGCGCGTCCCCCAACGCGGCCTGGACCCTCCGGGCGATCCACCACGCCAGGTTCTCGCTGGTCGGGATCGCCTGGCCCTCGGCGAACTCCGGCACGTCGAGCACGAGGTTGCGATGGTCCAACACCGCGTGGACTTCTCGTTGCAGCGCCGTGTCCAGCACGCCGAGGTCCACGCAGAAGCCGGTAACGGGGTCCACCTCACCGCCGACGGTCACCTCGGCCTGGTAGGTGTGTCCGTGCCAGTTCGGATGGGCGCAGGCGCCGAACACCGCGCGGTTCTTGGCCTCGTCCCACTCGGGACGGCGATACCGATGCGCCGCCGAGAAGGTGATCCGTCGCGTGAGCGTGGCGCGCACGGCGTCAGCGACCCCAGACGCGCGAGAGCCCCACCGACAGCAGCACGTTGCCCACCCACGGATTCGTCCGCCCGTTGCCAAGGATGGACGGCTCCTGAATGCCCACGCCCGACTGGTAGGACGCTGGATAGTTCATGCGCCAGAACATGTGCGTCAGGTCGACGTGCCACTCCAGCAGCTTGCCGGTGACGATGCGCGCCGAGACGCCGTAGGACAAGGCGAGCTTGGGTCCAAAGCGATAGGCACCGATGTCAAAGTCCCGCTGCAACGAGCTGATCAACCCGGCATTGGTGTGCAGCCGCGGCTGGACGCCGCGGAACGTCTTGTCGCCGGTGAGCGCGAGCTGGATGCCGCCGTCGACGAGCAGGAGGGGCTCCGGTGCCGTGCCGAGGTCGCGCAGGGGACCCGAGAAGAGCGGGTCCTTCATGTCGCGCTGGAGCGTCGGGGCATAGCCGATGCGCGTGGTCACGGTGACGGGGCCGGGCGCATCGTACTCGTAGCGTCCAACGAGCATGGGGCCGCTCGTGGGGCCCACGCCTCCGGGGTCGTTCGCGGTCTTGAGCCAGCCGAGCTGGAGCGTGGCCGAGTGGCGGCCGATCGCGTCGGCGAACGGGCTTTGCTCGGGAAGGTGCCCGATGACCTGGGCCGGGAGCAGGGCGGGCGAGAGCAGGAGCGCGCAGGCCCCAAGAACGCGTCGGATCACGCGGGAACTCCAATCAGTCGCAGGTCGTGGCCGGTCATCTCGGCCGGTCGTTCCACGCCGAGCATGGCGAGAACGGTGGGTCCTACATCGCAGAGCGCGCCACCGGCGCGCAGGGCAACCGCCTCGCCATCCTCCACCAGGAGGAACGGCACGGGGTTCGTGGTGTGGGCCGTGTGCGGCCCGCCAGTCGCGGGATCGACCATCATCTCGCAGTTGCCGTGATCAGCGGTGATCAGCAGCCGCGCCCCCGACTTCTGGGCCGCCGCCACGATGCGCGCGAGCTGCTCGTCCACCACTTCGCAGGCGCGGATGGTGGCCGCCATGTTCCCGCTGTGGCCAACCATGTCGCCGTTGGCGTAGTTGCACAGCGTGAAGTGGTGCGACTTGGCCTCGATGGATTTGCAGAGCACGTCCGTGATACCCGGCGCGCTCATCTCTGGCATCAGGTCGTACGTGGCGACTTTCTGGCTGGGGACGAGGATGCGCTCCTCGCCCGCGTAGGGCACCTCGTTCCCGCCGTTGAAGAAATACGTCACGTGCGGGTATTTCTCGGTCTCGGCCGTGCGCAGCGTGGTCATTCCCACGTCCTCGAGGACCTCGGCCACGATCTTGGCCATCGAGAAGGGCTCGAAGGCCACCGGGAGCCCGAAGGTCTGGTCGTACTGCGTCATCGTCGCCACATGCAGGTTCGGCCGATCACGGACGTCGAAGCCGTCGAACCCGGGAAGGGCCAGCGCACGGACCATTTGACGCATGCGATCGGAGCGGAAGTTCCACGCGATCACCGCGTCGCCGTCGCGCATCGGCGCCACGGGCGCCCCATCGCGCAGTACCACCGCCGGTTCCATGAACTCGTCGGTCACGCCGCGCTCGTAGTTGCCGGCGATGAACGCGAGCGGATCGGTGGTGGCCGGTCCGGTGCCGCGCACCGCCGCGGCGTAGCATTTCTCGGTGCGCGCCCAGCGCCGGTCGCGGTCCATGCCGAAGTAGCGTCCGCCGAGGCTGGCGATCTCGGCGCGGCCCTGGATGCGGGCCGCCAGGTCGCGCACGAATCCTTGCGCCGAGCGCGGCAAGGTGTCGCGTCCGTCGAGCATGAGATGCAGGGCCACCCGCGGCACCTCCGCGCGACTGGCCAAGTCCACGAGGGCGAGGAGGTGGTCGTCGTGGGCGTGCACACCGCCGTCGCCCACGAGGCCAAGCAAGTGCAGCGTACCACCCGAGGCGCGCACGCGCGCGCAGGCGTCACGGAAGGCCGGGATGTCGTGGAAGCGGCCGTCGCGGATGGCCGCCCCGATGCGCACGAGGTCCTGCATCACCACACGTCCGGCCCCGAGGTTGAGGTGCCCCACCTCGGAGTTCCCCATCTGCCCCTCCGGCAAGCCCACGGCGAGCCCGCTCGCGTCCAGCAGGGTGCGCGGCGCACGCGCCCAGAGGCGATCCCACGTCGGGGTGCTCGCCATCGCGATCGCGTTGCCTTCGGACGAGGCGCGGTGGCCCCATCCGTCGAGCACGACGAGGACGACAGGGCGATCCACCCGGGATGCCATTGGGTTGGCCGGTGCGTGTGAGGGGTAGTACCTTCGACGAAGCGTCGCGCGCAGGGTGGCACGTCCGCTCGCGCAATCTATTCTCGCTCACGCTCTCCAACCAGCGATGCGCCTACTTCGCGCCAGTCTTTTCGTCGTCGTCGTCGCGCTCCCGCTCGAGGCGCAGTCGCGCTTGAGCGCGGCGGCCGAGGTCCGCTCCTCTCCCGAGGGCAATGTGGTGGCGACGCTGTTCTCCGGGACCACCTGGGCCACCGGTCCCACGCGCGGCGGCTTCACGAGTCTCACGCTCACGGGGTGGGTGGAGGCATCGAGGCTCGCGGGCGCGCGGGACTCCTTCCCGGCGAGCATCGGCGGGAACACCAACTGGCGTATCCGGGCTGAAGGGTCGCTGGAGGGACGGATCCTCGGGGAGTTCCGCGCGGGAGCGGGGTTCCGGATCCTCGAGCGGCGCGGAAACTGGGCCCGCATCGAGCGGACGGTGTGGGCGCCGAGTAACCTCGTGGCGCGCGCAGCGCCGCCGCCCGCTGCGACTCCTGCCGCCCCGGCGACCCCGACACCGGCCGTGCCGGCGCCGGCAGACACCCCGCCCGCACCGCTCCCCCCGGCGGCCGGGGCGCTCCGCGCCAATGCCGGCCTGGCCCTGCGCTCGGCACCGAGTGGCGCCGAGATCGGCACCCTGCAGTCTGGGGCCGTGGTGGAGCCGGTGGCCCGCGACCGCGGCTGGGTGAAGGTGCGCCTCGAGGCCTGGGTGGCCGAGTCGCTCCTCGTGCCGACCGACACCGCCTTCGGGGCCAGGCTGACTGCCGCCGACCTCCGGCTCGACCCCGAGGGGCACAAAGGGCGTGTGGTCCGCTGGCGCGTCCAGGTGGTGGGGCTGCAAACCGCTGACCCCCTGCGCCGCGACCTGCGTCCCGACGAGCCATTCCTGCTGGCGATGGGGCCGGAAGGCGAGGATGTGATCCTGTATCTGGCCGTCCCGGCGTCGCTTCTGGCTGACGCGCGGGCCATTCCGCCGCTGACGAGCGCGCTCGTGACCGCTCGAGTCCGGACCGGTCGGTCGGCGCCGACGGGCGCTCCCGTGCTCGACTTACTGTCCATCGTCCAGCGGTAAGTATCAGCAGCTTAAGAAGATAGCCTTGCATCTCTAAGGCAAGCCGAACGGTCAGTCACAACAACTGACCCAACGGCCAGTTTAAACTTCCACTCCCGTGTGAATCCGAGCAAGCCTATTTTTACGTTGTATTGCTGAAGCGCAAGGAGGTGCCTCGCTTTCGAGGGCCCTCCTGTCCCTAGCCCCATGGCATGTCCCGTCCGCCCCGTCACTCCGTAAGACTGCTTCGTGCGGCCGCCCTCTTCGCCGCTGCTGTACTGACTCTCGGAGGCTCGACCCGGACCGTGCAGGTCCGTCCGGTGCTCGACGATCCGACCGTCCCTGTCCCCGAGGTGCTCCGCGGACGCAGCGGCCAGCTCCGGGCCCTCATCGTCACCAGCCGTCTGGATTCCGCGACTGCGGCCCCCGTGGTTGGGCTGTTCGGGACCGAGGCCGTGCGCCGGCCCGCCGTCTGGATGGTGCGCGATTCGGCCAGCCAGCAGCCCTTCCACTTCATCACGCTTCGTCCGTTCGCCGAGAAGCGGAATGGGCGCGTGGGGGCCTATGCGGTGGGCCGTTGGCCTGGAGAGGTCCGGCTGCCGCTCTCCGACGCCTACCGCCCCCCGCCCGGCTTCATCGAGGTCACCGAGGAGAACGTCGCCCTCGCCGTCTCGACCAATTTCCGGCTTGGCGACTTCCTCGACCGAAGCCAGCGCGATGTCTGGCCCAAGGCCTTGGTCCTCGACCTTCGCCTGGCTGACAAACTCGAGTTGCTCCGCCAGGAGCTGGAGCTGCTCGGACACCGCAATCCGACCATCGCCATCCTCTCCGGCTTCCGCTCCCCGCAGGCCAACGCCCGCGGCGTCCGCAGCGCCCAGAGTTCCGAATCCCGGCACCTGTATGGCGACGCCGCCGACATCATCGTTGATGCCGATGGCGACGGCCAGATGGACGACCTCACGCGCGACGGCCGGGTGGACGAACGCGACATCCTCGCGTTGATCCGGCTGGTCGAGCTGGTGGAGGAGAAGTACCCCGAGCTGGTGGGGGGCATCGGGCGGTACCGGGCGGCCGGCGGTAGCGGGATGTTCCTCCACGTAGACGTCCGTGGCACCCGCGCGCGCTGGGGTCCGTAGTAGCTTCTACCTATGCACGACATCCTGAAGGACCGCATCCTGCGCCGCCTCGAGACCCTACCCGAGGACCGGCTCTACCAGGTGCTCGACTACATCGAGTTCCTCGAGTCCAAGTACGCCCAGCGCCAGGCGCCGTCGCCGAATGTGCTGCAGCGTTTCGCCGAAGGCGTGGAGGACACGCTCCGCGCCGGCAACCTCTCGGCCGCCACGGTCTCCGAGGCCATGGGCTTCATGAGCAAGGCGATGGGGGTGCTGAGTGGCGTCGCGGCCGCCGGTGCCTCAGTGGCCAATGACATGGTGGGCGTGGCCCGCCCGCGCCAACCGGAGGCCAAGGCCGAGACGCCCGAGCCGCCCAAGCCCCCTGCCGCGCCGCCCAAGACCTGAACGCGGCTGGAAATCGCCCCCATCGCGCGATTAGCTTGAGAGATGGGACACCTGCCTGATCGCATTCGCGCCGACGCCGCGCTGACGTTCGACGACGTTCTCCTCGTTCCGCGGCATTCGCTCGTCCATCCCAAGGACGTGTCCACCGCCACCCGCTTCACGCGCGGGATCAGCCTCCAGGTCCCCCTCGTCTCCGCGGCGATGGACACGGTGACCGAATCGGAGATGGCCATCGCGATGGCCCGTGCCGGCGGCATCGGCGTGCTCCACAAGAACATGGCCATTGATCGGCAGGCCGCCGAAGTGGATCGCGTGAAGCGCTCCGAGAGCGGCATGATCCGCAATCCGATCACGCTCCAACCCTCGGCGAACCTCCGTGAGGCGGTCACCCTCATGGCGCGCTTCCGCATCAGCGGCGTGCCGGTGGTGGATGGGGCGGGCAAGCTCGTCGGCATCATCACCAACCGCGACCTGCAGTTCGAGCGCCAACTCGACCGCCCCCTCGCCGACGCGATGACAAAGGAGGGGCTGATCACGGCCCCCCACGGCACCTCGCTCGACGAAGCCGAGCAGATCATGGGGAAGCACCGGATCGAGAAGCTCCCGGTCGTGGAGAAGGACGGCAGGTTGATCGGCCTCATCACCGTGAAGGACATCCATAAGCGGCGGCAGTACCCGAACGCGGCCAAGGACGGCGAGGGCCGCCTCCTCGTGGCCGCGGCGATCGGTGCCAGCGGCGATTACCTCGCCCGCGCCAAGGCACTCATCGACGCTGGCGTGGACGCCCTCATCGTGGACACCGCCCACGGACATTCCCAGGGCGTGCTCGATGCCACCGCCATGGTGCGCGAGACCTTCCCGAACGTGCAGCTGATTGCCGGCAACATCGCCACCGAGGCGGCGGCCAAGGCCCTCGTCGAGCGTGGCGTGGACGCCATCAAGGTCGGCGTCGGGCCCGGCTCGATCTGCACCACCCGTGTCGTCACCGGCATCGGCGTGCCGCAACTCACCGCCATCCTCGACGCCGTGCGCGGCGCCGGCGACATCCCCGTCATCGCCGACGGTGGCATCAAGTACTCGGGCGACATCGTGAAGGCCATCGCCGCCGGCGCCACCACGGTGATGATGGGATCGATGCTGGCCGGCACGGAGGAAAGCCCCGGCGAGAGCATCCTCGCCGAAGGGCGCCGCTTCAAGATGATCCGCGGCATGGGGTCCATGTCGGCCATGCAGGACGGCTCGGCCGACCGCTATTTCCAGGACGGCGAGATGTCGGCCAAGAAGTACGTGCCCGAGGGCATCGAGGGCCGCGTGCCGTACAAGGGCCCGGTGTCGGACGTGCTGTACCAGATGGTGGGCGGCCTGCGCAGCGGCATGGGGTACGCGGGCTGCGCGACGATTGACGCGCTGCGGACCGACGCCGAGTTCGTGCGCATCACGGCGGCCGGGCTGCGCGAATCGCATCCGCACGACGTGACGATCACGCGCGAAGCGCCCAACTACTCGGTCTGAGTTCCGGCATGTCCGATCTCCTCGCGGTACCAGCGGTCCGGCGCGAGGCGATTACCCGCCTCGCCGCCGAGCTGCACCCCGGCATGACGGTGGCGCTGAGCACGCACATCAACGCCGACGGTGACGGTTGTGGCTCGCAGACCGCCCTGGCCCGATTGCTCGGCCAGATGGGCGTCCGCGCGTTCATCGTGAATCCGACGCCGTGGCCCGAACTCTTCCGCTGGCTGCTGGCCGACGATGTGGAGGACCGCTCCCCGGAAGGCGCAAAGGCGCTCAAGGGCGTGGACCGACTCATCGTCCTCGACATCAGCGACCTGGGCCGGCTCGGCGGACTCGCCGCTGCCGTGCGCGAAATGCCGCAGGACGCGCTGGTGATTGACCACCACCTGCCGGGCGACGAACCGCCAGGCAAGACGATGCTGAGCGATACCGCCGCCTGCGCGACGGCGGAGTTGGTGTTCGACTTCGCGCGTGAGCGCGGGCTGACGATCACGACGCCGATCGCGAAGTCGCTGTACACGGCGCTGGTCACCGACACCGGTGGCTTCCGATTCGGCAACACGTCGCCCCGGTGTCTGGCGGTTGCCGCCGAGCTCCTCACCGCGGGCGTGGATCCGGAGCAGATGTACGCCCGCATCTATGGAAGCGTGCCGCTCGGGCGGCTGCATTTGCTGCGCGATGCGCTGGATACGCTCGAGGTGGACATGGCGCACGGCATCGCCTGGGTGCGGATCGGCGCCGGTGCCCTCGAGAAGCACGGGGTGGCCAGCGAGGACCTGGACGGGGTTTCGGAATATCCTCGGAGCATCGCCGGCGTGCGGCTGGCCATCTTGTTTCGTGACCTCGGCCACGGCAGAGTGAAGGTGTCCTTCCGTAGTTTGGCCGGGGTGAACGTCAATACGCTGGCGCGCCGCTTCGGCGGCGGGGGCCATGCCCGGGCCTCCGGTGCACTGATTGCCGGCGGACCTTCTGAGGTGGAGGTCCAGGTGCTTGGTGAGGCACGTCACCTCCTCGAGACTGGCGCGCTGGCGGACTGAGCGTCACACTGTGACGTGAGACTGGCGGCTGGCGCCGGTCGTCTGTATCCGTAGACCGTCCAGGAGTTCGTCATGGAAGCAACGCATTCGATTTCACGAGGGGTCCGCCGTGGGTTCTCGCTCATCGAGATCCTCATGGTGGTCGTCTTGGTCGGCATTCTGCTCTCCGTCTCGGTTCCGGCGGTGGGGCGGCAAGTGACGCGCGACCGGGTGATCCGGTCGGCGACGGTGGTGCAGGGCATGCTCGAGGAGGCCAGCTTGGCGGCGGCGCGCCGCCGTTCTCCCGTCACCGTGACGCTCTCGGGGGGCGCCCTGCGCCTCACCGATCGAGAAACCAACGAGGTCCTCCGCGAACGGACCTTCGGGAACGACCAGGACCTGCGGGCGACGCTGCGGATGTCGCCCGCCGGCGGCATCACGATCTTTCCGAACGGCCGGGGGGACGCGGCGCTCAGTATCGCGCTCACCGGCGGTGGCGCGAGTTCGGTCGTCACGCGCACGACCACTGGCATCGTGAGGCGGCAATGAAGAATCGGCGAGGGGTCTCGCTCATCGAGGTGGTGGTCGCGATGGTGCTGTTCGCCCTCATCGCGACGGTGCACACGGTGGCGACCATGCAGTACGGCCTGCGGCAGCGCGTGGCGGCCATCGGTTCGGCGCGCACCACCGCCGTCACGACCGCGGTGGACCTGTACTCGACCATGCCGCGTGCCGAGATCGCGGGGGCGGTGGGCTGCGTGACCATCACCGATGCCCCGGCCTTTCCGTACACGCGCTGCGTGACGGCGACGGCGGCGACGAGTGCCATCACGCGCGTCCGCATCATCATCACCCCCACCAACACTGCGTTGCGCCCCGACACGGTGTGGGTGGACCGGACGACTCGGCAATTCACCCCGCCATTCATATGATGCGCCGTCGCGGTCTCTCGCTGGTCGAAGTGCTCATCGCGATCGTGCTGCTGGGCATCGTCGGCGCCGGTATCACGCGGATGCTGCAGTCGCAGATGCGCTACTTCGGCAAGAGCACGAACGAGCGCGATGCGCGCTCGGTCTCGCGGAACGCCCTCAATCTCATGCGCGCCGAGATGCGGATGATCGAGCCGGCCGGCGTAATCGCGGCGGCCGCCGACTCCATCACGGTGCACCTGCCCTATGCCGTGGGCTTGCACTGCTCGCTGAGCACGGGGACGTTCGTTCCGGTGGATTCGCTGACTTGGGCGACGGCGGAGTACGCGGGCTACGCCTGGCGCGACACCACCGCCAATGCCGCGTACACGTACGAGGTGTCGGGCACCGATCCCGTTCCGGGGCTGACGACCGCCTGCACCTCCGTCGGTCTCGGCGTGGTGCCGGGGGGGCGCGAGCTCGTGCTCGCCCCGGCCATTCCGGTCGCCACGGTGGGCGCACCCCTGATGCTGTTCCAGACCGTCACGTACAAGTTCGCCGCGTCGGCGCTCGTGCCTGGACGCACGGCGCTCTGGCGACGCGTGACGGGGGGCGTCGCCGAGGAGATCGCCGTTCCCTTCGATGCAACGTCGCGATTCCGGTTCTACATCCCGGCCGCTACCACGGCCCAGGACGCGGTGCCGGGAACGCTGAGTACCATGCGCGGGGTCGAGGTCGTCCTGCGCGGCGAGAGTGAGCGGGCCTCGCCGGGGACCGCGGAGCCGGAAGTCTCGGAAAGCCGTGTCTCCATCCTCTTCCGCAACGCGGTGCAATGATCATGACCAACACGTCCCATTCGGCTCGGGCGGGATTCGCACTCCCGGTCGTCATCCTCGCGATGTTCATCTTGGTCGGTGCCCTCGCCTCCGGCTTCGTCATGCTCAGCGGCGAGCGCGCCGCCGACGATGCCACCTTGCAGGCCCAGGGGGCCGCGGCGTTGGCGGAGACCGGGCTCCAGCAGGGACTCTCGAACCGAATGGGGCTCGGGCTCGCCGCACTGCCCGGGGCGGCTCCCGACTCGGCGCGCCTCACGCTAGCCGGCGGCTACGCCGACATCGTCACGACGCGGCTCCGCGAACCGACGGACGCCGTCCCGGGCGTCTACTACATCCGCGTGCGTGGCGTGCGCACCGCCACCGGCGTGTCGGGGGCAGGGGATGCCGTGGCCACGTCGGCGACCTTCGCCACGTTCAAGACCGTCACGATGACGGTCCAGGCCTCGATGACGGGAATCAACGGCATCAAGAAGGCCGGCAGCTCGGGCTTGATCTCCGGGCACGACCAGTGCGGAGAGAAGGCAAGCCTCCCCGGCGTCGCCGTGCCGTTGGATCCGGGCATTGACGGATCCGGAAAATGGGAAGAATCCCTGGACGGAAGTCAGAAGATCGACACGATCGGTGCCACGAAGGAAGAGGCCGCCGAGTCCGTTGGCATCGATTGGGACGCCATCGTGAACGGGGACGCCATCATCCCCGACTTCGACGTCCCGGCGGCCGGCACAGGTTTCCCGACCACACAGTACTTCGACGACAACCCGAATGCGTGGCCGACGACCATCGTCCGTAACGGCCCCGATCCGACCACCGAGTTTGCCCTGCCGAACTTCGGCCGTGGGCTGCTCATCATATTTGGCGACCTGAACCTGAACGGTAACCACGCCGGCTGGAACGGCATCATCCTCGTGGGCGGCAGGCTCCGCTCGAACGGCCAGAACGAGGTGAATGGCGCTACCATCACGGGGCTGAACGTGAAGCTCGGCTTCGACGTGGATGACAACGAAGTGAACGAGCTGCAGGGCACCAAGCAGTTCAAGTACCACTCCTGCAACGTGGCGTCGGCGCTGAACGGCGGCGGCGTGGGCGGCCTCCGCCCCTACCAGAACAGCTGGGCCAACAGCTTCCCGACGTATTGACCCCAAGCCTTTGAGCGGGACCGCCAAGGGCCTATCGTTCAGGGACTGAACGGTAGGCCCTTTGGCTTTTCCCCCGCATATGACCGAACCACTCCAGGCGCGCCTCGCCGAGGCGCTCGCCCCGCTCGCCAATCCCCGCACCGGCGCGTCGCTCTACCAAACGCAGCAGGTGCGCGACATCGCAGCCACCCGCGACGGGAAGGTGCGCGTCACCCTGCTCCTCGGCGCCCAGGATGACCCCACCCTCGCGAGGCAGGTGCGCCAGACGCTCGAACAAGTGGAAGGTGTCACCGAAGTCCGCGTGGACGTGAAGGACGCCACCGAGCCCGCGGCCGGCGGGCACTATAAGGCGCCGGGAGCCACGGCGAAGCCGCCGGCCTCCCGCACCCTGCCGGTGATGGGCGAGGCTGCTCCGGCCCCTCGTGCGCCAGCCGTGCCGGCTCCGGTGACATACCCGCAGCTCGGCCGCATCATCGCCGTGTCCTCTGGCAAGGGCGGCGTGGGCAAATCCACCGTGACCACCAACCTGGCGATCGCTTTGGCCAAAGTGGGGTATCACGTGGGGTTGATGGACGCCGACATCTACGGACCGAACATTCCGCGGATGATGGGCGTGGACGAGGCGCCGCCGGTGCAGGACGACAAGATCCAGCCCCTCGTCGCCCACGGCGTGAAGATCATCTCGCTCGGCTTCCTCATCGAGCGCGACCAGCCCGCCATCTGGCGCGGCCCCATCGTGATGAAGATCATCACCCAGTTCCTGCGGGACGTGAACTGGGGGCGGCTGGACTTCCTGCTCGTGGACATGCCGCCGGGAACCGGCGATGCGCAGCTCTCGCTGGTGCAGGCCACGAACGTGGCCGGCGCGGTGATCGTGACCACGCCGCAGGAAGTGGCCGTGGGCGATGCGCTGCGTGGCGCCAAGATGTTCGAACGGGTCGGCGTGCCGGTGCTTGGCGTGGTCGAGAACATGTCGTACTTCGAATCCCCCGAGACGGGGAAGCCGATGGCGATTTTCGGCGCCGGTGGCGGGAAGCGCCTGGCCGACGAACTGAAGGTTCCGCTGTTGGGTGAGGTGCCGCTCTACCCGCCCGTCCTCGAAGGGGCCGACCACGGCTCCCCGATCGTCGTCTCCGGCCCGGAGTCGTCGGCCGCACGGAAGCTCACCGCGATCGCCCAGGCGATCGTGGCACAGCTGGGGGTGGGCGCCCCGGCCTGACCCTGTCCAGGAGCTGGGATGGAAGAACGGATCCGCGTCGCGACGCTGCAGTACAACATCCGCCAAGTCGAGACCTTCGAGCAGTTCGCCGCTCAGGTCACCGGACTCGTCGAGACCGCGGCCGACTACAAGTGCAAGCTGGTGCTCTTCCCCGAGTACTTCACGCTCCAGCTGCTCACCCTCGGCGACGTCCGCGCCGACATCCGCCAGCAGGTGCGGCGCCTGGCTGGGTACGTGGAGCGCTATGTGGCGCTGTTCCACGGGCTGAGCTCCAAGCACAAGCTCTACATCTGCGCCGGGACCATCCCCGTCGCCGACGGCGACCAGGTCTTCAACGAGAGCTTCTTCTTCGGCCCCGACGGACAGCATCGCGTGCAGCCCAAGCTGCACATGACGCGCTTCGAGTCCGAGGAGTGGATCGTGAAGCCGCGGAACCGCCTCAAGGTGTTCGACACGGCGCTGGGCAAGATCGCCATCGCCATCTGCTACGACGTGCAGTTCCCGGAGATCGCCCGCGCGGCCGCCCGCCGCGGCGCCAAGATCCTCCTCGTGCCGAGCTGTACCGATGACCGTCAGGGCATGCTGCGGGTGCGCTACTGCGCGCAGGCGCGCGCCATCGAGAACCAGATGTACGTGATCACGTCGCACACGGTGGGGTCGCTTCCGATGGTGCCGGCGGTGTCGCTGAACTACGGGCAGGCGGCCATCCTCACGCCGTCGGACTTTCCCTTCGCGCGCGACGGCATCCTCGCCGAGGGGATTCCCAATCAGGAGACGATGGTGATTGGCGAGTTGGAGATGGGGGCGATCCAGCGCGCGCGCACCTCCGGCACGGTCTTGCCGCTGCACGACTCCGAGCGCACGGCGGGCATCGTGGCTGAGGTGGACGAGGAGAGCCTGTGAGCACCGACGTCCCGCCGCGACGGCGCTACGTGAAGGTGCGGCCGGTGGAGCCGCGGGATTTTCCCGGCATCATCGCGCTCTGCGAACGCACCTATCCCGGGTCACCGCCCTGGTCGGCCAGCCAGCTCTCGCGCCATCTGGAGATCTTCCCCGAGGGGCAGCTCGTGGCGGTGGACCGAGGGCAGGACGTCGTAGGCTACGCGGCAAGCCTGATCGTGTACTGGAACGACTACGCGATGGACGCCCCGTGGAAGGAGTTCACCGACGGCGGGCTGTTCACCAATCACGATCCGGTGCTGGGGCGCACGCTCTACGGGGCCGAGGTGATGGTGCACCCGGAGATCCGCGGGAGCGGCATCGGCGGCAAGCTCTACGAAGCGAGGCGCGCGCTGGCGGAGCGGTTGGGACTCTTGCGCATCCGGGCCGGCGCGCGGCTGCGCGGTTACGCGAAGCACGCCGAACGGATGAGCGCCGAGGAATACGTGCGCCGGGTGGCGCGCGGTTCGTTGCGTGACCCCACGCTCTCCTTCCAGCTCAATCGCGGCTTCCACGTGCTCGCGGTCGTGCCGGGCTATCTCAAGTACGATGCCGAGTCGCTGGGCTGGGCGGCGGTGATCGAGTGGATCAATCCGGCGGTGGCGACCGCGGCCGAGTTGGCCGCGGTGCCACGCTGGTAGCCGTTACTTCGCCGAGGCGTCGGGGCGCGCCGGAACCGGCCGCCGCGCCGCCGCGATGCCCGCCACGGGCGTCGGCGTCTGCCAGCCGGAGGTGGACAGCGGCACCGCCTGCTTCTTCAGCACCGAGGCCGTGCCGGCGCGAGAGAGCATCGCCGCCCCGAGTCCGACCGTCGCCGCCGCCCAGGTGATGCCGATGGCGACCGCCCGAACCAGCACCGCGGCGCTCCCGGCGCCCTGCATCGCTGCCGCAAGGACCCACGGGGCCATCAACACCAGCACGCCGGCAATCAATGCGCGGATCATCGCGGAGCGATCGTCGCCGGCGCTGGTCTTCCTCGCCGCCCGTCCGATCACGAGCGCCATGGAGAGCCACCCGAGCGTGACGAGTCCAGCGAGGGCCACCGGGGCGGCCACCAGCACGAACGGAATCAGCAGGATGCCGATCAGCGTCACCGCGAGGGCGGCGACCACCAGCAGCACCAGGGGCAGGAAGCCCAGCTGTCCGGCGACGCCCACGAGGAAGGCCCGCGAGAAGTCGAGCGAGAGCACCCGCGCGGTGGCATCGAGGTTCGCCCCCGCCAACACCAGCGCGAGTAGGCCGATGATGAGCAACACCGCCGTCCAGCCGGCACTGAGCTTGAGGGCCTCGCCGGTCGAGAGCGGCGGAGCCACCTGACGTGCGGCGGCGATGGGCCGCGCACCGATCGCCCCGCGCACGCGCCCGCCATCCACGATCACGCGACCGCGCCAGGCCGTGGCGCTGCCGCGCACATCGGCCCCGTCGTGCACGCTCACGTCGCCAAAGAGCGCCGTGACGTTGCCCAGCACGGTGCCGCGCACGTCGGCATCGCCGTTGATGACCACCAGCGGGCCCCGCACGGTGTCGCCGGCCTCGACCACGTGATCACCACGGACGAAGCGGCCATTGATGGCGATGTCGCCCTCGACGAGGTCGAGCGCGCGGAGGACGCCGCTGACGCTGTCGGCGGGGGTGCCGCCGGTGCTGACCTGCGCCTCGGTCGGCCACGCCACCACGAGCCCGAGGAGGGCGAGCGCGAATGCGCGAAGGGAGATGGGCATGGTCAGCCCTGGTTCGCGCGTGCCGCTGCCGCGAGTCGCTGGAACGCCAGCGTCGCGACGAGCGCCGTCACCGTCAGCACCGCGGCCCCGAGCGCGAGCGCGCCGGAGTCGGGTTGGGCGGTGAGCAGTGCACGCACGGAGGCCCCGATCGCGGCCCACGTGCCCTGGGCGCCCTGCTCGAGCGCAACCCCCGTCGTCCAGCCGAGCAGGTCGGCGCGGAAGGCGAGCCAGAGGGCGCTCCCCGAGACCGTCGTGGCCACGACGCCGGCCCCGACCGCCGCCAGCACGCGCATCCCCGTACTCTGGGGGACGAGGCGTCGGGCGGTGTCGGCGAGCGCGACGTGCCATGGCTCGATCACCTGCACGTCCGTCATGACGCGATCGGCGAAGCCGAGGCGCGGCGTGAAGTGCGGGACGGCGTCAAGCTGCGCGACGACGGCGCGGAGGGCGTCGAGCCGCTCGGCGCACTCGGGGCAGGTCTCGACGTGCGCCCGAAGCGGCGCGACGCCGAAGCCGACGTCACCGTCCACGAGCAGATCGAGTTCTTGGGGAAGTAGATGGCGGTGCTGCATGGGGTCTCCTGACGGGGCTTACGGCGGGGCTCGTTGGTGGGTTTCAACTCGATAGGGAAGACGGAAGACGGAAGCCAGAAGGGAGGCGATTCGGTGTTTATTCGGCATCCTTCCTTCGTTCCTCTCCCCTCGATCCTTTCCTCGCTCTTCGTCTCTTGGCGCCTACTCACGCAGGTGTTCGAGGGCCTCTCGCAATTGATGTCGGGCGCGGTGGATGTAGGTCTTCACGGTGCCGAGCGGCAGGTCCAGCGTGGCGGCGATCTCCTCGTACGACCTTCCCTCAACGTGCCGGAGCATGATGCAGTTGCGGTACTCGGGGCGGAGGTCGCCGATGGCTTCTTCGATGGCCGACCCCAGCTCGCGGGAGGCCAGCTCGTCGAGGGGGGACTCGGCCTGGTCGGCAAGCTCAAAGGAAGAGGCCTCGATCTCGGATGCCGTCGAGGCGTGGGGGGAGCCGTCCATCGAGATGGTGTCGAGCTGCCGTCGTCGCAGGTGATCGATGGCGACGTTGTTGGCGATCTTGAACAGCCAACTGGAGAACTTGAACTCCGGTCGGTACTTGTCCAGGTGATTCAGGACCTTGATGAACGCGTCCTGGGCCAGGTCCTCGGCGGCGGTGCTGTCGCGCACCATGCGGTAGATCAGCGAAAACACGGGACGCTCGTAGCGCCGGATCAGCTCACGGAACGCGGGTTCGCGTCCCTGCTGTGCCAGTACCACGACGTCGGCGTCGGGGAGGTTGGGGAGATCGAGCGTAGGACGCGCCATTCGCAGTGACGAAACTTGCCCGTGCGCTGCGCGCTGGGCAACTTTCTTGGCTATGATGACAGCGCTCGACCAAGAGGCGCGGGAGGCCGCCGCCGCCGCCACGGGCGCGTCGGCGGCAGGGAAGCGCAGTTACGTGCAGCGGATCTTCTCCGAGATTGCGCCGCGCTACGATTTGCTGAACCGCCTCCTCTCGTTGGGCATTGACCGCCGGTGGCGCAAGGTCGCGCTGCAGCGCCTGTCGTGGTCGCGCACACCGGGTGGCACCTATCTGGATCTCTGCGCGGGAACGCTCGACGTAGGCGCCGAGTTGAGCCGTCAGGCGGGGTTCGCGGGCCGGATCCTCGCCGCGGATTTCGCGCAGCCGATGTTGGTGGCAGGCGTCGGGAAGGCTCCCCGGGACGTCTTGGTGCCCGTGGTGGCCGACGCCTTGGCGCTGCCGGTGCGGGGCGGGAGCTTCGAGGGCGCCATCGTCGCCTTCGGCATCCGCAACGTGGCCGACCTCGATGCGGGACTCCGCGAGGTGCACCGCACGCTGAAGGACGGCGCGAAGTTCGTGATCCTCGAGTTCTCCACGCCGCGCGTGCCCCTCGTGCGGGCGGCATACCTGTTCTACTTCCATCGCATCCTGCCGTTGATCGGACGGCTCATCAGCGGGCATCGCACCGCGTATACGTACCTGCCGCGCTCCGTGGCGAACTTCCCCGAGACCGATGTGTTGGCCGCCGCCATGACGCGGGCGGGCTTCCGCGAGGTGGGATGGGAGTCGCTGAGCTTCGGGATCGCGGCGGTCCATGTGGGGACCAAGTGAGCAAAACGCTCGACACGCTGCAGGAGTTCATTGCCGCCATCGAGGCCCGTGGCGAGTTGGTGCGCATCACGCAGCCGGTGAAGGTGGAGCTCGAGATGTGCGAGATCACCGACCGGGCGATGAAGCTGCCTGGCGGCGGTCCGGCCCTGCTCTTCGAGCAGCCGGTGCTCGCCGACGGATCCATCGCCTCGATGCCGGTGGCGATCAACCTCTTCGGTTCGATGTCGCGCATGGCGATGTCGCTGGGCGTGGAGCGCCTCGACGAGCACGGCGACCGCATCACCAAACTGATGGACCTCAAGGTGCCCGAGGGATTCCTCGGCAAGCTCCAGATGCTGCCGCGCCTGCTCGAGGTGGCGAAGTTCCCACCGCGGATGGCGTCGGGGACGCCGGCTTGCCAGGAGATTGTGTGGCGCGGTGACGAGGTTGACCTCGAGAAGCTGCCGGTGCTCACCACCTGGCCCGAGGACGGCGGCCCGTTCATCACGATGACGGCGGTGGTGTCCAAGGATCCGGTGCGCGGCATCCGCAACGTGGGGATGTACCGGGTGCAGCGGATGGGGAAGCGGCACGTGGCCATGCATTGGCAGCGCCACAAGACCGGCGCGGCGCATTGGCGCGAGATGGCCGAGCAGGGCGAGCGGATGCCGGTGTGCATCGTGGTCGGCGCCGATCCGGCCTCGATGTACTCCGCCAGCGCACCACTGCCGCCGAACGTCGACGAGTTCATCTTCGCGGGCTTCCTGCGGCGCTCGCCGGTGAAGCTCACAAAGGCCGTGACGTGCGACCTCGAGGTGCCGGCCGACGCCGAGATCGTGATCGAGGGCTACATCGATCCCTCGGAGCCGCTGGTAACCGAAGGGCCTTTCGGCGACCACACTGGCTACTACTCGGAGGCCGATCTCTATCCCCGCGTGCACGTCACTGCGGTGACCATGCGATCGAATCCGGTGTACTGCGCGACGATCGTGGGCCGCCCGCCGATGGAGGACTTCTATCTCGGCCACGCCACCGAGCGCATCTTCCTCCCGCTGCTCAAGCTGACGACGCCGGAGATCGTGGACTACCACATGCCGGCCGAGGGGATCTTCCACAACCTCGTGTTCGTGTCCATCAAGAAGCATTACCCGGGGCAGGCGTACAAGGTGATGAACGCGCTCTGGGGCGCGGGGCTGATGTCGCTGGCCAAGGTGCTCGTGGTGGTGGACGACTGGGTGGACGTGCGCAATCCGCAGGAGGCGTGGTGGGTGGCGCTCAACAACATCGATCCCGAGCGAGACACGCGCTTCACGATGGGGCCGGTGGACGTGCTCGACCATTCGAGTCGCGCCTTCACGTACGGATCGAAGATGGGCATCGACGGCACCAAGAAGATGCCGGAGGAGGGCTTCACGCGTGACTGGCCCAAGGTGATCGAGATGGACGCGGAGACGAAGGCGCGTGTGGACGCGCTCTGGCCTTCGTTGGGGATTGGCGCCAAGTGAGCTCCGGCGCCGCGCTCGGCGGGAATCCGCGCGAAGGCCAGACCTTCGCGGGGGAGTCGCGCGTGGCGCGATGGATGAGCTTCGTGAAGTTGCCACACACCGTGTTCGCGCTGCCGTTCGCGCTGGTGGGTGTGACGTTGGCGTCGCGTGAAGCCGCAATCACGCTGGAGATCGTGGGATGGGTGGTGCTGGCCTTCACGGCGGCCCGCTGGGTGGCGATGGCGGTGAACCGGATCGTGGACCGAGAGTACGACGCGCGGAACCCTCGCACGGCGCAACGCGAGATCCCGCGCGGCGCGATTCGCGTGCGCGACGCCTGGCTCACGGTGGTGGTGGCGGCGGCGCTCTTCGTGTGGGCGGCGGCGCAGTTGAATCCGCTCTGCCTCATGCTCTCTCCGGTGGCGTTGGCGTGGGTGTGCTTCTACTCGTTCACCAAGCGCTTCACGCGCTACGCGCACTTGGTGCTCGGCCTCGGGCTCGCCATCGCGCCCGTGGGCGGGTATCTGGCGGTGACCGGGGTGTGGAGCGATCCCTGGTGGATGCTGATCGCGCTCACGGTGGGCGTGATGACCTGGTCCGGCGGCTTCGATGTGCTCTACGCCTTGCCTGACATCGAGTTCGACCGCTCGCAGGGGCTGCATTCGATTCCGGCCGCGGTGGGCGTGCCGCGGGCGATCGTGATTGCCCGCGCCCTGCATGTGCTGACGGTGGTTGCCCTCGCCACCACCGTGTGGGTATCCGGCGCGGGTGCGCTCGCCTGGGGAGGCGTGGCGGTCGTGGCCGGCCTGCTCGGCTACGAGCACTCGCTCGTGGAGGCCGACGACCTCTCCAAGCTGGATGCCGCGTTCTTCACGATGAACGGCATCATCTCGATGAGCTTCTTCGTGCTGGTGCTGGCTGACCGGGTGTTGCTCTCGTGACACGCGCGTCGGAACCTTCAGGCAGCGCGCCGCTCGTGATGGCGATCACGGGTGCGTCGGGTGCGCCGTACGGCATTCGTTTGCTCGAACAACTGCTGGTGGCCGAGCGTCGCGTGTCGCTGATCGTGAGCTCGCACGGTTTCCGGTTGTTGCGCACCGAGAGCGAGGTGGGCGACTTGGCCGGCCTGCGCGCGGCGGTGGGTGCCGAGCGATTTGATCGGCTCGTGACGGTGTACGACGACGGCGATCGTGGGGCGGCGCCGGCGTCGGGCTCCTCGCTGGCGGGGGGCATGGTGATCTGTCCCTGTTCGATGGGCACGCTGGCCAGCATCGCGGCGGGGACCTCGCGCTCGCTGGTGGAGCGGGCGGCCGACGTGGCGCTCAAGGAACGCCGGCCGCTGCTGATGGTCACGCGCGAGACGCCGCTGTCCCTGATCCATCTGGAGAACATGCGGCGCGTGACGCTGGCTGGTGCCACGGTGATGCCGGCGGCGCCGGGATTCTATCATCGCCCTTCGGAAATTGGCGAGCTGGTGGACTTCATCGTCGCGCGGGCGCTGGACCACCTTGGCGTGCCGAACTCCCTCGCGCCGCGTTGGGGCGAGCCGGAGGCGTGAGCGCGGCCATCCGCGTCGGACTGATTTCCGACACGCATGGGTTGCTGCGCCCGGAGGTGCATGACGTGTTCGCTGGTGTGTCGCGGATCCTGCACGCCGGCGACGTGTGTGCCGACGAGATCCTCGACGAGCTCGGCCTGATCGCGCCCACGCAGGCGGTGTTTGGCAACTGCGACGACCCGTGGGATCCGCGGCTGCGCGAGGCGCTGGACCTGACCATCGGCGGCCTGCGCATCCACGTGCAGCACGGGCACGAGCTCGGCCGCCCTCGGCCCGCGCAGGTGGCGGCGGCGTACGACGCCGACGTCTGCGTGTACGGGCACACGCATCGGCAGTCGGTGGAGCGGGTGGAGGGGCGTCTCATCGTGAACCCTGGAGCAGCGGGGCCGCGACGCTTCGACCTGGAACCTTGCGTGGCGATCCTCACGATCGCCGATGGGTCGGCGGCGGTCGAGCTGGTACCGCTGCCGGGCTAGCCCTTCGGCCGCGGGCCGAAGGCTTCGACCGCGTCAATGAACAGGTCCGGCGACACCGGCTTGGCCAGAAAGGCCGCTGCGCCCATCGCCAAGACCTTGTCGTGCATCTGCGGATCCTGCGTCGCGGAGACGACCAGCACGGGAATCAGCGCCGTCTTGGACGACTGCTTGAGCTTGGCGAGGGTGGTCTGGCCGTCGCCGGCCGGCATCTGGAGGTCGAGCACGATGAGATCGGGCACCGGGATGCGCATGGCGGCCATCATCGTGCTCGCGCCGTCGTAGGCCGGCACGGGCCGATGCCCCGCCGCCTGGAGCATCTGGCAGAGGAGGCGCGACATCTCCCTGTCGTCATCGGCCACGAGAATACGCATGGGGTAGAAGTTCAGGCGCACGCGGCCCAGGGGCAAGTCGAGCCCGACGCCCGCGCCCGCCCCGCCTCCCTCTCCTCCTCGCGCATTCCCCATGACGATTCGCCTGCGACCGCTCCGCACACGCCTTCTCCTGCCCTGCGCCGCGGCGCTCGTGGCACTTCAGGGCTGCGACACGCCGCCGACGGCACCCAAGGACGACCTCGTCTTCGCCGATGACTTTCAGGGCGTGACCGGCGCCTGGGTCGCGGGCTTCTCGGACGTCTCCGCCGAACTCGCGGACAACGTCCAGTTCGAGGGCACGGTCGTCGGCCATCCGCTGCACATGGCCCGCCTGGCGCTCTACCTCTACGGCAACAACATCTCCGACGACCTGTTCATGTTCTGGAAGCGTCGGGTCACCGGCCTCGAGGCCGGCGCGACCTATGAGGTTCGGATGGAAGTGGACTACGCCACGCAGTACCAGGAGGGCTGCGACGCCGGCGTAGGGCCGCTGGTCTTGATCAAGATGGGCGCCGCCTCGCTGGAGCCCATCGTGGTGGAAGTCGCCGATGGCTCATTGCGCGTGACGCTGGATAAGGGGGAGCAGTTCGAGGAAGGGAGCGCCATCCGTATCCTCGGCGACCATCGAAACGGTGTGCCCGGCTGCGCGCAGGACGCGCCCTTCGCGGAACGCACGCGCTCGAGCGGTGCGCGATCGGTACGGGTGACGGCGGACGGACTCGGCGCCGTGTGGGTGGTGGTCGGCACGGAGTCGGCGTTCGAGGTGGCGAACACCATCTACCTCAGCCGGGTGCGCTACGCGTTCCGGCGCGTGGAGTGACGATGCGACGGTCGGCTCAACGCGCGACGCGCCGGAGCCGCATGTCGATGATCTGGAACGGCGTCCCCCCGTGGCGTGCGAAGGTGCCGACTTCGTGCCACGAGGAATCGGTGAGGGTGATGGCGTAGCGCACCCTGCCGCCCGCCACATCGAAGGCCCACACCAGCGTGTCGGGGCGCACCTCAAGCTCGGGTTCGACGGTCTGTCCGTCGCGGTGGGTGCGCATGCGGAGGCGCCCGGCGTCGGGGTCGAACCAGATCGAGGCGGCCGCCTCGAAGTTGATGGCGCGTGTATTCGGATCGCGTCCTGTGCCGCGGATGAAGATCATCGTCTCGGACGCCCCGTAGACAATGTCTTCGGACTGCAGAACCCGGATCGATCCGCCCGGTCCCTGCATCACGTGGGCCTCGCCGTCCCAGCGCCCCACGAGCTTGGCGATCGGGGCCAACGCCGCGCGCGACCGGACAATCTGGGCGCTGGGATCAGGGGCTTGACCCTCAAGGGGGGCGGCGGCAGTGAGGACGAGCAGGCTGGCAGCGAACGTGAGGCGATGCACGTGGACCTCAGGTGAAGGTGCCGTCGAATCTGTGCGCCGGTCGTCGCCTTCGCTTGAATCCGCGCGACATCGTTCGACAGGCCTCAGGGCTGCACGTGCTCGTGGCGCGTGGCGCTGAGCAGTTTGGCCGCCGCCGAGGGCGGCAGTCCCGTGAGCGCGACGAACTCTCGGGTCAGGTGTGCGTGGTCGGCGAATCCGGTTGACGCTGCCACCGCCGACCAACCGCCATCGGCGCCGGTCATATGTTGGGCGAGCGACTCCCGCAGCCGGCGCACGCGCGCCCATTCCCGGAGGGTGAGCCCGGTGGCGGCGGCGAATCGCCGTTGCAGCTGTCGGAGGCTGAGTGCCGCCGCGCGGGCCACCTCGGGCATTGACACCTCTCCGCGCGCCGCGACGATGTTGCGGACGGCGTGGCGCACCTGCGAGTCCGGAGCAGCCCACGCCGCGCAGTGCTCGCGCAACCACGAGGAAAGGGACGCAAAGCCGGCGGGTCCGGCGAGCGCAGGCGTGAGGCGATCGCGGAGCGAAGCAAAGCGGGCCGCGATCGCGGCTGGCGCCGGGCCGACCCGATCGCGCAGTTCGGGCGCGCCCAAGCCGAGCACCGCTCGGGCTACATCAGGCCAGAACCGGATGCCCCAGAGTCTCGTCTGCGGCCGGAGAGGCGGGCGCATCGCGGTGACGCGCGGACCGGTGATCAAAACGCCTGGTCCCGGGATCCCGCGTGGAACGAGCGCGATGCTCACGCAGCCATCAGGCCACACGGTGTACGGGGGGCCACCCTGCGGGAGTGCGTCGACTTCGAAGCGCCAGAGCGAGAGCACCCACACCGCGGCTTCAGCTGGCGGTCGCGACTCGGCATACCGGAAGGGCGTGTCGGTCACGCCGAGCGGCTGGCGTGCGCGGGCGCCAGCGCGACCGTACGATCCATCTCCTTGGGAAACTTCCGGAACCAACCGGCCACCAGGATGACCTCATCCACCTCGTGCCCCGGAACGGTCCGCGGCCCGCGCGATCCGGCCTCGAGTTCCTCGACGATGCGCGCGTCGATCGCGCGCCGCTCGGCGGCGGTGCGCGGGGCCGGGGCTTCGAGCCGCACGCAGCCGCGCCGCACGACGTACACGCGGTCGTCGCCGTTCACGCCGGGCACCGTGTAGGCGAAGGAGAGCGACTCCAACGCGAAGCGCAGCCGCGCAAACTGCTCACGCAGCGCCTCGAGGCGCTGGATCTTGTCGCGGAACTGCGCGGCGCGCTCGAAGTCGAGTGCTTCACTCGAGGCCTCCATGCGCGAGCGCAGCAACGCCACCGGTGCGTCGTGGGCGCCCTCGAGAAAGCCGCGGGCTGCACGGAAGGCGTCGTCGTACTCCTGCTCGCGCACAGCACCGATGCAGGGCCCCAGGCAGCGGCCGATCTCGTGGCGGATGCAGCCAGGTGTCCGTGAGGGGAGGTCGATCAGGTCGGGCTGGTCGGCGAAGAACATCGGCGTGGCGAGCGCACAGTCGCGAAGCCCAAGCGCGTCGTTGAGCTCGCGCAGCGCTTCCTCGAGCTGGATCGCCCCGCGGAACGGGCCGTAGTAGGTGCCCGTCTCGTCGGTGCCGGCGCCACGCACCACCTGGAAGCGCGGGGCCGGCGGACGCGAGACGCGCACGAAGGCGTGGTAGCGCGCGTCTCGCTTCATCGCGACGTTGTAGCGCGGACGGAGCTGTTTGATCAGGCGCAACTCGCGCAGCAGCGCAGCGAACTCGCTTGGCAATGGCTCCCACTCGAGTGTGGCCGCCTCGCGCAGGATGCGCGCACCCTTGTCGCGCGGGTACTGGGCCCGGAAGTAGCTCAGCAGTCGCGTGCGCAGGGCCTTCGACTTGCCCACGTAGATCACCTCGCCCTCGGCCGATGTCATGCGATACACGCCGGGCACGTCGCGCGCGGTGTCCTTGACCAGCGCGAGCATGTTGTCGATCCGCATCTCCACGTCCTTCGGTGGCTGGAGCGGACCGCGCCGGCGGCGACGGCGTGGACTCATTGGCGGCTCACCGCTGGCACCCCGTGCACCACACGGTGCTCCGACCCTCGAGCGCGTGCGTTTCGCGCAGCGTGCCGCCGCAGCGCGTGCAGGGGAGCCCACCGCGGCCGTAGGCCTGGAGCATCGGCGCGAAGCCGCCCTTGCTGCCGTAGGCGTCCTGGAAGTCGCGGAAGGTGGTGCCGCGCAGCGCGATGCTCTCCGCGAGCACGCCGCGAAGCTCGGCGAGCAACGTGCGAGCCTCGACGTGCGTGACGGAGCGCCCGCGCCGTGTCGGGCGCACGCGGGCGCGCCAACAGGCTTCGTTCGCGTAGATGTTGCCCACGCCCGCCAGCCGCCGCTGGTCCATCAGGATGCTCTTCACCGCGCGTTCGGACCCCCGAAGAATGCCCGAAAATCGCTCGGCGGTCAGCTCCGGGTCAAGCGGTTCGGGGCCGAGGGCTTCGTCCCAGCGAGCCAGCTGCTCGTGGTCGAGCAGCGTCAGCGTCCCGAGCCGACGCAGGTCGCGGTAGGTGAGCGTGCGGCCATCGTCGAGCCCGATGGTGAGGCAGTCGTGCGGGTGCCGGACGGCCGATGCCTCTCCGCGGGTGAGCAGCAAGGCGCCGGTGAAGCGCGGCGTGACCACGGCGTACCGCGCCGGGTCGAACGCGAGGACGATGCTCTTGGCGCGGCGATACACGGCCGTGACGCGCCCTCCGGTGAGTGAGGTGACGAGGCGAGCGGCCAATCGTACCGCCGCCGCCCCCGTGAGTGCACGACCGCCACGGGCCGGATCACGCAACACATCCTGGCGGTGCACTGCCACCGAACGGACGACGGCGCCCTGGAGGGCGCCGTCGAGGTCCCGCGCGATGGTCTCGGTTTCGGGGAGTTCAGGCACGCCCGCTCAGCGCTGCCGCGCGAGTTCGCGCCAGCCGATGTCGCGGCGCAGCTGCCGCCCGCGGAACTGCACCGCGTCAGCCACATTCCGGCTGCGCGCCTGCGCTTCGGCAAGTGAATCCGCCACCGCGGTGACGGCAAACACGCGGCCGCCGGCCGTCACAAGCTCGCCGGCATCGTTGCGCGAGGTGCCCGCGTGGAAGATCGAGACGTCGCTTGGCAGTTCAGGCAGGGCGATCACGTCGCCGCTGCGCACCGGGCCCGGATAGCCCTCGGCCGCCACGACGGTGGTCACTGCGGCCCCGCGCTTCCAACTGAAGTTGCTCAGCGAGCGGATCGACCCGCCCTCGGCGATGGCGCGCATCGGCACCAGCAAGGACGAATTGAGCATCGGCAGGATCGCCTGCGTCTCGGGATCGCCGAAGCGACAGTTGAACTCCACCACCTTCGGCCCGTCCTCGGTGAGCATGAGTCCGGCGTAGAGCAGGCCGGTGAAGGTGCAGCCCTGCGCGCGCATGGCCTCGAGCGTGGGCGTGAGGATGCGTCGCGTGACGGTGGCGAGCAGCCCCGGCGTGGCGAGCGAGACGGGCGTGTACGCGCCCATGCCGCCGGTGTTGGGCCCGGTATCGCCGTCGCCGATGCGCTTGTGATCCTGTGCCGCGAGCATGGTGAGCACGTTCTGCCCGTCGGTGAGCGCGAAGAGCGAGAGCTCCTCACCCTGCATGTACTCCTCCACCAACACCTCGGCGCCGGCGTCGCCGAACACCTTCGCATCGAGCATGTCATCGATGGCCGCGTCGGCCTCGGCGATGCTCATCGCCACGATCACGCCCTTTCCGGCGGCGATGCCGCTGGCCTTCACGACCACCGGCGCGCCGAGCCGGCGCACCTCCGCCTTGGCCTCGGGGATCGTCGTGAAGGTGCGCGCCGAGGCCGTGGGCACGTTGGCCGCGAGCATCAGTTCCTTGGCGAAACGCTTGGACGTCTCGATGCGCGCGGCGGCCTTGGTGGGACCGAACACCGGAAGTCCCGCGTCGCGGAAGCGGTCCACGATGCCGAGCGAGAGCGGTGCTTCGGGACCGATCACGGTGAAGGTGACCCGTTCGCGCTTGGCCAGCGCAAAGAGCGCTTCCACGTCCGTGGCCTTCACATCCACACAGCGCCCGATTGCGGCGATCCCCGGGTTCCCTGGGGCAGCGATGATCTCGGCGGCGGGGTCGTCCTGCTTGAGCTTCCAGGCGAGCGCGTGTTCGCGCCCGCCCCCGCCGACGATCAGGATCTTCACCGAGCGGCGCCCTTCATGGCATCGGTGAAGGCATCCTTGGCCCGTCCGATCGTCTCGCTGACCTTCTCGACGGCGGCCTTGGCCTGGTCACCGTAGTAGGACGCGCCGCGCTTGAGGTCGTCGCCGAGCCCATCGCCGCGCTTCACGTCGGCACGCTTCACGTACTCGCCGGCCAGCACCTTGGCGTAGGAGCCATCGGCCGTCCAGCGCTGCAGTTCGCCGGCGCGGATGGTGAAGAACGGATGCTCGCGGAAGGCGGTGTTGATGGCCTTGAGCACCGTATCCCAGGCCGAGTCGTCGTGTTCGTACTCCTTCGACTGCGCCTTGAAGGCCTCGAGGTCGAGCGAATCACCGAACTCGCGGCCGCCGGCGAGCTTCATGAAGGTGGTGAGCACGAGGTCGGGGTCCTGCACGCCGAGCAGGGCCGCGCGGTCGCAGGAGAGTTCGCTCTTGCGGTACCACTCGAGGATGGCGAGCTGGAAGGGCAGCAGCGCGAGGCCGGCGAGGAAGGGCAGGTTGCCGATACCGACCATCAGGATGATCTGGGCGATGGTGCGGTAGGTGACGTGCCCGCTCATCACGTGGCCCAGCTCGTGGGCGAGGATCACGCGCAGCTCCTCGCGCGTGAGGTGCTCGATGGCGGCCGAGTTGATGACGACGAAGGGCTCGCCGAAGCCGACGGCGCCGGCGTTGATGTTGGGCGACGAGGTGACGAAGAGTTCGGGGCGCTTGGGCCAGTCGAGCGTGGCGAGGACGTCGGTCCACAACGCGTCGAGGTCGGGGCGCTGGGTGGGCCCCACGCGCACGGCGCTGGCAGTAAAGAGATGTCGCACGCCGCGCTCGCCGAAGGCCTTGGCGAAGGCGTTCACGGCGGTGTCGAAGCCGGGCAGCGCGCGCATGGCGGAGAGCGCGGCCCGGTCGGCCGGATGCTCCCAGGTCTGGGAGGCGATGTCGGTGAGCACGGTGCGGGGCATGCGAACTCCTCGGGGCTACAGCCCCTTGAATGCCTGCTCGAGGTCCTCGAGCAGATCCTGCGTGTCTTCCACGCCGCACGAGAAGCGGAGGAGACCGTCGGTGATGCCGATCTCCGCGCGGCGCGCCGGTTCCACCGAGGCGTGCGTCATCCCCGCCGGCTGACATACCAACGACTCCACGCCGCCGAGAGATTCAGCGAGGGTGAAGACCTTGAGACGGGTGACGACGGTGTTGGCGTTGGCCTTGGAGCCCGTCTCCACCGAGACCATCCCGCCGAACCCCGACATCTGGCGCTTGGCGAGTTCGTGCTGCGGGTGCGAGGCGAGCCCCGGATAGAACACGCGCTCCTCGCCCATGCGCTTGGCCAGCCAGTCGGCGACGTCGCGGCCGTTGATGTCGTGCTGCCGCATGCGCAGTGCCAGCGTCTTGGTGCCACGCAAGGTGAGCCAGGCGTCCATGGGCCCGGGTACCGCCCCCGCCGAGTTGGCGATGAACTGCACTTTGGCGGCGAGGGCGTCGTCGTTCATCACGGCAATGCCACCGATCAAGTCGGAGTGCCCGTTCAGGTACTTGGTGCTGGAGTGCCAGACGATGTCCGCGCCCAGTGCGAGGGGCTGCTGGAAGATCGGGGTGGCGAAGGTGTTGTCCACGATCGTGAGGGCGCCGGCCTTCTTGGCGATGCCTGCCGCGGCCTTGATGTCGGCCAACTGCATCAGCGGGTTGGTGGGCGTCTCGAGCATCACCGCCACGGTGTTCTTCCGCATGGCGTCGGCGATGCGCTGGGTGTCGCGCATGTCCACCCAGGTGAACTGCAGGCCGAAGTGCTGGAGCAGCTTGTCGAACAGCCGGAACGTCCCGCCGTACACGTTGGCGCCGATGACGATGTGGTCTCCGGACTTGAAGAGCATCATCAGGGAGTTGAGGCAGCCCATGCCGGACGAGAAGGCGATGCCGTGCTGGGCCGTCTCCAGCGCGGCGACGTTGCGCTCGAGGGCCTCGCGGGTGGGGTTCTTGCCGCGCGCGTACTCGTAGCCCTTGTTGACCCCCAGCGCTTCCTGCGCGTAGGTGGAGGTCTGGTAGATGGGGGGCATGATGGCCCCCGACGTGGGGTCGGGGCGCTGGCCGGCGTGGACGGCGCGCGTGGCGAGGCGCGCGGCGAGGTCCTCGGGGAAGATCTTGGTCATCCCGCAATCTACCGAATGGCAGAACGGCGCGGTGCGGGGAATCCCCGAACCGCGCCGTTCTGGCCCTTCACTACGCTCGCGAGCCTAGCGACGTCCCGCCGAGTACTGCGCCGACATCGCCGAGTCGGCGGCGATGCGGTAGAGCAGGGAGTCGAGCCCGTCCCGGGTCAGGCCATTGGCCGCGAGCACCGAGTCGGACGAGGCCGGATTGGCCGCGAGGGCGGCCGAGATGGCCAGGGCCAGCGTCACGTCCGCCGAGACTGTGGAGGCTGCGTCGGGAGTCTCCTTGGCCCCGCCGCAGGCGGCTGCGACGACGAGGAAGGCGAGTGCGAGGTATTTCATGGACGTCTCGTGGCTGGGGTGGCGGGGGCCTTCGGGCGAGCGGTGCTGTCCGGACGGCCAGCGCCGGCGGGGCGTGCGCCGGCGCCTGCCGGCCGTCCTGCACCTTCGGGGCGACCGGCACCCGCCGGCCGACCAGCGCCTTCGGGGCGACCGGCACCCGCCGGCCGACCAGCGCCCGCGGGGCGTCCACCCGGCTCACCTCGACCAGGGCCCATGCCGCGGGCCTGACGCTCGGCGCGAATGCGGGCGGCCAGCTCCTGGCCGCGGACACCGGACTCGACCTGCGCGCGCACAAAGCTCCCGAAGTTGTCCCGGGATGCGCCCTGCTCAACGGCTTCCACTTCCATCTCCACCGCCGGAATGGCTTCCTCGGCGGGGAGGCCGCGCCGGCGCATGGCGTCAATCATGCCGCGTACGGAGCTGTCGGGAATCCCGGCGTTGCGGGCGCGCTGGAGGATCTGGGGCAGTTCGAGCGCGCGCATCACGGCGCTATCGGCCGCGGAGGGCACTCGGGTCTGGGGGGCGCCGGCGGGCGCCGTGCCCTGCGCAACGAGCGCTGGGGCGGCGAGCAGGAGCCCCGTGAGCAAAGTCATGGGTCGCATCGATCTACCTCTGGAGAGTGGGGGCAACGATAGGGAGTCTGGCGCCATCGCGCCCGAAGGGCAATCGCCCGAACGGGGGACTCCGCAGGACCGCGACTCCAGGAACGCCACGCCGCGTCACATCCGCGGACTCACGATATACCCTTCACGCCACTGGCCGGCCTCGCGCCGTGGCTCCTCGCCGCGGATGTCTACGGCGGACGTCCCGGCGGCCAGGAGCGCCAGTCCCGCCAGTCCGGCGACGACGGCCTGGAGTTCGTCGTGCGTGGCCTGCGCCGTGAGGTCGCGCACGCCGAGCGCCTGCAGGTGGGCGCGCCACGGTCGGAGATCACCCGACGCGGACTTTCCCGGCATGGGCGTGCGGCCGAGCGACCGCCAGGCGTGGGTGGGGAAACTCTCGATTGCTGCGCGCTCGCCCCGCCACGCGGCGCGGAATCGCGCCCAGCCGCGCGCGTGCAATGCGTCGAAGAGCGCCACGCTGAAGACGGCCATACGCGTCCAGGACTTCGGCTTCACGACGCCGACCGGCCCCGTCTTGCCGGGCGTCAGGGCGAGCCGTTCGCAGACACGCTGATGCTCCAGGGCCGAGCGTTCAGCGCGCCAGCCCTGCGGTCCGTCCAGAAGGACGAGGCTCGCCCGCTCGCGCTCCGCCAACGTCGCAATCGCATCTGCGAAGGGCTCGACCCGGGGTTCACCGCGGAGTCCCAGCGCTTCGGGCCGGACGAGGCGCACGCTTGCCGCGAGCGGCTGCCCGTCGAGCAGCGCGATGCCGTTGTCCGCGTAGCGTCGGGACGCGAGATCGATGGAGAGGATGGTCAGCGCAGCGGCTCGCGAGGGTGGAGTGGCAACCTACCCCGGCATTCGCCGAAGCGGAACGCGGGCGGAGCGCATAGTTTGCCCCGACGATGCTTGACTCCCTGCCGACGCCATCGCTCCTGCTCGACCGTCCGCGGCTGGACCGCAACCTCGCGCGCCTCGCGACGCATCTCGGTGCGCTCGGGGTGCCGCTCCGACCACACGTGAAGACGGCCAAGAGCCTGCCGGTGATCCGCCGCGCGCTCAAGGGGCAGCCGGGAGGCGTGACCGTCTCGACGCTACACGAGGCTGAATGCTGCCTCGAGGCGGGGATCACGGACATCCTCTTCGCGGTGGGCATCGCGCCGCAGAAGCTGCGGCAGGTCGCGGCACTGCGGCTGCGCGGGGCGAACCTCGCGGTGACCCTCGACTCGGTCGCCGCCGCCGAATACGTGCGGGCGACGTCGTTCGCGGTAAGCGACGATATCCCGGCGCTGATCGAACTTGACAGCGATGGCCATCGCG
This sequence comes from Gemmatimonadaceae bacterium, assembly GCA_024710705.1. Lineage (GTDB taxonomy): Bacteria > Gemmatimonadota > Gemmatimonadetes > Gemmatimonadales > Gemmatimonadaceae > Pseudogemmatithrix. Next base: position 36,934 of record JANJUF010000005.1, on the reverse strand, counting down.
CCGGCGTGGCGCCGGATGGTGAGGCGCTGCTCGCGATTGGCCGGGCCCTCGGACCGTCGCTGCGCGGCGTGATGACGCACGCCGGGGAATCGTACCACTGCACGAGCGCCGACGCCCTGCGCGCGATGGCCGAGCGCGAGCGTGCGGCCGCCGTCACGGCGGCGGAACGGCTGCGCGCCGCGGGACTCGCGTGCCCGGTGGTGAGTGTGGGTTCGACGCCGACGGCGCTGTTCGCCAAGGACCTGACGGGGGTCACCGAAGTGCGCGCCGGAGTCCACATGTTCATGGACCTCGTGATGGCTGGGCTCGGCGTGTGCGCGGTGGACGACATCGCGATCTCGGTGCTGGTGACGGTGATCGGACATCAGGCGGAGAAGGGGTGGATCATCACCGACGGCGGGTGGATGGCCCTCTCGCGCGACCGTGGGACAAGCGCGCAGGCGGTGGACCAGGGCTACGGTCTGGTGCGTGATCGCGACGGGCGCCCGTTGGAGGACTTGGTGATGAGCGGCGCCAGCCAGGAGCACGGGATCCTTTCGCGGCGCGCCGGGGGAACCCTGGATGCCGCGCAGTTCCCGCTTGGGACGCGCCTTCGCATCCTGCCGAACCATGCCTGTGCGACGGCGGCACAGTTCGGCGGGTATCACGTGCTTGGAGTCGAACGCGATACGCCGGTGTGGTGGCCGCGATTCAACGGGTGGTGAACGCCCTAGGGCGCATCGGGCGCCGTCGGCGGGCTCGGCATAGACTGCGGGCAGGGTCGCACACTCCCACTCTTTCTGGACTGTCCATGCGCATTCGCCCGCTGCTGCTCGCCGCTGTGCTGCTCGCGATTCCCCCCGCCACGACGCTCGCGCAGGGCGTACCCCCGGCGGCGCCGGCCGATAGCGTCACCGAACTGCGACTGGTGGACGGCACCGTCGTGCGCGGGCAGGTCGTGGAGCGCAGCGAGACCACCATCGTCCTGCGCACGTCGGGTGGCGCGCGCGTGGAAGTGCCGCGCGCGCAGGTGGTGCGGGAGCGCCTGGTGGCGGTGCGCGCTTCTGGTGAGGTCTGGGACGAGGACCCCAATGCCACGCGACTCTTCTTCACGTCCACAGCGCGGCCGCTCGATAAGGGCGAGGGCTACATCTCCAGCTTCATGCTCTTCTTTCCCTTCGTGGCCTACGGCGTGACGGATCGCGTCACCATCGCCGGTGGCACGCCCATCCTGCCGGGACTGCTGGGGCAGGTGTTCTACGTGGCGCCCAAGGTGACCGTGTGGGACCGGGCGCGCAGTTCGGTCTCGCTGGGCGCACTGGGATTCTTCGTGACCGAGGAGTTGGATGCGGGGTCGGTGGGCATCGTCTACGGCGCCGGCACGTTCGGCAGCGCCGACAACGCGGTCACCGTCGGCGCCGGATGGGGCTACGCGGCGACCAACGACTACTCGGGGCTCTCCAACGACCCGGTGTTCATGATCGGCGGCGAGCGACGCGTCTCGCGACGCGTGAAGCTGATCACCGAGAACTGGCTTGCCTTCGGCGGCGGCGAAGTGGGCGGGCTGGTCTCCGGCGGATTCCGCTTCATCGGCGATCGGCTCTCGGCCGACCTCGGCTTCGGCGGCGCGCTCGGCACGGAGAGCGCCTGCTGCATTCCGCTCGTGAACTTCGTGTACGCGTTCGGGCGCTAGGGGCGGAACCCTCGGCCCGCACCGAGCGGTCGGCACAAGTCACCGGGGCAGCGCGTTGAAACCCGATGCGCACGCTGCTCCTGGTGCTGGGCGACCAACTCAACGCCGACTCCTCCGTCTTCGACGGCGCCGATCCCGCGCTGGACGCCGTGTGGATGGCTGAGGTCGCCGAGGAGTCCGTGCACGTCTGGTCGTCCAAACCCCGGACCGCGCTGTTCCTCAGCGCGATGCGGCACTTCCGCACCGCGCTTGAGCGCGTCAACTGGCGGGTGGAGTACACCGCGCTCGATTCCGAGGCCAACACTGGCAGCTTGGCCGGCGAACTCCGCCGCGCCTGCGCGCGACTCCGCCCCGAGCGGCTCGTGGTTGCGGAACCCGGCGACCACCGCGTGCGGGACGCGCTGATCACCGCCGCCGCCGAGATCGGCCTCCCGCTCGAGATTCGCACGGATCGCCATTTCCTCTCGACGGTCGACGACTTCAGGGCCCACGCGGCCGGACGACAGCAGCTTCGCATGGAGTACTTCTACCGCGAGATGCGGAGGCGCCACCGTGTGTTGGTGGAGCCGGATGGGTCACCCGTGGGCGGCAGCTGGAACTTCGACGCCGAGAACCGCGGCAGCTTCGGCAAGCAGGGACCGGGGCTGGTTCCGCCGCCGCGACACTTTCCGCCCGATGACATCTCCCGCGACGTGATCGCGCTGGTCGCGGCACGCTTCGCCGCGCATCCGGGCGAGTTGGATGCCTTCGATTGGCCCGTGACGCCCGGCGACGCCCGCGCCGCCCTCGATGACTTCATCGCGCATCGGCTCGCCGACTTCGGCCGCTACCAGGACGCGATGTGGACGTCCCAGCCTTGGCTGTACCACTCGCGCCTCGCGGCCGCGATGAACCTCAAGCTGCTCGATCCCCGCGAGGTCATCGCCGCCGCCGAGCAGGCGTACCGCGACCGCCGCGCTCCTCTGGCGGCAGTGGAGGGCTTCATCCGCCAGATCCTCGGCTGGCGTGAATACGTGCGCGGCGTGTACTGGCTCCTGATGCCGGCATACGCGTCGCGCAACGCGATGCACGCCCGCGAGCCGCTGCCGGCGTTCTACTGGTCAGGCGACACAGAAATGGCCTGTCTCCGCGATGCCATCGGCCAAACGCTGCGCTACGGCTACGCGCACCACATCCAGCGGCTGATGGTGACCGGGCTCTATGCGCTGCTCCTCGGCGTGGATCCGAAGGCGGTTCACGAGTGGTACCTGGCGGTGTACGTGGATGCCGTGGAGTGGGTGGAGCTGCCCAACACGCTGGGCATGTCGCAGTACGCCGACGGTGGCGTGATGGCATCCAAGCCCTACGTGGCGACGGGGAAGTACATCCAGCGCATGAGCGATCACTGCACGGGCTGTCGCTTCGATCCGGCCGAGTCTCTCGGGGGGCGCGCCTGTCCGTTCACCACGCTGTACTGGGACTACCTGCTGCGGCACGAAGGCCCCCTGCGCGGCAATCAGCGCATGGCCATGCAGCTCAAGAATCTGACGAGACTTTCGCCGGAACGGCGCGCGGCGGTTCAGGCGCAGGCCGCGACGATCCGTTCGCGCGGGGGCGCGCCGCCTCGAACCACGGGGTGAGGGCCTCGCGCACTGCGCGCCAGGCCCGTCCCACCGCGAACCCGGCGACGGCCGCGATCTCCTCGAGGCTCGGCTGCGCCTCCTCGCCCAGCGAGCGCAGGATGCGGCTCCGCATGCGCATCACCAGGGGCGTGCCGACCTGGATGGCATTGAAGTAGGGGTCGTAGCGGGTGCCGATGCCCTCGATCAGCGCCGCCGTCCGCGCGAAGTACACGAGGTCGCGCGGGAGGATGACCGGGAAGTCATACAGCGACGCCATGACCCGGTCGGCGAGCATCGTCTCGAGTCGCTGCTGCGTGGTGCTGCGCGTCGCGCTCATGGCCACGAGCAGTTCGGCGAGGCGACGGATGTCCGCCGGGTTGGCACCGGGGGCGATGAGGCCGAGGGCATCGAACCCTTCGGCGACGCCGGCGGGATCGCGACGGATGGACGCGAAGACCGTGCGGATGAGCGCCAGGCGCAGCGCCGGCGGCACGCGCACCATCATGCCGAAGTCGAGCAGCACCAGGCGACCGTCGGGCGTCACGAGCAGGTTGCCGGCGTGCGGGTCGGCGTGGAAGAGGCCGTCCACGAGCATCATCTGCACGTAGACCTCCATCACCAATCCGGCGAGGCGTTCGGCGTTGACGGACCCGGCGGGGAGGCGATCCACGCGCGCGCCGTGCATGAACTCGAGCACGATCACGCGACGTCGCGTCATCTCGTGGAGCACCTCCGGTATGAGCACCCGTGGATTCCCGCGGAAGTTGGCGCGCACTTCGGTGGCGTACTCGGCTTCGAGGCGGAAGTCCATCTCCTCGCCGATGCGCGTGGCGAACTCCTCGACCAAGGCCTGGAACCCGAGCACGTGCGGCACCGGCCAGCGCCGGGCCGCCCAGGCGGTGATGGCACGGGCGGAGCGCAGGTCGCGCTCGACCGTCGCTTCGACGCGCGGGCGGAGCACCTTCACGGCGACGTCGCGCCCACGCCAGCGCGCGCGATGCACCTGGCCCAGCGAGGCGGCGGCGATCGGGATCTGGTCAATGCGCTCGAAGACGCGTTCCGGGGCATCGCCGTATGCCGCGCGCAGCTCGCGCTCGATGCCCGCCCACGGCACGGCAGGCACTTGATCGGTGAGCGTGCCGAGCGCCGAGAGGTAGGGCTCGGGGATGAGGTCGGCGCGGGCCGAGAAGACCTGGGCGAGCTTCACGAAGGTCGGGCCGAGCCGAGCGATGCGCGCCACGAACGCCCTGGCCCGGGCCAGATGGAACTCGGGGGTGCGCGTGAGTGGGGCGCCGAACCAGATCCACCGCCGCGCATCGCGAAGCGCGGAAACGACGTAGGGCCCGAGGGCGAGGAGGATCCGGAGGGTGTGCATGGGGTCTGTGGTATCTAACGCTTGCCGGCGCCGCTAGTTTCTCGGAGCCATGCCACCCGTGACGTCACGCGCGCCGCTCGCACCGAGCCGATTCCACCTGGCCACCCGCGCGACGCGCCCGCAGGGGCTGTTCGCGCCGGAGGCGTTCGCGCGGCTGCGCGCGTACGTGGGCGCCAACCCCGCGCTCGCCGCGACGCCACTCCGCAAGGACAAGCCGTTGGCGAAGGAACTCGGCCTCAAACAGCTCTTGCTGAAGGACGAGACCGATCGCTTCACCTTGCCGGCGTTCAAGGGGCTTGGCGCCGGCTTCGCGGTTGCTGAACTGCTTGGGCGTGGTGCGCTCCGCAGCGATGCGACGCTGGTCTGCGCGAGCGAGGGCAACCACGGGCGCGCCGTGGCACGGGCGGCGCGCACGCATGGCCTGCGGGCACGCGTGTACCTCGGCGAGCGCGTGGCGGCGTCGCGCGTGGAGGCCATTGCGCTCGAAGGGGCGGAGATCGTGCGGGTGGCCGGCTCCTACGACGACGCCGTGCGCAAGGCGGCCGCGGATGCCGCGCACCGTGGGTGGACCGTGATCTCCGACACGGGCTATCCCGGCTACGAGGAGATCCCGCGCCTCATCATGCTGGGCTACACGCGCCTGATGGACGAGGCGGCCGCGCAGTGGAGAAGGAAAGCGCCTGATCTCGTGCTGGTGCAGGGTGGCGTTGGTGGCCTCGCAGCGGCGGTGGGGAGTTGGTACGCGGCGCACCCGGACGTGCCACGGGCGCGGTTGGTGTGCGTGGAGCCCCTGGCAGCGGCGTGTTTGCTGGGATCCGCCGTCGCGGGGCGCGCGGTGACCGTGCCTGGTCCGCACGATACCGTGATGGGGGGGCTCCGCTGCGGCGAGACGTCGCTCACGGCGCTGCCGGCGGTGCTGGAGGGATTCGATGCCTACGTGGCGATTGCCGACGGCTGGGCACGCCAGGCGATGCGCCGGCTGGCGCGGCCATCACCGGCGCACCGGTCCATCGCTGCCGGCGCATCGGGCGCCGCGGGACTGGGCGCCCTGCTGGCGCTGCGCGACGATCCTGCGTTGGAGCCGCTGCGTCGGGCGCTCGACGTGGGCGAGGGCACGCGCGCGATGGTGATCGTCACGGAGGGCGTGACGGAGCCGGAGCTGTACGAGGAAGTCGTCGGTGGCGGCGCCGGCACGAGGCCGCGGTGAGCGCCTTCGCGTTGTTCACGGGAGCCGCGGGCGGTATCGTTCACGCCGTGAGCCCCTGGACCTCCACCTTCCTGAGTGTCGCGGTCGTGACGGGCGTGCCCCTCGCGATCATCCTGCTGCTCGCGCGGCCGGGACAGCAACTCTCCCGCGTGCTGCCCACGCTCGTCTCGTTCGGGGCGGGCGCGCTCATCGGCGCGGCGGTCTTCCATCTCCTGCCCGAGTCGTACGAACGGCACCCGGCGGTGGCCTTCGTCTCCCTGAGCGTGGCGGCAGGCGTGATCGGCAGCTTCCTCCTCGAACGCTGGTTGCACCGCTGGCAGCACACGGCGCATGAGGCGCCGGCTGAGGACGCATCGCTGGCGGCGTTCAATGATCCGTCCATGGTGGCCGTGAGCTTCGGCGCCGATGCGATGCACAACTTCGTGGACGGTGCGCTGATCGCGGCGGCGTTCCTCGCCGGCACCGGGCCAGGCGTGGCCACGGCGATCGCCATGCTGGCCCACGAGCTGCCGCGCGAAGTCGGGACCTTCGGCGTGTTCGTCCACTACGGCACGAGGCCGCGGCGTGCGGTATGGTTCACCGTGGCGAGCGGTGCCATCGCCTTCCTCGGTGCCGCCTTGACGCTCTGGCTCGGCGAGGGCACGGCACGCGTTGCCGAGTTCCTGGTGCCGTTGGCGGCCGGCTCGTTCCTCTTCGTCGGCGGCGCGGTGATCGTCTCGCAACTCAAGGCGGCGCGCACCTGGGATCTTCCCGTGAGTCAGATCGTCGCGATCGCCGGGGGCTTTGCGGTGTCGGCGGCCGCGGCGCTCACCATGGCGCACTGAGCCCAGGCGGTCAGTCGGCACACGGCGGAACGCTTTACCAACTGGAGAAGACATGGGCCGTTCCCTTCTCGTTCGCGTCACGCTGCTCAGCATCGTCGCCGTCGCGCTCGCGGCGCCCTCACGGGCCATGGCGCAGTCCGGTCCCGCACCGCGCACGCACGCCGCGCTGGTCGAGCTCTTCGGCCTGTGGCGTGGCTTCGAGCAACCGCCCCCGATCGAGGAAGCGCCGGGGTACGTGCCCGACTACCGTGCCGCCACTACCGCGCGGCGCCTCGCCGAGTTGGCGGCCTGGGAGCGGCGGCTCGCAGCCATCGACACCACCGGTTGGCCCATCGCCGACCGCGTGGACTGGCATCTCGTGAAGGCCGAGATGAACGGCATGCGCTATCACCTCTCGGTGCTGCAGCCCTTCGCGCGCGACCCCGCCTACTACGCGTCGGTGCGCACCGCCGAGAGCGACACGCCGGCCGAGGAGGGGCCGACCATCCACGGAGCGGTGCGTCTGTGGCGCTACCCGATCTGGCCGCGCACCGCGCTCGACTCCATCTCCCCGATGACGGCGGTGGAGACGGCAGCGCTCACCAACGCGCTCCGGGGCGTGCCGCCGCTGCTTCGACAGGCGCGGGTGAATCTCGCCGCCAGCAATGCGCGGGACCTGTGGGTGGGTGGGGTCCGCGCCTTCGAGGAGCAGGAAGAGGCACTGACCACGCTGCTTGCGCGCATTCCAGCCACCGACACCGACTTGCGCGCAGCGACGGTGGCGGCACGCTTGGCGACCGTCGATTTCATCCAGTGGCTGCGCGACGAGGCGCCGAACCGCACCGGCCCGTCGGGCATCGGTGCGGCGCAGTACAGCTGGTACCTGCGCAACGTGCTGCTCGTGCCCCTCTCCTGGGAGGACGAGGTCACGATCATGCGCCGCGAGCTCGCGCGCGGGCACGCCGCCCTGCGCTTCGAGGAGAATCGCAACCGGGCGCTCCCGCCCATGCCGGTGGCCGAGACGCCCGAGGCCTACGCCGCCATGCAGGAACGGGCCATCGCGAAGTGGATAGCCTTCGTGCAGCGCGAAGGCATCGGCACGCCCGAGCCATGGATGGAGCGCGCCCTCCGTGAGCGAATGCCGCGGTTCGCACCGGCGGAGACGCGTGACTTCTTCATGCAGGCCACGCAGCGCGATCCCATCCCGCTCTGGACGCACCTCTACCACTGGTGGGACAACGCCCGCATCCGCTACGCGCCCAACCCGCGGACCATCCGGCGCAACGCGCTGCTCTACAACGTCTGGATGAGCCGCGCCGAGGGCATGGCGACGGTGATGGAAGAGTGGATGATGCACGCCGGCCTCTACGACGACAGCCCACGCTCGCGGGAACTGGTGTGGATCATGCTCATCACGCGGGCCGCGCGTGGGCTGGGCAACCTCTACGCGCACGCGGACGTGCTCACCATGGAGGGGGCCGGGGACATCCACGTCACCTGGACGCCGCGCGGATGGATGCGTCGCGATCCCCTGCTCGGCTTCGAGCAGCACCTCTACCTGCGGCAGCCGGGCTACGGCACGGCCTACATCACCGGCGGGCGCTTGCTCGAGGAGACGCTGGCGCAGCGGGCGCGCCAACTCGGCGACGCCTTCACGATCCGTCGTTTTGTGGACGAGGTGAACGGCGCCGGGATGATTCCGGTGTCGCTGTTGCACTGGGAGCTCACGGGCGATGACCGGATGGTCCGCGAGCTGGCGTTGGACACGCCCTTGCCGTTGCCGTCGCGCGATCCGCGCTGAGCGGCACCGACCGAAGTGCGAAGCCCCCCGGACCGCATCTGCGATCCGGGGGGCTTCGGTCCTACACGAGCCGTGACGGCTTACGACACCACTACGCCTTGCAGATCCTGCAGCGCCTTGCGGAGCAGCTCGTTCTTGCGCCCGTCGCAGGGGTTACGGGCATCCGTTGCGAGGCCGTTGGTGAGCGCCGTGAGCGCCGCCGTGCGCTGGGCACCCGACGCCCGCTCGGCGTTGCTGATCGCCGTGCGCACCTCGGCCACGCGGGCCGACGTGAGGCACTGCTTGCGCTCGGCCTGGTCGAGATAGGCCTTGGCCAGCGCGAAGGTGGCCGGCCACTCGATCCGCGGCTGCCCCTGCGCGTTGAACTGGTTCCAACGCACCGTCTTGGCCGCGTCGATCTCGTTCTGCGTCAGGTGCTCGCTCGGGAGGAGCTCGGCGACGTCGAGTCCACGGGCGATCTCCGAGCTGATGATCTGGCCATTGTACCAGTAGGTGGACCAGGCACCGCCCATCTGTGGACGCGCCGCATCCACCGGACCGCGGTCGAAGTAGGCGATCTCGAACGGCTTGGCCGGGTCGGTCCAGTCGAACACCGAGATGCCGCCCTGGTACCAGGCCTGCACCATGATGTCGCGACCGGGCACCGGGACCAGGGAGCCGTTGTGGGCGACGCAGTTTTCCATCGCCGTCTGCTGCGTCGGGATCTTGTAGTACGACTCGAAGACCAGGCGACGGTTCACGATGCGGAAGATCGCGTTGGCCCCCCACTCGTAGTTGTCGGTGTCGCGGCACTTCGGCGCGCCGCCACCGCCCCACTCGTCGGAGAACAGGATCTTCGTGCCATCGTTGCTGAACGTCGCCGAGTGCCAGTAGGCGAAGTTCGAGTCGGCGACGGCGTCAATGCGCACGGGGCGCACCGGGTCGCTGATGTCGAGCAGGAGGCCGTGGCCTTCGCAGGCGCCGCCGGCCAGGCCGAGGGCGGGGTACACCGTGATGTCGTGGCACTGCGCGCCGGCCGACACCGGCGAGCCCGGCTGCGGGCCGGAGCTGAAGACGCGGTCAATGATGGCCTGGATGTTCGCGCGCAGGGCGGCCGAGTCGGCCGCGGTCGGGGCCGAGCCGGCCTCGCCACCGCGGGCGCGCACGAGGGAGTCGAGCTGGTTGCGCACGAACCCGCCGCCGAGGACGATCTCGGTGCCGGACTGCGGGTTGCGGGCCACGAAGCCACCCGAGGCTCGGGCGGCCGCCGCGCGCTCCGCGGCAGCCAGCCTGTCGGCCTCGGTGTCGCCGTGACGCGGCGGCTGGGTGAGACCGGTGAAGATGTCGGCACGGGCCGCGATCGCCGCCGCTGCCGGATTCGCCAGCGGCACACGGATGATCTCGATCTTGAGCAGGGACGATTCCGGATTCTTGTCCGGCGTCTCGTTGATGCAGCCGGCGAGCTCCTCGTTGGAACGGACCGGCGCCGAGCCCGAGACGTAGATGTAGATGTTCTCACGGTCGCGGGCGTCCTCGACCACCGTGTGCGTGTGCGAACCGCGGCAGGTCTGGATGCCGGTGATCAACTTCGGCTCACGGATGTTGCTGATGTCGAAGATGCGCACGCCGCGGAAGCGGAGCGGCGACACCGGGCCCTGCGGCGACTGCGTGCCGCAGTCGGTGCGGCTGTTGAAGGCCTCGGCCGAGAGGAACAGCAGGTTGCCGTACACGGAGACGTCGTTCTGCGAGGCCGGGCAGGTGACGGCGGCCACGACGGTCGGCGCGGCCGGATTGGAGATGTCCCAGATCACCGGGCCGTTGTAATTGCCCTGGATGGCATAGTTGCCGGTGAACGCGAGGTCCGAGTTGGTGATGCCAAGGAAGCCCTCGGGCGACTTCGCCGTGGCGGTGAGGCGCATGTGCTGCGCGGCCACGCCAGCGTCGAAGAGGCCGGCGGAGAGCCCGACGCGGCCGTCCGTGGCGGGAGTGGCGGCAGGCGCCGGCGGCGTGGCGGCCGGCGGCGTCGAACAGGCCGCGGCAGCGACGAGCGCCAACAGGCTGGCGCGCTTGAACACAAGCTGCATCTCGTTACCTCTGCTGATGGTGGTGGTACGGGGTCACGCGGGAGGAATGCCGCCCTTCTCGAGCAGCATATGGAGCATGCGGCGGATCTCGGTGGACTGGTCCACTTCGACGTCGGCCGCGAATCGGAAGACCGTCTCGTCGAGGGCAGCGCCCTCGGAACGGATGAGTGTCTGGACCATCGTGACGGCGCCGCGATGGTGGTTGATCATGCGCTGCAGGAAGAGGATCTCGAACGCCTCGCCCCGCGCGGCATCGAGCTCGGCCAGCTGCGCGGGCGAGAGCATTCCTGCCATGCTGTGGCCCATGTGCCCCATGTCGTGCCCGGCGTGCTCGTCGTCGGGATCGGCCTTGGGGGGCGTCACCACGCCGTTCTCGTCCACCGAAGGCACCGGGCGCCCGCGATCGCGGAGCCAGTTGCGCATCAGGGTGATGTCGTCCGTCTGGGAGTTGATGATGCGCGCCGCGAGGATGCGCATCGAGCTGTCGGCCCCGTGGGTGGGTACCCAGCGGGAGATCATGATGGCCTGGGCGTGGTGGCCGATCATGTCCGTCATGAACGTGACGTCCGCCTCGCTGTAGGGCAGGCGGAGGGAATCGCGCTGGGCCTGTGCCGCGCCGACGTCCGCGACCGGGACGGCGGCAACGGGGCCGCGCGCCATCGGGGCGCAGGCGGCCAGGGTGACGGCGGTGAGGAGGAGGGCGGGGGCGAGGTGCATCGGATTCAGTCTAATGATTGGACACCCGCGCCGGAGGCGGGGTTGCACTGAATCTACTCCACCGGGGAGGGGTGGGTTTCACCCCTCCCCAGGCAGGTGCCTCGACCCGCGGCCGTCAGTTCCCTCGGATGACGCTGATGGTGTAGTTCCCGCTCTCGCTGGACCCAACTGTGTTCGCCAGCAGCACGTAGACGCCGCTCGAGGGCAGGGTGATGGTGATCTGTGCGTCGAGATCGCCACCGGAATCGTCGTCCGAGCCGAGCGCCGCCGAACCCCCGTGCGCGCCGATGCGGAGGAAGGAGTCGAAGTCCGACGAGCGCATGGTGATGGTCACCCGATCGCCCGCTCGGCCTTCGAGATACCAGGTCTCGAAGGGGGTGTTGTCGGACATCATCGGATTCGTCCCGCCGAGGCTGGAGGCACGGGTCTCGCCGACGGCGATGCGCCGCGCCGACGCCACTGGAAGGTTGAACACCTGGGACGCGGTGTAGGTGGCGCCTCCCGCCGGCACGGCCCCGGTCACCTCGATCGTGTAGGCCCCTTCGTCATCGTCGCCGACGGAATTGGCGATCAGCACATAGGTGCCCGATGCCGGGAGCGTGAGGGTGATGCGCGAGTCCAGATTGCCGCCGCCATCGTCGTCGGATTCGATGGTGGTGGTCGCTCCTTGGCGCCCGACGTGCAGGAAGGAGTCGAAGTCCGAAGAGCGCATGGTCACCGTGATGCGCTCGCCGGCGCGACCGTCGAGGAACCAGGCCTCGAAGGGCGTGTCGTCCGCCATGCGCGCATGCGCCGCGGTGAGGCGCGAGACCTGGGTCTGCCCCACGGCGATGCGTCGTGCGGTGGTGGGCGGCATCGCGAGGATCTGCGAGCTCGACATCGTGCCGCCGGCGACTGCGGCGGTGCCTGCGCCAACCGACAATGTGAAGCTGCCGGTCGTGCCGGCGCTCAGGGAGTTGGCGATGATCACGTACCAGCCATCGGCGGGCAGCGTCACGTTGAGCTGCGAGTCCGTGCCGCCACCGCCGTCATCGTCGCTCCCGAGCGTGGACGAGGCACCCTGTTGGCCGACGACCAGGTAGGTGTCGAAGGTCGAGGACCGCATGGTGAACGCCACACGCTGTCCGGCGCGCCCCTCGAAGTACCAGGCCTCGAAGTGGGAGTCATCCTCACGCAGGCGGTCGGAGCTGTCAAGCGACGAGGAACGGGTCTCGCCCATGGCGATGGCCTTGTCGCGCGCGACGGGGAGGGCGAGGATTGCCGACGTCGAAATACCGCTGCCCTTGGCTTGGGCGGCCGCGAGGTCAGGGGTCAGGAGCGCGAGCGCGGAGAGCGCGAGGGTGCGCGTGAGGATTCGCATGGTGTGGGCGGTGGCCGTGGGCCGGTGAAGGGTGCGGAAAGGTGTGCCGCACCGGGTCGGGATGCAATTCCCGCGCCGAGTCAATGCACGACGGGGCGGCCCTGAGGACCGCCCCGTCGACACCCTCGCCCCGCAGAGGTGCTAGAACCGGATACCGATGCCCAGCGTGAGCCAACTCGCCTTCGGGTTTCCGAAGGTCGTGTTGTACGACGCGGTGGCCTCGAACATCGCCAACCCGATCGAAATATTCGGCGAGAGGCCAAACTCCTCGGCCTCGGTGAAATAGGCGCCTTCAATGCCGAAATCCAGCAGCGGGATGGGCGAAAAGTGCGGCCCCACCTGCAGCGTGATCTCGTTCTGGTCGTCCACCAGCGGATTTGCCGACTTGAACTGATTGTAGGTGGCGCTGCCCATCAGCTTGAAGGCAAGCAGGGGAACCCCCGCGCGGACGTAGGCGCCGAGCCCGGCGTCGAAGCTGTCCTTGGTCTCGCCGGTCGGCAGCACGCCGTGCGCGCCGATGCGGATATCGAGCAGCGGGACCTGCGCCTGCAGCGGCGCGGACGCCACGGCCAGGAAGCCAACGGTGAGCAATGCACGACGGAACATGCAGACCTCGGGAAAAGGGGTTTGGGGTTCCTACACCACCACCGCAGTGCCGTTCGCACTGACCATCAACATCCCGCCGCCCTGGCCGATCTGGATGCTTTCGTAGTCCAGGTCGACGCTCAGGATGGCGTTGGCCCCCAGCCTGGCGGCCTCCTCCACCATCTCCTGCAGGGCGATGTCCTTCGCCTTGCGGAGTTCCTTCTCGTACGCCGCCGAACGCCCGCCGACGATGTCGCGGATGCCAGCGAAGAGATCCTTGAAAATGTTCGCCCCGAGGATTGCCTCGCCGGAAACGACGCCGAGGTACTTCTTCACGGGCTTGCCTTCGATGTTTCCAACGGTGACGACGAGCATACGGGGCTCCCGCAACGGGTTCGCGTGGATCAGCGGACGCCCGAAAGATGTCAGCGGCGCGGTCCCCGCGCCTGCCCCTTGCCGGCGGGCGACGCGGCGATTGCTTTCACCCCATGGCCTCCAGTCTGCTCGCCCTGCTCGACGACATCACGACGATCCTCGACGATGTCGCGGTCCTGAGCAAAGTCGCCGTGAAGAAGACGAGCGGCGTGGTCGGGGACGACCTCGCCCTCAACGCCGAGCAGGTGACGGGATTCAGCGTGGACCGGGAGCTCCCGGTCGTCTGGGCGGTGGCGAAGGGGTCGTTCGTCAACAAGCTGATCCTCGTGCCGGCGGCGCTACTCATCAGCGCCTTCGCGCCGGGGCTCATCGTGCCGCTGCTGATGGTCGGCGGGCTCTTCCTCTGCTTCGAGGGCGTGGAGAAGCTCGTCCACAAGTTCCTCCATCGGGAGGAGGCGGCCGCGCACAAGGCCCTGCTCACGGCCGCGCTGCTCCATCCCGAGGTGGACCTGGTCGCGCTCGAGCGCGACCGGATCAAGGGCGCGATCCGCACCGACTTCATCCTCTCGGCGGAGATCGTGGTGATTGCGCTGGGCACGATGGCCACGGCCCCGATGCTGCAGCAGGTGATCGCGCTGAGCGTCATCGCCGTCGGGATCACGGTGCTGGTGTACGGGCTGGTGGCCGGGATCGTGAAGCTCGACGACCTGGGCATGCGACTGCACCGCGCTGAAGGGAGCGATGCGGCGGCAGCGACGAGCCGCGCCTTCGGCGCGTGGATCCTGCGCGCGGCGCCGTGGTTCATGCGCGCGCTCTCCGTGGTGGGCACGGCCGCGATGTTCATGGTGGGCGGAAGCATCCTCGCGCACGGCATCGCCCCGGTGGAGCAGGTGGTGCACGACTGGGGCGCCGCCGCCGGCTCCGTCGCAGGCCTGCTGGGCCCGCTCGTGCGCACGCTGCTCGACGCGCTCTTCGGCATCCTCGCCGGCGCGCTGGCGGTGACGCTCGTTACGCTCGGGAAGCGCCTCGTCCGGCGGACGCCCACCGATCCAGCGCCGCTCCCAGGATGAGCGTGGCGGCGGCCGCCACGATCACCAACGGCCGTTGCCAGATGACGAAGCCAATCATCCAGACGCTGAGGGCGGAAAAGGTCAGCGGCGCGAGTGGATAGAGTGGCGCGCGGAACGGCCGGGCCAGGTCGGGGCGCGTACGCCGGAGCTTCATCAGCCCCACCACGGCCAGCAGGTTCATCAGGTTGAGCACCGTGCCGGCGTAGGCGAGCACCTGTTCGAAGCTGGCGGTGATGATGAGCAGGGCCACGAGCAGCAGTTGCGCCGCGAGCGCCCGACGTGGCACGCCGTCGGCGGCACGTGCCGCCAACCAGCCGAGGCGCGGCGCGCCTTCGCCAACCGCCTGCGTGACGCGGGATCCGGCCATCAGGAAGCCGGAGATCGTCGCCACCAGCACGAGGGCAATCACGCCACTCATCACGCGCCCGCCGACGGGGCCGAAGATCGCGCGGCCGGAGAGGGCACCGACCTCGACCGTGCCCCGCAACGCGTCCAGCGAGACGGTGCGCAGGAACACCCAGTGCAGCAGGAGGTACAGCGTGGCCACGAGGAGCACCGCCCCCACAACGGCGCGCGGGATCGTCCGCTGCGGCTCGCGGATCTCGCCGGCCACGTAGCCGATCGCATTCCAGCCGGTATAGGCGTACACCACGTAGATCAACGAGATGGCGAACGGCGCGCTGGCGATCTCGGTGGCGGCCGCAGCGCTCGGCGCGAAGGCGAGTGCCTCGCGGGGCCCGATCCACAGTCCGGTGACGATGAAGGCGATGATCACTGCGACCGTGAGCGAGGTCGTCGTCACCTGGAAGACGCGGGCTCGGGAGACGCCTGTCCAGTGCACGATGGCGATGAGGCTGAGCACGACGGACGTCGCCAGCATCGGAGGCACGGGGGCAAGGGCCGCGAAGTAGCGCCCGAATGCGATGCCGGCGATGGCGATCGGAGCCGCGAATCCGGCGGTCATGGACACGAAGCCGCCGATGAATCCCAAGCGCGGCGACCAGGCTTCGGTGAGGTACACGTACTCGCCACCGGAGCGCGGATACATCGTGCCGAGTTCGGCATAGCACAGCGCGCCGGCGAGCGCGAGCAGGCCGCCTACCGCCCAGAGCGAGAGTAGGGCGAAGCCGCTCGAGAGATCCACCACCTGGAAGCCGAGCGAGGTGAAGACGCCCGTCCCCACCATGTTGGACACGAGGATGGCGAGAGCCGTGGCGAGGCCGAAGGAGGCGCGCGTGGGGGAGGGCGGCACGCGAGGAGAGTATCGCGCGCGGCGGGGGACGCGCCAGCGGCCGCCACGCAAGGGTGGCGCGAGCGGCGTCAGGGGTTAGGTTGGGGAAATCACCCAGTGTAAGGACTACGCATGACTTGGGATCTGCTCGTTCCGATCCTGTATCTCGCGGTGGTCGCCTGGGTCGGTCTTCGGGTCGGCCGCGGCACGCAGGATGCGGAATCGCTCTTCCTCGCGGGACGCGGGTTGGGGTTCGGGGTCGTCGGAACCTCGCTCTTCGCCTCGAACGTCTCGAGCACCACGCTCATCGGCCTCGCCGGGGCGGCCTACGCCAGCGGCATCGCGGTGGCCAGCTACGAGTGGATGGCGGCCCTGGTGCTCGTGTTCGCGGCCATCTTCCTGATCCCGATCTACCTGCGCTCGCGGCTGCTCACGATCCCCGACTACATCGAGCGGCGCTACGATCGCCGCGCGCGGATCTATGTGGCCGCGCTGATGATGTTCCTTTCGGTGGTGGTGGACACCGCAGCCTCGCTGTACGCCGGTGCCCTGGTCCTGACCGTGTTCCTCCCACAGCTGCCGCTCTGGCCCACGTTGATCGGGCTCGGGCTCTTCGCCGGGCTCTACACCTCGCTCGGCGGCCTCAAGGCGGTAATGCTCACGGACGTGGTGCAGGCCGTGGTGCTCATCGCCGGCTCGTTGTTCATCACGTACTACGCCTTCGCCGAGTTCGGCTTCGAGTGGTCGGCGGTGCGCGTGGCCGTGCCGGACGACCACATGCACCTGATCCTGCCGGCCAGCGATCCCGACCTGCCGTGGCCCGGGCTGATCCTCGGCCTGCCGATCCTCGGCCTCTACTACTGGACCACCAACCAGTACATCTCCCAGCGCTTCCTCGCCGCCAAGTCGCTCGATCACGCGCGCTGGGGGGCGGTGTTGGCCGCGGGCCTCAAGCTGCTGCCGCTGTTCATCATGGTGCTCCCGGGGGTGATGGCCATCGCCTTCCTCCCCGAGCTTTCGCGTCCGGACGAAGTGTTCCCGACGCTGGTGCGTGACTTGCTGCCGGTGGGGCTCCGCGGCCTGGTGATCGCCGCCGTGATGGCGGCCATCATGTCCACGATCGACAGCACGCTGAATGCGGCCTCGGCCATCGCGGTGTACGACCTCGCGTCGCTGCAGGATCGGGACATCGCGCCGGCGCGGCTGCTGCGGATCGCGCGACTCACGACCATCGGCTTCATGATCATCGCCATCGCCTGGGCGCCGGTGGTGGCGACGTTCCCCGGACTCTTCGCCTACCTGCAGGAAGTCTTCTCGTATGCCGTGCCGCCGGTGGCGGCGGTGTACCTGGGCGGCATCTTCTGGCGCGGCGCGCGGCGCCGGGCCGGCTTCGTCGCGCTGGGCGTCGGCCACGCGGCGGGTCTCGCGCTCTTCGTGGGCACCAAGATGGGCTGGTGGCCGCTGCACTTCACCGTGAATGCCTTCCTGTTGACGGTCGTCAGTGCCGCGGTCCTCGTCCTCGCCTCGCGCGGCGCAGCGGATGCCGAGCCGGCGCCGCCGGAGACGCACTGGACGCCGGAGATGTCGGCAGTCACGCCGGGGCAGGGATTGCTGCGCGACTACCGGCTCTGGGCGGGCGCGGTGGTGCTCGGAGTCGCCCTCACGGTGATCGCCTTCGCCTAGAGCGACACGCCGAACCGCACGAGCATCTCGCGCGTCCACCACGCGAGGTCGTGCGTCCGCGTGGCCTGCCAGAGCCGCTGCATGCGGTCGCGCTCCTCGTCCTTGGGCATGGTCAGCGCCTCGTTGATGGCCGCGTCCATGCTGCGCGCCGAGTAGGGATGCACGAGGATGGCCGCGTCGAGCTCCACCGCGGCGCCGGTGAACTCCGACAGCACGAGCCGGCCGTCGCGCCCTTCCTTGGCGGCGATGAACTCCTTGGCCACCAGGTTGAGCCCGTCGCGCAGTGGCGTGATCCAACAGATGTCGGCGGCCAGGTACCAGCTCATCAGCTCGGTGAACTGCAGCGGCTGCGAGAAGAGCTCGACCGGATGCCAGCCGAGCGTGGCGTGGCGGCCGTTGAGATTGCCGACGCGCTGGGCGATCTCGGATTGGATCTCGTCGTAGACGCGCATGCCCGGCGCGGGGGCCACGCAGACAAGATAGAGCTTGATCTTGCCGACGAGGTCGGGGCGACGTTCGAGCAATCGCGCGTAGGCGTCGAGCATCTCCACCGTGCCCTTGGTGTAGTCCACGCGGCTCACGGAGAACAGCATCGTGTCCACGTTCACCTGCGCGCGGATCTCTCGGGCGCGATCCTGCGCCTTCTGCGACTGCACCGTCTCCTGGATCCGCTCCACGTTCACGCCGAGCGGCACGGCGTCCACCATCACGCGTCGGTCCTCCCACCGGAGCTCGGCCACGCAGGTGCTCTCCTGCAGGGCCCAGCCTTCCGGGCGCAGGCGCTCGTGCACGGGATAGCGCCGGACGGTCTCCGCCCCGCCGAAGGCCTTGGCGACCGCGGCGAAGTTCTCGGCGTAGCGTGGAATGTGGAATCCCACGCGGTCGCAGGAGAGCAGGCTCTCCGTGATCTCCGTACGCCAAGGCAGCACGCCGAAGACGTCGCTGCTGGGGAAAGGCGTGTGGTGGAAGAAGGCGATGCTGAGATCGGGGCGCTTCTGGCGGATCAGCTTGGGCACGAGCCAGAGGTTGTAGTCGTGCACCCAGATGACGGCGCCTTCGCTCGCCACCTCGCAGGTGGCGTCGGCGAAGAGCTGGTTCACCTCGCGGAAGGTGCGCCAGTCGGCGGCATCGTAGTCGAACTTCTCCACGAAGCTGTGGAGGATGGGCCACAGCGCCGCCTTCGACGTGATCTTGTAGAACGAGGTCACCTGCTCGGCCGTGAGCCCCAGCTGCGCCACGTCGTAGGACTCGCCGGCGAAGGCGATGGGCTCGCGGGAGACGACCTTGCCTGCCTGGTCGTCGGGGACCTCGCTCCACGCCACCCAGGTGCCGCGGTCGAAGTACTGGAAGAAGCCGCGGAGCGTGGGCACAATGCCGTTCGGACTCCGATGGCTGCGCAGCACCTCCTCGCCGTCCACGATCGTGCGTTCAAATGGCTGGCGATGGTACACCACCACGAGTTCAGACATCGGATACCTCCACACCGCGCGATCGGAGCGCCTCGAGGATGCCGTCGCACCCCGGGGCCGAGGCCCGGAGGATGCGGTCGGACGGCGGGAGCTGCGCCAGCAGCGCAGGCTCGGCGTTGGC
Source organism: Gemmatimonadaceae bacterium (assembly GCA_024710705.1). GTDB lineage: Bacteria > Gemmatimonadota > Gemmatimonadetes > Gemmatimonadales > Gemmatimonadaceae > Pseudogemmatithrix. The sequence goes on along the minus strand of JANJUF010000005.1, from coordinate 17,801 downwards.
GACGACCACGGCCGGGAACCCGGCCGCGAGCATCGCGAGGTCGTTGAGGGTGTCGCCGGCCACGAGCACCGACTCTGGTGCCACGCCCCATTCGCGCATGAGTCGCGCGAGCGTCGTGCCCTTGTTGACGCCGCGCGGCAGCACGTCGAAGTAGAGGTTGTCGGAGACGAGGCCATCGCAGCCCAACGCGTCGGCCGTCGCGTGCGCCTCCGCAAGCTCCGCCGTGGAGTCGAAGTAGTACGACACACGAAACGGACCGAAATCCGGCTGCAGGCGAAGTCCCGTGAGTCCGGCAAACGCCGAGCGCACGCGCTCGCCGCGGTCGCCCCAAGTGGCGCGGATGTGCTCCATCACCTCGCCCTGCACCGGATTGCCGTCGGCGGTGGCCACGTAGCTGCCGACATCGCAGATCATGGCGTCGGGGCGCGGGAGCTTGCCGCGGCGCACGAGCTCGGTCACGCTACGGCTCGAGCGTCCGGTGACGTAGAGGAGCGTCCGGTCGGGCGACTCCCCGAAGTGCCGCGTGAGGGCAGTCCTCGCGCGGTCGGATCCGCCGAGGAAGGTACCGTCGAGGTCCGTCGCCAGGATGCGCATGCTCAGCACTTGAAGGTGAGCGTGCGGTCGGTGCGCACATCCACGTAGCGGATGGTTGCCTTCTTGAATATCAGGTCCACGAAGAGCTCGCAGGAGTGCTCGCCGTGGCGCCATCCCATGGCCACGCTCTTGTCGTTGGAGTAGTGCAGCGCGAACCGGCCGTTGAAGGCGGGGTAGGTGGAGCGGAACTCCATGAGGCGCGTGATGCGCTTCACGAGCGGCTGCTTCACGGCCGCATCCACTTGCTCGCGGGAGTAGTAGTGGCGGTTGATCTCGCGCGGGTCGCCGGTGCGTTCGGCTTGCTCCACCTCGTTGGTGCCGGCCAACCAACCGACGTAGTAGACCTGCGGGATGCCGGGCGCGAAGAGCTGGATGGCGCGGGCGGCCACGTAGGCATCGTCGTTCTGCTTCAGCGCATCGTAGAAGGTGCAGGTGAGCTGGTAGATCGCTCCCACGCTGTGCACGTTGGCGGCGGCGCGGCGCAGGATGGGATCAGCCGAGCGCTGCGAGACGTTGTCGATGAGGTCCTGTATCTTGCCGGTCGGGAGCAATCCCTCCACGTCCGGGATGCAGATGCCGTCGTGCGTGTCGAGCACGGTGAGCTGGTTCCGCGGGCACATCCTCAGCCACTGCTTCAGGAAGGTGCTGTCGGCGTCGAGCAGGGCGTGGAGCACCAGGGGCGGGAGCGCAAAGCCGTACGGACGCATCCCGTGCAGGGCGATGGCGAACTGGTAGCTCGGGTGGTCGTGTACCTCCGGCAGCGTCTCGGCGCCGTGCTCCGTCGCGGCGGTGTTGATCCAGCGCAGGATCTCGTACACGTCGGGCTCGACGAGGAAGCAACTCGTGCCGATGCGCTTGGTGGTGTAGCCGAAGGCATCGAGCCGGAAGAGCTTCACCCCCCGCGCCGTGAGAAAGCGGATGTACTCCTCCATCAGCGCGTAGGTGCGGGGCGAGTTGTAGTTCAGGTCAATCTGCTTCTCGGTGAACGTCGTCCACACGCGGTCGCTGCTGCCGTCGGCGAAGGTGACCTCGCGGAAGGGCTCCTTCTCCTTGCGGATGTGGATCTTGGCGAGGTCGTCGGGTGAGATTTCCCCGAGCTGGTCCACGTGGACGAAGAGGTCGGCGTACTCGGACTTCATCCCGTGCTGCAAGAAGTCCTGGAACTCCACCGAGGCGTCGGAGATGTGGTTGATGGTGAGGTCCAGGCAGAGATCGAAGCGGGCGGCGATGCGTTCGACGTCGGCCCAGGTGCCGAATGCCGGGTCCACCTCCATGTGCGTGAGCGGCGAGAACCCGCCATCGGCGTTGGACGGATAGACCGGCAGGATGTGGACGCCGCCGACCGCCTTGGCGAGGTGCGTCTCGAGGATATCGCCGAGGGCGGCGAGACTGCCTCCCATCCGATCGGGATAGGCGATGAGCTGGACTTGGTTGCGAAGGGGCATCGGCGTTCCGGAACTCGTGCTCGGGCCGCGCCGTGGGGCACGACCGTCGAAGTGAACGAGGGGCCCCCGAGAGGGAGCGGGGCGGACCACGCGAGGCGCGGCACCAAGCCCATGCGGACGCGCTCCCGAAGGGAGCGCCGGACTCGTTCAATCTAATCGATGCGCCGGGGCCGTGCGTGGCCCGAGGCTCAGGGCCGGCCGAACACCGCGCCGTGCGGCGAGCCGGGCACGCTGAAGCCCGCCTCGCGCGTCACTGCACCCGTGGCCGGATCGAACCGCAGCAGTTCCACACGCTGGCGCATGGAGCCATATCCCGTCACCACCACACGGCGCTGGTCGGGAGCGATGGCGATCCAGTGCGGCACGTCGGTGTCGGCGAAGGACACGCGCGACACCTCGCGCGGATGCGCAGGATCACTGATGTCGAGACTGGCCACGGCGGACCATGCAGGCACGGTCACGAGGTAGTAATCACCACTCACCACGGGAATGGCGCAGTTGGTGCCCGGCTTCTGCGGGAACGAGGCCACGAGCCGACCGCTGGGGCTCGGTCCATCGAGTCCCTCGAGCAGGTAGAGTCCGCAGTTGAACGTGGAGACGAGCACCGTGCGCCCGTCGCGAAGGAGCCGCGGCTCGGCGGTGTACATGCCCTCCTCCAACCCGCCGGAACCGTCCGGCAGTGCGACGGTGTGCAACAGGGCGAGCGTGGAGCGATCCCAGATCTGCACGGTGCGCGAGGCGGGCGAGTCCGCGTGCATGTCGGTGGTGGTCGTCACGATGCGGTTCAGCGCCGGGACGATGACGCCACTGTACGGGCGCGTGCCCGGATGCACGCCTGCAGCGGCGGCCGAGCTGGATCGCACGATGTGGCCACGCGGATCGAGCACCACGAGCCCGCCTGGGCCGTGTCCCGAATCGCCGTGCTGCGCCTGGTAGGTGGCGAGCCGATTGCCGTTGGGCATCAGCAGGAAGGAATGCGGATGCTGGAGGGCGCCGGCGTCGCCGAACTGCCCGTCGAGGCGGGGCGCCGAGGGATCGCTGAGGTCGAAGATGAATGTCTGCCCCGAACCGAATCCGTTGGCGAAGAGGCGCCGATCGGGCGCGAGCTCGTGCTCGGTGTGGTGCGGGCCGTTCCGGCGTCCGGGGACCGGCACGGTGGTGATGATGCGCCCGAATCGGGGGGACGCGGCGTCCACGTCCATCACTGCGAGGAAGTCGGGAGCGGTGGTGTCGGCCGACGCGGTCCACAGGTAGAGGTGGTTGGCGCTGCTGGTGGCTGCAGGGAAGGTGAAGCCCCGGCTCAGCGCCCCGCCCGCGACGAGCGCGTCGAGCGAGGCGCCGTCGTGCGACACGGCGAGTCCCACGCCGGCCTCGCGCACACCGCGCAACCAGCGCAACTGCCGCTCGACTGCCGGACGATCCTCGCCGCCGAAGCTCGCGGTGGCGGTCTCGGGCTTGTGGGCGATGCGCGTGATGTTGTCGCTATGCCAGGCGACATCCCCCACGAGAATGACCTCGGCGCCCGAGCGCAGGCGCACGAACACCATCTGCGAGCCCCCGGTGTGCCCCGGGGCGTTGATGAGCACCACGCCCGGCGCCAGCGCCAAGAGGCCGTCGTAGTCGCGGATGCGGAAGCGGTCGGCGTGGGCTGGGTCGAGCTTCAGGATCGTATCGTTGGGTCGCTCGAGCATCCAGCGCCGTTGCGCGCTCGTGAGCTGCGTGCGGCGCTGGATCTCCTCCACGTGCGGGCCGCGGAACACGCCGAGGGCGTGATCGTGATGCTCGTGCGTGAGCACGTTCACCGCGGCGCCACGCAATCCGCGTTGGATGGCGCTGTAGTCGTGAAACGAGAATGTTGGCCGTCCGCCGATCGCCCGCGGATCCATCCCGGCGTCCACCATGATCCACTCGTCGCCGCGCCGGATCTGGAACACGGGGTAGGGGACTGTCGCGGAGTCCGGACCCGCGCCGTCCGCCAGGCGCGCCACAGGGGTCCGGAAAGTCTGCAGCAACACCACGCCGATCGCGTCCGGCGCGTCGCCTGGCAGCGAAGTCGCGGCCCGCCGAATCGCTGGCAGGAGGGCGTCGTCGAACCGCGCGCCCTGCGCCGGCGCGACCTCGGCCAGCAGCGTGGCACCCGCAAGCACCGCCAGCGCCCTGATCCCGCGATTGCCCATCACTCCATCCTGCGCTGCCATCATCCGCTCCGGTGTGGGACGGGCATAGACTCGCGTCCCGGGCGTCACTCGGCAAGTCCGCTGTCCACTCCTGAACCGACTATCTTTCCCCGCTGGACCAAGTCAGCGCGACCCACCAGGAGAGTTCAGTCAGTGGCCACGATCCTCCAGCAGCTCCCGTCCGGGGAGCGCGTCGGCATCGCCTTCTCGGGCGGCCTCGATACCAGCGCCGCGCTCCATTGGATGCGCGCCAAGGGGGCCATTCCCTACGCCTACACGGCGAACCTCGGCCAGCCCGACGAGACGGACTACGACGAGATCCCGCGCAAGGCCATGGCCTACGGCGCCGAGCAGGCGCGCTTGATCGAATGCCGTCACGAGCTCGTGGCCGAGGGCATCGCCGCCATCCAGAGCGGCGCGTTCCACATCTCCACTGGCGGGCAGACGTACTTCAATACCACGCCGCTGGGGCGCGCGGTGACCGGCACCATGCTCGTGGCCGCCATGAAGGAGGACGACGTCAACATCTGGGGCGATGGCTCGACCTTCAAGGGCAATGACATCGAGCGGTTCTATCGCTACGGATTGCTCACCAATCCGGCGTTGAAGGTCTACAAGCCCTGGCTGGACCAAGCGTTCATTGACGAGCTCGGCGGCCGCAGGGAGATGAGCGAGTACCTCGTCGCCCACGGCTTCGCCTACAAGATGAGCACCGAGAAGGCCTACTCCACCGATTCCAACATCCTCGGTGCCACGCACGAGGCCAAGGACCTGGAGTTCCTCGGCAAGGGCATGCACATCGTGCAGCCCATCATGGGCGTGCCCTTCTGGCGCGACGACTGCAAGGTGGCCCGCGAGACGGTGAGCGTGCGCTTCGAGGAAGGCAAGCCGGTCGCGCTCAACGGCAAGGGTTTCGGCTCGTTGCTCGAGCTCTTCTCGGAGGCGAACGTCATCGGTGGACGGCACGGCCTCGGCATGACGGACCAGATCGAGAACCGCATCATCGAGGCCAAGAGCCGCGGCATTTACGAGGCGCCGGGTATGGCGCTCTTGTTCATCGCCTATGAGCGCTTGGTGACGGGCATCCACAACGAGGACACCATCGAACAGTACCGGCAGAACGGCCGCTCGCTCGGTCGCCTGCTGTATCAGGGGCGCTGGCTCGATCCGCAGGCGCTCATGCTGCGCGAGAGCGCCCAGCGCTGGGTGGCGCGCGCGGTCACGGGTGAGGTCACGCTCGAGCTTCGGCGTGGGAACGACTACTCCATCATGGATACGTCGAGTCCCAACCTGACGTACCAGCCCGAGCGACTGACGATGGAGAAGGGTGAGGCGTTCTTCACGCCGCTCGACCGCATCGGGCAGTTGACGATGCGGAATCTCGACATCGTGGATACGCGCGCCAAGCTGGAGGTGTACACCAAGACCGGGCTGCTGCGGAGCACGTCGAGTTCCAGCGTGCCGCACCTGCCGGGCAAACGAGACGAGTGAGGATCCCGCCATGAGCCGACGCCTGCCATTCGCCCTGCTGCTCTCGCTGCTGGTTCTCCCACCGGCCGCCGCCGTCGCCCAGGGCGCCCCCCGCGACACGAGCATCGTCCGCGGCGATCGCACGATCTATCACCAGCACGCGCCCAGCGAGCAGGAGTGGGGCTACGCGCAGGCCGTGGTGGTGGGGAACACCATCTACGTGTCCGGGACGGTGTCGGGCGGCGCGACGATGGAGCAGCAGCTCGCCGGCATCTACCGACGCATCGCGCGGACGCTCGAGCGGCACGGGGCCACGCTGCAGCACGTGGTGCGCGAGACGGTGTATACGAAGGACATGCAGGCGCTGGCGGCCGCCAACGCGGCCCGCCTCGCCGCCTACGCCGGTCACACGCCGGCCGCCACGTGGGTGCAGATCACTGGCCTGCTCTCCCCACAGGCGATGGTGGAAATCGAAGTCACCGCCGTGAAGCCCGGCGGCTGAGCCGCCGGGGGGGTACGACTCAGCGCGGCCACCCCGCCTGTGGGATCCCGGGCGTGATGCGCAGCGCATTCTGGTAGTAGACCTTCCGCAGCACGTCGTCGGGCAGGTCAATGCCATACAGTTTCCACGACGCGTGGTAGTCGCGGTAGTAGTCGAAGTAGTCGTCGCGGGTCTCGAACACGCGCCAGTAATACGGGTACTCCTCGGGCTGGAAGGAATCCTTCCCGAAGAGGATGCGGTCCTGGTACTTCACGAAGAAATCGCGTGCGGCACGCGGCTGGCGGCCGATGTCATAGAGCACGGCGCCGACCTCGACGAGATAGTTCGGCATCTCGTCCATCAGCTTCCCGAGCCGCGGCAGGTCGTTGGCGTGCCAGCCCATGTGCGCCACGATGAACGTGGTGCGCGGGTTGCGCCGGATCATGTTGTCGCGCTCGGTGACCAACTGCTCGAAGCTCGGCGAGGTCTCGGTCGAGTAGCGCCGATTGGGGAAGAGCGCGAGCTCGAGCCAGCGCTCGTTCTTGTAGTCGATCGCGTTCCAGAACTCCTGCGGGTCGGCGGTGTGGATGAACACCGGCAGGTTCAACCGTGCGGCCGCCTGCCACACCGGGTCGAGGTCGGGATCGTCGATGCGCAGCCGCGTGCCGTCGGCCTTGCGGGTGCTGAGGCCCAGGCCCTTGCCGATCTCGCCGATGCCCACGGCGCCGGCGGCGGCGTCGGCTTCCAGCGCGGCCACGGCGCGCTCGGCCCAGCCCGGCCCGACATCGCGGAAGTCGATGCCGGTGAGGAAGCGGATGCGGTCGCGCATGCGGGGCGAAGCGTTGGCCGCGGCCACGGCGGTGCGCAGCGCGTCGCCGCGCGTGTTGTTGGCGGCGATCATCACGCGCACGCCGATGGCGTCGAGCGCATCAGCGAGCTGGTTTAGTCCGTCAGCCGTGAGCAGGTTGCCGCCGGGATGGCCGTGGTAGTCAATCGCCGGGAACTTGGCGCGCGGGACCCGGTGCTCGGCCGTCACCAGCGTGGAGCGTGGGCGATAGTCGAGGATGCTGGGCGCGGGCATCGTCGGGGCACGGCAGCTGCGCGGCCGCACCTCGGTCATGCCGGGCGGGCATTCCTCGCCGGCCTGGATGGTGACGCCTCCGCCGCCGCCAGGCTGGGCGGCGGCGAGGGACGGGGAGAGGGCGAGGATGAGAGCGACGACGAGGAGTGAGCGCATCCCGTACGATAGCGCAGGGGATGGGGCGGGGGGCAGGGGTTGGGGGCCCATGTCAGCCGAAGATGCCCAGGCCCGCATGCCAGCCCATCAGCCCACCCCACCATCCGCTCCCGGCCACCGGCCCCATCAGCGCGTGCACGCACACGAAAAAGGTGAGCGAGAGCGGATACGCCAGCCGTCGCTCCCCGGCGCGAGAATCGCCGAGGATCAACGCGACCAGGACCACCTCAACGGTGAGGAAGCTCCCGTGCAGCGCCATCATGAAATCCACCGTGGGCTCGAACACCCGCGCATACAGCCGGGTGAGCGCCGGCGGAAAGGCTAACAGCACGGTGGTCGCCATGAATCGCTTGTGCGCGGCTGGCGTTCGCACATTCGCCAACGCGAGCGCGACCAAGAGCAGCATGAACGCCAATGACGGCAAGTCGATGAACGCCAACAGCGGCGGCAGGAACGGCGGCATGTTCGGATTGGCGAACATCACCGCCACCACCCAGAGCGTGGCCGTGACGCCGTGCACCGAGTGGGCGAGGGAGCCGGTCCCGAGCGGTTTGAAGAACGAAGGCCAGAATCCCGCGACGATGGCGGCGAGTGCGGCGAGGACGTACCAGTGGGCGTGGCGATAGGTCACGCGGGCCCTGATGGGGGTGGCGGCCGGCTTCGTGGCGCACCATGATAGCGCCATGCGGACCATCGTGTACCTGCTGGCCGCGGCCTGCGGACTCGTCGCCGCGCCGCTCAAGTCCCAAGTCCCGGAGCCACCGCCGAATGTCGTCCTCATCATCACCGACGACATGGGCTGGGGCGACCTCGGCCATCACGGCGCCACGGACGTCCGCACCCCCAACCTCGACCGCCTCGCCCGCGAGGGCGTGCGGTTCGCCGATTTCTACTCCAATGGTCTCAACTGCTCGCCGACGCGCGCGGGGCTGATCACCGGCCGCTACCAGCAGCGCTATGGCATCGAGGAGCCGCTGCCGAATGCGCGCATCGCCGGGGAGCGCGGTCTCGTGGCCGCGGGGCACTCCCTGCCGCAGCTGCTCAAGAACGGCGGATACGCCACGGCGCTCGTCGGCAAGTGGCACCTCGGCTATCTCCCGCAGCACTCGCCGCAGGCGCACGGCTTCGACTACTTCTTCGGCCTCAAAAGCGGCTACCACGATTTCTACACGCATCGCGAGAGCGACGGGCTCGGCGATCTCTGGGAGAACGAGCAACACGTGACAGTCGAGGGCTACTCCACCGACCTCATCACCGAGCGGGCCATCCGATTCGTGGAGGCGAACGCGCATCGCCCGTTCTTCATCGATGTCGCATACAACGCGCCGCACTGGCCGTATCAGCGCCCTGACACCCCCTCCGTGTCGCGTGACAATGCCAGGCACCTGCTGCCGCACGACTCGGCCACGAGCACGCGGGCCGACTACGTGGCGATGGTGGAGCGGGTGGATCGCGGCGTCGGCGAGCTCCTCGCCGCCCTCGAACGGCTCGGCATCGCCCGCAATACGATTGTGATCTTCACCAACGACAATGGCGGCGAGTGGCTCGCCAACAACGGGCCGTTCTTCAATCGGAAGTCCACGGTGTGGGAGGGCGGCATCCGCGTCCCTGCCATCATCCGTTGGCCGGCGCGCATCGCGGCGGGCTCCGTGACGGAGCAGGTGGGCATCACGATGGATCTCACGGCATCTATCGTTGCGGCGGCTGGCGTGGCGGTCCCCGCCGAGGCCCGGCACGAGGGGATCAACCTGTTCCCGATCCTCGAGGGGCGCAGGCCCCTGCAACAGCGCACGCTCTTCTGGCGGACCACCAACCCAGGGCGCGCGCAGCGGGCGGCGCGCGACGGATACTGGAAGCTGGTGGTGGACGGGCGCCACCAGTTTGTCTACGACCTGCGCGACGACGCCGGGGAACGGCGCGATCTGGCGGCGGCGCGCCCGGACGTGGCCCGACGGCTCTGGCTCGCGCTGGAGGCGTGGGAGCGCGATGTGGACGCCGAGAAGGCGGCGACGCCCTAGGGGAGCGGCACCGACCGGCTCATCGCGCGCGTCCTCGGAGCCAGAGAATCGTGCGGGTGTCCAGCGGAATATCGCCGTACCACGCGACCATGGCGATCTGCTCCAGGAACGCGACCGCGTACAGCAGGATCACGCCCCGGAACACGTAGGTGGTGTCCATCAGGAACGACGCGAAGACCGCCAGCACCGCCAGGACGCCCGCGGCGCGGCTCAGGTGCGTGTGCGGCAGCAGCGGCTTCCCGACGCGCAGCAGTGAGACCACCACCAGCAGGGCGAGCCCCACCACGCAGACGATCACGTAGGGAATGTTCGGCTCGACGTACGACGGAAAGAGTCGCACCACGAAGTACACGGTGGAGAGGTAGTACGCGACATCGGCCACCGAATCGAGCATCGAGCCGAACGCCGAGGTCTGGCCCCAGGCGCGGGCGAGTGTGCCGTCGAGATAGTCGGTGAATCCGAGCAGGGCGTAGAGGGCCACGAACCAGCCAATGCGCCCTTGTTCCACCAGCACGAAGAGCGCCGGCACGCCGAGGAGGCGCGTGGCGGAGAGGGCGTTGGGAACATTCCAGCGCGAGGAAGCCAGGGCTCGGGAGGTCGGAGGGAAGGCGAGTGGAGAATGCGCCAAGCCCGCGTCCGCGGCAACCGACGCCTCCTCGCGTATCGCGCACGAGGCATAGTTCGCGCTATCCTATCCGGGTACGAGCGTCCCCCTCCCTTCCCTCCGCGAGTCCTTCGTGCGCCGTCTCGTCCTCTTGCTGGTCATGGCCTGCGGGATCGCCGCGGGCTACTACATCTACGCGAACCCCGAGCGCGCCACGATTGACGCTGACGCCCGCGCTGCGGCCCCCGGCACGTTCGTCGCGCTGCGCGATGGGCTCACGCACTACGAGCTCGGCGGCCCCGACACTGGCCGCGTGGCTGTGCTGGTCCACGGCTTCTCCGTGCCCTCCTACATCTGGGATTCGACCTTCCACGCGCTGGCCAATGCAGGGCATCGCGTGCTGCGCTACGACCTGTTCGGTCGCGGGTGGTCCGATCGCCCCAACGCCGCCTACGACGCGGCCTTTTACGAGGCCCAGCTCGGCGGCTTGCTCGATTCGCTGCGCATCAGCGGCCCGGTGGATCTCTTCGGGCTGTCGTTCGGTGGCACCGTCGCCGCGCACTTCGCGGCGGCGCATCCCGCCCGTGTGCGCACGCTGGTGCTGGTGGATCCAGTGACGGTGTCGCGCGAGGTTCCGGGCATCGTGCGCGTCCCCGGACTCGGCGCCTACTTCTGGCAGGTCGCCGCCGTGCCGCGCATGGCGGACGGACAGCCGTCCGACTTCCTGCACCCCGAGCGATTCCCCGGGTGGGCCGACCGCTACCGTCCGCAGACGCGCTATCGCGGATTCGGCCGCTCGTTGCGTCGCTCGCTACTCGCACGCGATGCGGTGGACTTCCCGGCCATCTACGCCGAGATCGCGCGCGCCGGGACGCCCGTCCTGCTGGTGTGGGGCAAACAAGACGCCACGCTGCCGATCGCTGGCGCCGACAACGTCACGCGCGCGATTCCCGCCACGGAGTTCTTCGCCGTGGACTCGGCCGGCCATCTCCCGCACCTCGAGCAGGCGGCGGCGTTCAATGCCCGCCTGCTCGAGTTCCTCGCACGAACCGCCGAGCGGCCCTAGCGCGTCGCGTTCGCCAGGTCGCGGATCGCCGCCGCCATCGCCCGAACCCGTGCCCCGTCCGCTGCGCCGGCGGCATCGTCGTCCACTTGCTGCGCCAACGCCGTGAGCGCGGCGCGTCGCGCGTTGCCGGACTGCCGTTCGGCCGCGTCGAGCGCGCCGCCGATCGCCGCGGTGCGTGAGGCGGCAAGACCGTTCCCCCGCACGAGCTGGTCGAGATACGAACGTACCACGGGGAACGCCGCCGGCCAGGTGATTCGGGGCTGACTCTGCGGATTGAACTCCTCCATCATCACCAGCTTGGCGGCCGCGATCTCATTGGCCGAGAGGTGCTCGGAGGGCACGAGGTCGAGGATGTCGAGGCCGCGGGCCATTTCCGACGAGTAGATGAGCCCGTTGTACCAGTACGCCCCCCACGAGCCGGCGATCGTGCCGCGGGCGCGGCTGTTCGGCGCGCCGTCGGCCGCCGGCACATCCGCCGGACCACGGTCGAAGTACGCGATCTCGAAGGGTCGGTCGGCGTCGGTGAAGTCGATGACGTCCACACCGCCCTGGTACCAACCCTGCACCATGATGTCGCGCCCCGGCACCGGGATCAGCGACCCGTTGTGCGAGACGCAGTTCTCCTGCGCCGTCTGCGCGCTCGGCAGCTTGAAGTACGCGTGCTGCGTGAGCTTGCGGTCCTCGCCGATCACCAGCGTGGTGTTGCCGCCCATCTCCAGCGGATGGATGGCCTGGCAGTTCGGCGACGTGCCGCCGCCCCACTCATCGGTGAACACGACCTTGCGCCCATCATTGCTGAAGACGGCCGTGTGCCAGAGCGAGAAGTTCGTGTCGGCCACGGCGTCGAGCCGCAGCGGACGCTCGGGGTTCGAGATGTCCACGAGGATGCCGTAGCTCGAGCAGGCACCGGCGAGGAGGTTCATGGCCGGGTATGCCGTGACGTCGTGGCAGTTGCGCGGGCCGGTGGCCATCAGCGCCGCCATCTGGGCGCTGTCGGCGCCGGGAATCGCCCGCGGCGCGCGCGTGCGGCCCCCGCGCGCAGGGGCGGGACCAAGCCCCGTGAAGATGCGCGCACCGGTCACCACCTCGGCGTCCTGCGGTCGGGCCAGCGTCACCTTGATGATGTCGAGGCGGAACAGCGAGTTCGTCTCGTCGGCCGGGTCGGTGCCGTTGCGGCAGCCCGCGAGCTCCGTGGCCGGACGCGCGCCCTGGCTGCCCGACACATAGATGTAGACCACGCCGGCGTCGGTGGGCGACGGCACCACAGTGTGCGTGTGCGAGCCCTTGCAGGTCTGCACGTTCTTCACGAGGCGCGGCTCGCGTGGATTGCTCACGTCGTAGATGCGTACGCCGGCCATGTGGTCGGCCGGGTCGGTCACGCCGCCCTTGGCGCAGTCATTGCGATTGCCGGCGCCCTCGGCCGAGACGAAGAGGAGGTTGCCGACGATGGACGGATCGCCCTGCGACGTGATGCAGGGCACCACCGACACCATCACTGGCGAGGCGGGATTGCTGACGTCCCAGATCGAGAATCCGGCGAAGTTGCCCTGATAGACCAGATTCCCGCGGAAGGCGAGATCCGAGTTCACGAAGGTGAGCCCGCGCAGCGTGTCGAAGGGCGCCGGCATCGGCGCCGTGGACACCAGCCGCATGCCGGCGATGGCGATCTCGGCGTCTTTCAACCCTGGCCGGAGGTTGTTCCGCGGATCGGTCGCGCTCGGATAGGTCTGCGCGCCGAGTGGCGCGGCGAGCGCGACCGTCAGCAACGCGGCGGCAAGAGTCTGGGCGGGGCGAAGGAATCCCATCGGGTAAAACTCCGGGTGTTTGGTCAGTCCAGCTCGGCGAGCATCTGCCACATCAGGCCGATCTCGGCCGTCTGTGTCGCTTCCACTTCGTTGGCGAGCACGTTCACGTCCACATCCTGCGCCGCGCGTGGCGTGGCCAACAGCTCGGCCACCATCTGCAAAGCGCCCTCGTGATGCTTGATCATGAGGGTGAGGAACTGCCGGTCGAACTCCGTCCCCCGCGCCGCCGCCAAGCCGTCGAGCTGTGCGGCGGTGAGCATCCCCGGCATGGTCATGGTGCGCCACGAGGAGGTGTCAGGCGCGACCTGTCCGTTGCCGCGCAGCCAGTCCTGCATCAGGGCGATCTCGCCGGCCTGCGAGAGGTCGATCTTCTGCGCCAGGCGCAGCACCCGTGGACTCGCGCCCGCGCTCTCGGCCATGCGCGTCATGTGCACGGCCTGGGCGTGGTGGGCGATCATCATCTGCATGAAGCGGACGTCGGCTTCGGTGATCAGGGAGCCGGCGGGAAGCGAGGTGGCGGGCGGTTCGCCCATGTCGTGGCCGGCGTGTTCGTCCGCGGCCGCTGCGGGCGCGGGGCCCGCGGCGGGCATTGGCGCGGGACCGGCGCTGGTGCAGGCGAGCAGGGGCGTGAGGAGCAGCGCGACGCAGGTCGCGCGGAGGGAGGCAGTCGTCACGGACGGGGCGGGGGTGCGGGCGGGGTCTGCTGGGAAGCTATCCTCTGAACGCTGAATCCGCCCCGGGCGTTGACGTCGCCGTGCCTAGCGCTTGCCCCCAAACCAGTACCGCTGGAGCGTATCCAGCATCGCCGGACTCAGCGCGATCGGCGCCGCCGAGGGGAGCACCGCTGCGGTCCCGCACTTTGGGCACTTGGCCGTTTCGCCGCGCGATCCGCCGGGACTGCCGTCGCCCTCCACGATCCATTCGCGAATCTCGCTGGGACTGAACGTCTCCCCACAGGACACGCAGCCTGCGTGGGATGATCGTTGGAGGAGCTCGCGGTGCCCACTGCAAAAGCGATGGATGGAGTGGAGTTCGGCGGCGTTCACCAGCATGACGTCCTCCTGCGCGGTTCGCGTGTCAGGATGCGTGCGGCCTTCGCCTATCATGGGGCGCGCCGGCCGGGTCCGCAAGCACGGGGGCCCGGGCAAATGGACGGCCGGACCTGCCTGTACGCACCCGCGGAGATGCCCTAGAACGTTCGCCGCTCGACTGGACGCGAGAACGCCGCCGTGCTCCCCTTCTCACGTTCCCGAATCTCGGCGAGCTGTCTCTCCAGCGCCTCAACCCGCGTGTGCAGTACGAGCAACTCCGCTTGGCTATTCGATCTGGCCTCGAGCGCGCGCACGGCGCGCGCGATCAGGCGCAGCACCACCGCGAGCGCGGCGACGCCGCTGAGGGTGAGCACCGACCACAGTGCGAGGCCGAGCGACGGATCGATCACGGGAGTCTCCTGCGGGTAGAAGCGGCGGAACGCTCGGGGCGACGCCAATGCTGCCCCCGGAGCGGGTACCGACGAAGATCGGACCGCCGGCCCTCAACCGCCAGTCGCCGTCACTCCTCCATGCGACGCACGGCACTCCGGTACGGGAAGCTCCAGCGCCGCCAGTCGGCCCGCTCCACGGCCCGCGTGGCCCACTGAGCCGCCAGCGCGCTGCGCAACTCGGCCGCCCGCGGCGCACCCAGGCGATCGGCGAGGCGCAGCAGCGTCGGCACGGCATCGCCCGAGAGCTTCGCGTGGTACGCGATGTCGAAGTCCATTCCACGTTCGGCGCGGCGCACGTTCGTCTCCACGATGCGTCGCTCCGGGTTCACGACGTTGAATGCGCCCACCCAGATCAGCGACAGCACCAACACGCCGGGCGCGAAGCGCGCCCGCCCGCCGCGCAACACCGTCATCGCAAACCAGGCCAGCACCAACGCCACCCATACCAACACCGCCAACGCCAGCACCCGCTCGTCGGTGAGTCCGTAGAACTTCAGGTACAGTCCGAGCCGCAGCACGGCCGAGACGAGCACCGCCCCCACCAGCGCGATCAACACCAGCCCCAGCGTGCGGAACGAGGCCCGGTCCTTCCCCTCGTTGCGGTCCAGCAGGTCGTCCACCACGAGCAGCGAGGCCAGCACGATGCCGGCGATCACGATGAGCTCGAAGAAGCCGGCCCGCGCGTAGTTCGCCACCGTCACGCCCGCCGTCTCGGCGACATACGCGCTCCCGCCGAACAGCGTGCGCACCTGCAGGCCGATCCAGGCACTGAGGAGCAACGCGAGGCCACCGAGCAGTGGGGCGAAGGTCGGGAATGCGAGCTGCAGCTGGCCGCGGAACGTCGAGTGATTCACACCCACCGGCACCAGCGAGCCACGCAGCGCGCCCGCCGTCACCCACGACGCGGCGCCGATGAACAGGACGTTGCTGGCCACCGTCCCATTGAGCAGTGCACCCGTCTCCTCGAGGAATCCGGCGAAGAGCGGATCGGCCTCGCCGAGCAGCAGGGCCACCACGAGGAGCACCGGGGCTGCCGCCAACGCGCCGATGCCGAAGCCGCGATACGAGCGTCGCTGGCTCTCCTCGAGGCTGCCGACGTCGGCGTCGCGGAGCGCGAGCATCGGCGCGCCGCCGATGCCGGCCGTGACCGCCGATGCCACGCCGATCACTGCGTCGCGCGGTTCGAGTTGGCTCAGCGTCCGCCCGCCGGCGCGCCACGCCACGAGGAACAGCACCACCACGAAGGCGAAGAAGTCCACCGCGTACAGCGAAGGGGCGTCGCGGAGGACCAGGAGCAGGGCGAAGAACCCTGCCGCCCCGAAGAGCAACTGGCGCTCTCGCTGGTCCTCGATGTGCGCGGTGCTGGTGCGCTGCACGATCCACGCCACGCCGAGCACGAGGAAGACCCACAGCGTGAAGCCGGCGCGCCACGAGTCCGCCTCCTTGAAGAGCACGTTGGCGGCGACGCCGAGGCCGAGTGCGGCGAGCAGGATGCGGCGGGCGAGCTGGGGGGTCATGCAATCTCCTTGATGGGCACAGCGCCAAAGCGACGCTCGCGCGACGCGAAGTCGGCGAAGGCGGCGTCCAGGTCGGCTGTGGAGAGGTCGGGGAAGTTCACGTCGAGAAAGGCGAGTTCAGCGTAGGCGCTCTCCCAGAGCAGGAAGTCCGAGAGGCGGCGTTCGCCACCGGTGCGGATCACGAGATCCACCGGCGGGAGGATCGTTGCATCCAGGCGGGCGGCCTGGCGCGCGCCGTCGAGTGCGAGGGCGCCCTGCATGGACTCGCGGCTCGAGTAGTCGATGGCCACGCGCAGGTGCATGCGGCGCCCGGCGGCCGTCCGCCGCTCGGCCACCTCGATGGCGTCGACGAGTGGGCGGGGCAGGCGATCGCGCCGCCCGATCATCGAGAAACGGATGCCGTTGGCCACCAGCGAGGCCAGCTGGCGGTCAATGTGCGAGGCGAAGAGGTCGAAGAGGAATCCGACCTCCTCGCGGGGCCGCTTCCAGTTGTCGCTGGAGAAGGCGTAGAGCGTGAGCTGCCCCACGCCGACGCGGGCGCAGTGCGCGACGACTTCGCGCACCGTGTGGGCCCCGCGCACATGTCCCATCCATCGCGGGCGACCGCGCTGCGTGGCCCAGCGGCCATTGCCATCCATGATCACCGCCAGGTGCCCGGGCACGCGCGGCACGGCGGTGAGGAGGCGCATCGGACTCATGCGCCCCCCACGCGCTTGATCAGCGCTTCCATGTGGGCGAGGTACTGCTCGAGCGCGCGCCGTCCGGCGGCCGTGAGCCGATACTCGGTGCGGGGGATGCGGCCGTCGAAACCCTTCTTGCAGCTGATGTAGCCGGCATCCTCGAGCTTGCGCGCGTGCACCGACACGTTGCCGTCGGAGGTCTCGAGCAGCGTCTTCAGTTCATTGAAGGTGAGCGCGTCGTGCACGGCCAGGGCCGAGATGATGGCCAGGCGGACACGCTCGTGGATGACGCGGTCGAGCGCGATCGGCATCGAGGCGTCGCCGTCAACGGGCTTCAAGGGGGTTCTCTCCTCGCGCTTCTCGCGCGGCGCGGGGCCGCGTGCGCGGGCAGCACTGCCGTCGCGCTTAGCCACCGTGCCTCCGGATGATGAGGGTGCCGAATCCGATGTGGAGTCCGCCGAAGCCGAGGGCCATGGCGAGGTCTCCATCGAGTGCGGGGACGAACAGGGCGAGGGCGGCGAGGGCGATGAAGCTCACGCCCATCATCGGCACGGCGCGGATGGAGAAGGCGCCGGCGGTGGTGACGCCCACGCCGTAGAGCAGGAGCCAGAGCCCCGGGAGCACGCGCGCGGCGATGCGCGGCTCGAGGCCGGGGGTGAGCGGATCCACCAGCGCCAGCGTGAGCAGCGCGCCGGCAAGGATGGCGGGCCAGAAGTTGAGCAGGAACTTGCGGGCCGGCACGCTGAGTACCTGCGCACCCTCGGTCGAGACGCGGCGTCGCATCTTGCGGTGCATGGCCCAGCTGCCGACGCTGGTGGCGACCACCGCCGTGGCCATCCAGAGGGCGAGCCAGCGTTCGGGGCTGGGCTGTCGGTCGGCGAGGAAGGCGGCGCCGAGGGCGATCAGGCCGGTGAGGACGAGTCCCCAGCCGGGCACGTCGGTGAAGGCGGAGGCGCCCTCCATGGTGCGCCGGATGAAGGAGAGGTCCTGGAGGGCGCGGTCGTGGAGGGCGGGGGGGTCGGGAATGGGAGCGGCCATGGGGAGAACATGGCAGCCGCCGCGGCGTCTGTCAAGTACTTTGCATTGTAAAGTTAAGGCAGGTCCAGCCGAAGGCTGTCCGTGGGCGCCGCACCCAGGGTGAACGACACCGCGGCCGTCGTCACCACCAGGCTGTCGCTCAGTCCCGGTGCCCCTGCATAGAAGGCGACACGAAGGCAGCGGGGA
>JANJUF010000132.1 GCA_024710705.1 Gemmatimonadaceae bacterium | reverse complement strand
CGTGCCCACGGGCACGCCCTGGAACTTCACCGGCGCTCCCACCTCAAGCCCATTGATGGACTCGGAGAAGAAGCTGATGAACGTGGATCGCTTCTGGAACCAGGTGGCCGAGGCGAGCACGGCCGTACCGGACACCGCGATCAGCAGGGCCCCGATGAGGAAGGCCCCGATGGCGGTAGGATTGGCGCGCATGCTCATGTGCTGCTCCCGCTGTCACGCGTGAGGAATCGGCGGACTTCGTCGTTGGGTGGGGTGTCACGCAGGGTGGCGGGGTCGCCGAGGGCGGTCATGGTGCGTTGGGAGATGTCGAGGAACAGCGCCCGGTCGGCGATGCGGAAGATGCTGGCTAAGTCGTGCGTCACGACGACTATGGTCGTGCCGAAGCTGTCAGCGAGCGCACGGATGAGGTCGTCGAGCCGGCTGGCGCTGATGGGGTCGAGCCCTGACGACGGCTCGTCGAAGAAGAGGACGTCGGGATCCAGCGCCATCGCCCTCGCCAGCGAGGCACGCTTGCGCATGCCGCCGCTGATCGCCGAGGGGTAGAACCCGCCGTAGCCGCGCAGGCCAACCAGGGCCAGCTTGAGCTCCACCACCTCGGCGATGCTGTCGGCATCGAGCTCCGAGAGCTCCTCGAGCGGCAGTGCCACGTTCTCGGCGAGCGTGAGTCCGCTCCAGAGGGCGCCGCCCTGGTAGAGCACACCGATGCGGCGCAGGTTCCGCCGACGGGCGTCCCGATCAGACGCCGCCAGCTCTTCGCCATTGATGCGCACGGTGCCGGACGGCGCATCACGCAGCCCCACCAGGTACTTGAGCAGCGTGCTCTTCCCGCTGCCGCTGCCGCCCATGATCACGAAGACCTCGCCGCGCTCGATGGTGAACGTGAGGTCGCGCATCACGACCAGTGGGCCGTACTGCATGGTGAGGTCGGTGACCTCCACGGGATGCGTCATATCAGCCACAGTGCCGCCAGCCAATCGACGATGGCGTTGGCGAGGATGATCAACGTGATGCCGAGGACGACCGCACTGGTGGCCGAGCGCCCCACCGCGCTGGCGTCGGAACCCGTCCGGAGCCCCTGCATGCATCCGGCGAATCCGATGATGAGGCCGAAGATCGTCGCCTTGAACACGCCGAGCAGCGCATCGGAGAGACTCACCGCCGACAGCAGCCCGCCGATGAACTGCGTGGGTGTGAGATCAATGAGCGCGATGGCCACGCCCATCCCGCCGAGGATGCCGACCAGGTCGGCGTACACCACGAGCAGCGGCATCATCACGAACAGCCCAAGCACGCGGGGGAGCACGAGCTGGTCCACCGGCGAGATGCCGAGGGTGGAGTAGGCGTCGAGCTCCTCGGTCACCTTCATGCTGCCGAGTTCGGCGGCGAAGCCGGCACCCGTGCGGCCGGCGATGATGATGCCGGTCATCAGTGCGCCCATTTCGCGGAGCATGCCGTAGCCCACCAGGTACGACACGTAATAGCCGGCTCCGAAGCGCTGCAGCACCACGGCGCCAAGGAATGCAATGATGACCCCGACGAGCAGGGCGATCAGTGTGACGATGGGGAGCGCGCCGGAGCCGTTGGACTGCACCACCACCCAGAAGGTGCGCCACTGCATGCGGACCTGTCCGGTGAGAAGGCGCAGCAGGCTGTCGGCGACCTCGCCGAGGAAGGCGAGCGCGGAGCTGGCCGAGTCCCAGGCGGCGAGGCCGGCGAGTCCGAGCTGGGCGACGCGGCTCGGCGCGGGAGCCTCGGTCTCGAGGACGCGCTCGGGCACGGGCGTCGCGAGCGCGAGCAGGGCCGTGATGCGCGCAGGAAGGCCCGTGGTGTCGAAGGCGACGTCATTCGCCTCGCAGTAGGACTGGCCCTGGCGCAGGAAGATCAGCAGGCTGCTGTCCCAGGGGCCGAGGGCCGCGGTCTCGAACGCGATGCTCCGCGGAGAGGCGCTGGACGACGAGGCGAGCAGGCGGTCGAATCGCGAGGTCGTCTCCTCGAGTTGCCAGGTGCCGGAAAGGACCGCGACGATCCGGTCGCCGTGGCTATGAAGATCCGCCGCCGCCCGATCGGGCGCAGCAGGGGCCGTTCGCGCGTGCAACGCTGCTACCTCTCGGCGAGCGGGGAGTCGAGCTGGCGTGCGGGGATGGGGTCATGGAAGCCTTACCATGAAAGGTCCCTGGCGGTGGGTGGACACGCCATCGCTCGTTCGGGGGACTGACGGATGAGGCCGGGGTATCGCACCTTTTGGGGGCATCGGCCTCACCAACCCCTCCGAGTAGCAGGCTGGCCTCAGGGAGACACCGTGCACAGACGCGACGCCGCCGTGCTTGTGTTCGTTTGGATTGCCGTCCAGGCCGGCCTCGGAGCCGTCCTCAGCATACCGTCGCTCTTCATCCTGCTCGACGGCGGCGGTGTCACCCTCTTCGGGCGCGCGCTCGCGCTCCTGCCGACGTTGTTCCTTGCGTGGGCGTGCTACTCGCTCCTTCGCGATCGCCGCCGGCTGGCCGAGGCCGTGTTCCCCGAGCCAGCCGAGGAGTTGCCTCCTGCAGGAGCCCGCGACTGGCAGTTGCTCGGCGTGACGCTTGTCGGACTATATGTGGCGGTGAGCGCCGCGCCCGAGTTCCTGATCTGGGTGCTCGAAGTTCCCGCCGCGTTGCGTCCGGGCCAGCGTGGGGAGGGCGGTCCGCTGACGGTGCCGCGCACCCTCTCGGCGGCAGTTGACGCGGCAGCCGGCGCCCTCCTGCTGTATCATCGGAAGGCCGCGGCCCGGCTGCTGTTCGCCTGAGACATTCCCGCGGAGATCACTGATGTCGAGTCGCCCTCCGAATTCCGCCGGCCTGGGGCGCTGGCGAGTGGTCGGACGATGATACAGCCGGCGTCGCGCCTCATCTCGATTGACATCGCCCGCGGCGTGGTGATGGCCCTCATGGCGCTCGACCACGTACGGGTGTACGCTGGCGTTCCGGCTGGCGGAGCCGATCCGGCGCTGTTCTTCACGCGATGGGTGACGCACTTCTGCGCGCCGGCCTTCTTCTTCCTTGCCGGCACGAGCGCCTTCCTCAACGGACTGCGCTTGGGTTCGCCCTCCGCGCTCAGCAAGCACCTGATCACGAGGGGCCTCGTGCTCGTGCTACTCGAGCTGACCGTGCTGCGCTTCGCGTGGACGTTCAACTTCGACTATTCCGGCATGACACTGCTCGGCGTCATTTGGGCACTCGGCGTCTCGATGATGCTGCTGGCGGCGTTGGTGAGGTTGCCGATGGCCGCCATCGCGACGCTCGGCGTGGCCATCATCGCCCTGCACAACGCAGTGGGCGGGGCGCTGTTCGCCATCGAGGATCCTCCGGCGTGGCTGCACGTCGTCTATGTCGGCTGGGGATTCACCATCGGTGAAGGCGGATGGACGTTCGTCGCACTGTACACGGTGATTCCGTGGGTCGGCGTCATGGCAGTGGGCTACGCGTTCGGCCAGGTCATGGTGATGCCTGAGGACGCGCGTCGGCGGGCCTGCCTGCGGTGGGGCGGGGGAGCGATTGCGCTCTTCGTTGCCTTGCGGGCGCTGAGGGTCTACGGCGATCCCTGGCCTTACCGAGCCCAGGAGGAGTTCGCGCCACTGCTTGCCTTCCTCAACACCGCCAAATACCCCGCATCGCTGCTCTTCCTGTTGATGACGCTCGGACCGCTGGTCATCGCGATGCCCATCCTGGAATCGGCGAGGGGACGGGTGGCAGGTTGGATGCGCGTGCTGGGCGAGGTGCCGCTCTTCTACTACGTGGTGCACATTCCGCTCATCCACGTGGTTGCGCTCGGCATTGCGGCGCTGCGCACGCCGGAGCACATCGGATGGCTCGTGGCCAACCATCCCATGTTCCCCCCGGAGGTGCCGGAGGGCTACGTGTGGAGCCTTCCGCTGCTCTACGCCGTCACCATCGCCGTGGTGACCGCGCTGTACTGGCCCTGCAAATGGTACGCAGCGCGCAAGCGCGACAGGGCCACGCGCCAGTGGTGGATGCAGTACCTGTAGGGCCTACTCTTCGCTCGACGGCGCCCCACCGCTGCGCGCGATCTGGTCGGGCTTGACGTTGCCGGCGTTGAAGCGCTTGGCCGCGCCGATGATCTTGTCGAGCGTGGCGTCGAAGTCCGGGTGCTTGTCTTTGACGAACCGCAGATGGTTGATGCGCGCCACCACGAAGGCCTTGAGGTAGGGGCTCTCGAGCCCGCGCGCCTTGAGTGCTTTCACCGCGTCATTCACGTACTCGTTGAGCTCGAGCAGTCGCGCGGCACGGGCGCGGCGCTCCTCGAGCGCAGCCGGAAGCTTCGAGCCCAG
>JANJUF010000117.1 GCA_024710705.1 Gemmatimonadaceae bacterium | reverse complement strand
GACGCGCCGGACCACGCCGTCCTGGATCACGCGCAGCAGCTTGGCCTGCAACGGCTTCGGCATCTCGGTGAGCTCGTCGAGGAACATCGTGCCGCCGCTGGCGGTCTCGAGCAGGCCGGCCTTGTCGCGCACGGCCCCGGTGAACGAGCCCTTCACGTGCCCGAACATCTCCGATTCGAGCAGGCCCTCCGGGAGGGCGGCGCAGTTGACGGCCACCAGTTGGCGGCGGCTGCGGCGGCTGCGGCGGTGGATGTACTGCGCGATCATCTCCTTGCCCGAGCCGGTCTCGCCGGTGATGAAGACGGAGGCGTCCGTCCCGGCGACCTTGCGGGCGAGCTCGATGCAGCGCGCGAAGGCGGGGGACACGCCGAGGGGGGCGTCGTCGTCGGGGTCGGCATTGACCCGGTCGCTCGGGTCGCCACCCTCCTCGCGCGCCACCATCAGGGTGTGCGCGGCGCGTCCCACGAGGATCTCGAGATGGGTGGCCGAGAAAGGCTTCGGGAGGTAATCCCAGGCACCGGCGCGCAAGACTTCGACGTTGGAGGCCACGCTGGGGTTGCCCGTCATCACGATCACCAAGGGGGCCGGATTGCGCTCCACCGCGGCCTTGGTGATCTCGACGCCGGTGACGTCGGCGAGGTAGAGGTCGCTGAGGACGATGTCGAAGCTGCGGCGCTGCAGGAGGTCTAAGGCCTCCTGGCCGCGGGAGGCGACGTCAACGCGATACCCGAGGCCGCTGAGGATGGCGCGACAGGTCTCGCGCAGGGTGCGCTCATCGTCAACGATGAGGACGGAGAGCGTGGCGCGGAACTCGCCGGTGACGAGGGAGTTTTCTCGGCCCTCAGGCGCTTCGGCTGCAACGGGGGACGAACTGGTCACGTAGAACGGGCGTGGGGGACAAACGCTGGAGGAGCCGTGGCAAGGGCGTGGCACGCACGCTACAAGTGACTCGCCGGCGCCATAGTAGGTATCACCTCCGGTTTCCCGCGTCAAGCGTATCAAATATAGACGCTTCGCCTTAGTGACTGCCCGAATCGTATATTCGTCTCGTCTTGATTGATTCTCTGGCTTGGTTGACTGACCGATGACTCCTGGTTTGAACGACGTGCCGCCTCAGGGAGCTACCCCCGGGATTGACCTTGGCGGGCTGGCTGCCGGTCAGAATTTCGACGATGACGAGGGAGGTGTTGACCTCCGGCGATATCTCGCCGCGATCATCCGTCACAAGTGGTGGATTGTCGGGCTGACCATCGCCGGGACCTTGGCGGGCGTGGGCGCGAGCATGACCGTGAAGCCGGTGTACGAGGCCCGCGCGGCGGTGCAGCTGCCGGCGGCCAGGCAGTGGCAGCTCAGTCCAACAGGTTCCGCGCCCTTGGTGGATGGCATCGGTTGGGTCGAGCTTGCACGCTCCTTCCAAGTGCTCGATGAGGTCATTCGCAAGCGGAAGTCGTATTTGGAGACCACGAGTCGCGCCGACTCTGTGTACTTCACGACGTTCGAGCTCGGGCCGAACTACGTGCCCGATCAATACAACCTCGAGTTGCTGGCTGACGGCAACCTGAAGCTCAGCAACGTTGCGGGCACGATGTCGGAGACGGCAGCCGTCGGCGACTCGCTCGGCCGGAAGTTCGGATTCCTGTGGGTGCCGACTGGACGGATGACCGCTCGAGATGTCCCGTTCAGGGTTCGTTCACTGCGGGATGCGGCGGTGGCGCTGAATGACAACTTGGTGTCATCGCTCTCGCGCGATGGCTCATCGCTCCGGCTTTCGCTTCGCGGCAACGATCCAGTGGTGACCGCGTCAATCCTGAATGATGTGGTGACGCGCTTCATCGATGTCGCGACTACGCTGAAGAGCGAGAAGCTGACGACGGTGACGCGGGTCCTTGGCGAGCAGTTGGCAAGTGCGCGCACCGATCTGCAAGACGCCGAGACCGAGCTGCAACGCTACAAGGTGGAAACGATCACGCTGCCCAGCGAGGGCGCGGTGGCGACCACGGCGGGGCTGACGGAGACGAATCCGGCGCGTCAGGCCTTCTTCCAGCTGCGAGTGGATCGCGACGCCCTCGAACGTGACCGCCAGTCGATCGAGCGGGCCCTGGCATCGGCTGCCGACACCTCGCGGTCGCTTGCAGTGAGCCTCGGAACGATTGCCGCGGTACGCAATTCCAGGGAGCTTTCGGCGGCAATCTCTGACTTGACGGAAAAGCGCGCTCGGCTGCAGCAGCTTCGCGTGGCCTTTGCGCCTGGCCATTCGCAGGTGCGCAGCCTGGAGGCGGAGGTCGCCGCTCTGGAGCGGCAGACCATTCCTGCGCAGGCACGCTCGCTGATGGCGGATCTCTCACAGCAGATCGGTGATGTGGACGGACGCATCGGCGCCTCGTCGCGCGAGATGCAGCAGATTCCGGTGCGCTTCACCGAGGAAGCGCGGCGGACGCGCAACGTGCAGGTCGCCACGATGATCTACACCCAGCTGCAGTCGGCGTACGAGCAGGCGCGGCTGGCCGAGCTGAGCGCGGCTCCTGACCTGCGGCTGCTGGACCCGGCCGTTCCGCCGACGAGTCCGGCGAGCGACCAAGTGAGCCAGATCTTGTTGATTGGCGTGCTGGGCGGGCTGCTGCTCGGCATCGCATTGGCCATCGTGCTCGACATGCTCGACAGCCGCATCCGCTATCCCAACCAAGTCACGCGCGACCTCGGCCTGCCCATTCTCGGCGCCCTCCCGATGCTGGGAAAGGGGCCGAATGGGGCCCCGAATCGCGACGACGTCTCGGCGTTGCTCGAAGCCACGCGCGCCATTCGCATGGGCTTGGTGTACGCGCACGGCACCGCCGGGCCGTTCATCACCACCATCACGAGTCCCGGTCCCGGAGACGGCAAGTCGTTCACCTCGGCCAACGTCGCCAAGGCCTTCGCGGCATCCGGCCGGAAGACGATCCTCATTGACGCGGACAATCGCCGCGGCGTGCTGCATCGCGCGTTCGGCGTCGAGCGCAAGCCGGGCTTGATGGAGCTGCTCACGGGGAGCGTCACGCTGGATGAAGCCATCCGCACCGTCGGAGACGCCGGAATCGACTTCATGCCAACCGGCACCCGCCTGGCGGCCGCGCCGGAGATGCTGGCCTCACCGAAGATGCAGCAGTTGATGGCGGAACTCCGCACGCGGTACCAGGCGATCATCGTCGATTCGCCGCCGCTCGGCGCCGGTGTGGATGCGCTCGTCCTCGCGTCGCTCACCGGGAGCTTGGTGTTGGTGCTCCGGAACGGCGTCACCGATCGCGC
Source organism: Gemmatimonadaceae bacterium (assembly GCA_024710705.1). Taxonomy (GTDB): domain Bacteria; phylum Gemmatimonadota; class Gemmatimonadetes; order Gemmatimonadales; family Gemmatimonadaceae; genus Pseudogemmatithrix. The sequence goes on along the minus strand of JANJUF010000117.1, from coordinate 6,885 downwards.
GTTCGCCGGTGCGCGCCTGGAGGCCCTGCAGAAGCTTCCGATCCGCGTCCTCGGTGCCATCCTCAACGACGTCCGTGCATCGGATGGGATGTACCGCTACTACTCCTACATTCCCGGCTACCGCTCCGAGGACGAAGTGGAATCGGAGGAGCAGATGCACCGCCGGCTCACGGCGGGCATCAAGAAGTAGCCCTCAGTTCAGCGCGGCCTCGAAGCGGCTCACGCTGAGGCGGCGCCCCGGAACGGCGTCGGCGCGGGAACGGCGCATTGCCGTCGTGGCGCGCGAGAGCATATCGCTCGGGTCAATCGGCGCCTCCGAGTAGTTCTGCACGGCATCATAGCCGACGGCGACGTTCACGTCCTTGCTGCCGAAGATGCGACCTGCCGCCTCGGCCAGGCGCTCGGCGAAGCGCTCCGCCCCCACCGAGTCGGTGCCGCCGGCGATGATCGCGAACTCGCCCGGTCCGAGGGTTCCGATGACATCGGAGGAGCGTCCGGTGGCGCGGAGCACTCCGGCGAGTTCCTCGATGATCTGCTCAGTCGCATCGGGCGAGTTGGCCATCATCGGCGTCAACACGATGCAGGCGAGCGGCTCCTTGTGGCGGAAGGCCTGGGAGCCCAGTTCGCGGGCCCGGCGTGCGAGGCCGCGCATGTTGTACAGGCCCGTGAGTTCGTCCAGGAGCCCTTCCTCCCGCACGCGGTCGGATTCCATCTTGGCGCGGACCATCGTGTCGAGGCGCAACGGGAGCTCCTCGCCATCAATGACCGCCCCGATGTAGTCCCAGGCACCGGCGCGGAGCGCGTCCAGCCGCCGCTGGCGGCTGGTGTGCCCCGGGCTCGTCATGATGATCGGGGTGCTGGGGCTGATGTGCGGATTCTCCCGGAGTTCGCGGACGACGTCGAAGCCGTCGCGATCAGGAAGGTCCGTGTCCACGAAGATCAGGTCCGGACGGGATTCGACCGCTCGCTCGATGGCCTGCTTGCCGGTGTAGGCGCGCAGCACCGCATACCCGTGGGGCCCGAGGATGCTCTCGAGCGACCGGGAATGCCATTCCTGACTGTTGGCGATCAGGGTGAGCGGTGGGCGAACGCGCGGACGGGGTGCGGTCATGGACTGGGTAAGGTTGAGCGGACGCGACAAGTACTGCACGTATCATGCTTCAGGCACGATTTGCGGCAAGTCGCCTACTAGCAATGGGTTACCCCCTTACGCAGAGGTGACTGCATCAATTGTGCGATGCGTCACAGCCACACCCACGCGAGTCTGTGGCGCGCGAGTGCAACGGCGCGTCATTATAGCGCACCGTCCGTTCGTCAGCGTATTCTTGGAGTCATGAATCGCATGCTCGGTCGAATACTCCAACTGGTAGTTGCCCTCACCGCCGGCCTTTGCGTCTTGCCGGGTGTGGCAGCAACGCAATCGGATCTCGGCTCCGCGTGGACCGCGTCCCGCGCCGAGCTCGAGAGCCGTGCGACACAGCTCGATGCCTTGGCGAGCTCGACCGCCTACTCCGCGCGCGCCCGCGCGCGGTCGGCACAGGAGGCGGCGACCATTCGCCGCCGGCTCAGCGAAGGGGATTTCCGGGTCGGCGACCGTATCTACGTGGAAATCGAGGGATCGATTCCGGATGGTCTGCAGGCTGCTCCCACGCTCAGCGACTTTCAGGACACCCTAACGGTGTTTGAAGGCGCGCGCATCAGCATCCGCAACATCGGCGAAATCTCTCTGGCGGGCGTGCTGAGGGCGGAACTGCAGAACCGCGTAAACACTGCAGTGAACGAAGTCATCCTGAACTCGCGCGCTACCACGCGGCCGCTGGTACGCGTGGCAGTCTTCGGGTCAGTGGGGAGGCCCGGGTACTACAACATTCCGCTCGAGACTCGCATTGACAACCTGATCATGCTTGCCGGTGGTCCGACCGTGGACGCCTCCACCGATAACATGCGTGTGGTGCGCGGCGACACGGTAATACTCGATGAACGCGAGGTGAGAGGGGCAATCGTGGAAGGCATGGTGATCGGCGCGCTCGGCCTCAATGAGGGCGATCAGCTCGTCCTCGACCGGCGCTCCCAATCACTGCAGGGCCAGGAAAGAACTCGTTTCATCTTCTTGTTCCTGTCGCCGATCATCTCTGCAGTGGTCTTCAGAACCCTCCGCTAACCACCCGCGGCGTCGGCTCCCACACCGGCGCCCGCTCATCCAACAGCGCCCGCTTCCACGCCACCACGCCCGCCCAAGTCCCGGACACAAAGTAGGCCCCCATAGCCGCCAGCTTGGGGGCCTTCGCAGTTCCAGGCCACCACCACCCCAGCGCCGCCACCGCCAATCCGACCAACAATCCCACCAGCGCAACGCGGCTGATCACGCACGCCGCCACCGCCCCAACCACCAGCGCAAACGGCACCAGCCACCGCACCAGCTTGTGGCTCCACAACATCCACGCAAACACTCCGTACCGCAGCGGATCCAGCAACCGGCCGTGGTAGAACAGCGTCTGAATCCCACGGCTCATCGTCCGGATCTTCCGCCGATACTCGATCCGCATGCTCGCCGCGCGGGGCACGAAGCACACCGCATCCCGCACCGACACCGCGCGCAGCCCATTCAACCGCGCCCACAAGGCTGACGAGAAATCGCGGCTCAAGTGCCCCGGCAACTGCCGCCGATGCAACGAGGCCCGAATCGCGTACAAGCACCCCGACGACCCGATGATGCCGCTCACGGAGGTCTCCAGGTCGCGCACCCACATCTCGTAACCCACATAGGCGGCTTCCGACGCGTGCCCCTTGGCACCCACGGAGGCGATGGACACATCCCGCGCCGATGCAACCCCCACACGAGGATCCTGAAACGCCGACACCAACTTCTTGATCGCATCCGGCCGCACCGTCACCGACGAATCGGTGTTCACGATGATCTCGCCGGTGAGCGAATCGAACGCCCGGTTCTCCACCTCGGTCTTCCCGAGTCGCCCCTCCACCCGTAGCAACGACACGCCCTTCGCGGCGTACTCGCGCACGAGATCGTCGGTGCCATCGGTGGATCCGTCCGACACCACGAGGATCTGCCGCCGGTCGGCGGGATAGTCCACCGCCACCAGTGCCTCGAGCACCGGCCGCAGCGTGTCCTGCGCATTGTACGCCGGCAACGTGATCGAAATCCGCGGCCACACGGCTGGCTCCGCACGCACGATCTCCGGCGCCCGCTTCACGCGCGCCAACAGCCAGAGCAGGGCGGGATACACTGCGTACGAGTACAGCACGACCGCTGCGGACGCGCTCAGGGTGAATAGCCAGAAGGTCATCGGGTCCAGGCGCGAAGCTCCGGGGTGTCGAACGATGCCGATCGACGGGTCATGTAGCGTAGTCGCGGGGAGCAGGAGAAATCTACCGGCGCTGGAGAGCCGCGCGGACTTGCGAAGATGCGAGCGCCAGTCGCAGAATGCAAAAGGAGCGTCGCGTGAGCGCAGGAGCCACGCCATGTCCACCCTGTCAATCCGCTGTCGCATGTCGCTTTCCAGCAGGGCCTCGCACGCCGTTCGAGCTGTCGTTCGCCACTCGCCGCTCGCCGATCCCCTGCGGAGGCTGATACGGCGAGATCCGCTGCAAGGCATCTTCGATCTGGGCCGGCGCTGCGGGTGGGATGCCGCGGCCGCCGCGCTCATCGGCTCGACCGACTTGGACCGCCTCCTTCCGCACGATTGGCATGCGCGACTCCGACGGACCATCAATACGGACATCGCGACCGAACTGCTGCTGACCGCAGTGCGCCGGCGATTGGTGATCGGCGGAGTGCAGTGGTGCAAGGACGCGAAGCTCTCCGACCTGGTGGCGACGTTGCTGCAACAGTGCATCAACAACGAACTCGTCTGGCGAGCGTCGCGCGAGGAGCACATCGCGCTGGACTGGCACGCCGAACAGGTCCAATCGAGACCGCGGTGGGTGGTGTTCGTGCAGAAGTGTCTCTACGACCGCATTGAGCGGGTGGCTGCCGAGGCGTCGGCCGGCGCTGAGCTGTACGACGAGATGCCGGATGTCTTCCGTGGCATCGTGAGCGCGGCGCTTGATGAGGCGACGGCACGAAGGTCGTGGCGAGATCGGATTCCGAGCATCGGATCGGCGGAGGACGGGTACGCTGAGGTGGTCAGCCTCTACGAGGAGTACCCGTACCCGCGTTGGCTCGACTGGCAGATTCCATCCCGTGGCACTCGCCGACTCGACGTGGCCGCGTGGGGAGGAGACGCCGCCTTCGCTGATCCCGAGCGACCGCTCGACGTCTTGGTGGCCGGCTGCGGCACGGGCTCCAAGGCCATCGCCTACGCATTTGGGTACGGCGACCACACGCGGATCACGGGAATTGACCTGAGCCGCGCCAGCCTGGCGTACGCTGCCGTGATGGCCGAGAAGTACGGCGTACGGTCCCTGGAGCTGCTCCGCGCCAATCTGCTCGAGTCGTCACGGCTCGGACGGCAGTTTGACATCGTCGAGTGTACCGGAGTGCTCCATCATCTGCCTGATCCCGAGGCAGGCCTGGCGGCGCTCGCTGAGGTGACGAAGCCTGGGGGACTCGTGCACATCTCCCTCTACAGCGAGCTGGCCCGCACGGAGATCGCGCGCCTCCGCCGCGGGCACGAGGTCAGAATCGGTGACATCAGCGACGACGAAGTTCGCGCGTTTCGCTGGAATCTGATGCAGGACGACCCGGACGCGATTGACCGTCGCCTGTCGCTCAGGTGGGACTTCTTTGACCTCGTTCGGTGTCGAGACCTGCTCTTTCATCCTCTTGAGCACCGCTACACTATCCCCGAGGCACTGGCGTTGCTCCACTCCGCCGGTCTGGAGTTCTGCACCATTGAGCCGCCACCGCCTCCGCTCGACCGACTCTGGGTCCGGTACCCCTCGGGAGAGGAGCTGCGCAATCCACAGGCGTGGCACCAGTTCGAACTCCGGTATCCCGAGGCATTCGGGAACCTCTACGAGATCTGGGCGAGAAAACCGGCCTGAGCGAGTGCGCGATCGAATGACCGTCTGCTCCGCCTAGGACCGGCGCGACCCCAGTCGCTTCCACCACGGACTGTTCCCGACCGCAATCTCCACGGGCGGTACTTCGACGGGCGCGTCCCCCACCAGCATCCGTCCCGGATTCTCCTCCGTCAGCCGCACCGCCTGCTGCGCCCCCCCATGCTCCCGCAGCAGCGCCACCGCCCGCGCCGTCGCCGGCGTTCCCCTCGCGTGATGATCGCTCGACAGATACTCCACCCAGCCGAGCGCCAACAACCGCCGCGACACCCGCTCCGCCTCCTCGCCATAGTGCCCCAGCAACGACCCAGAGTTCATTTGGAACACCGCCCCCGCTGCCCGCAGCCGCGCAAGTGCGCCAAGCTCGGCATCAAGGTTCCGGTACCGCTCCGGATGCGCCACGATCGGCCGCCAGCCGCGCCGCACGAGGTTCTGCACCCCCCACTCGGCGTTCGGCGGCAACCGCAGCCCCGGAAACTCACAGAGTACGAACGGCCCGCCCGCAAGCCGGATCCGCGGGTCGCTCAAGTCCACATCCGGCTCATCCAGCATCACCTCGGCGCCGCGCTGAAGCAAAGGCAGGCCCGACACCTTGGCCGCGGCCTCGGTGAGCAGCGCCCATGCCCGATCGAACTGCCCGAGCCGCCGCTCGAGCAGGGCGGGATCGCGCGTGAGCGAGGCGTCAAAATGCGGAGTGGTGACCACCGTCGTCACGCCCTGCGCGGCAAAGGCGGCAAGGGAGTCGAGCGACTGCTGCACACTCATCGAGCCATCGTCCACGCCGGGAATCAGATGGCTGTGAAAATCGACGATGCCACCCACTACGGCGCGTTCACCGTTACCGCCGCCGTATACGTCGTATAGTTCCCCGAGCTGATGCTCACATTCGCCGTCCCGGCTCCGGTCCGCTTGAGATAGAACGTCACCTGGCTCCCGTCCGCCGGCACCACCACGCTGGTGATCTGCGCGCTGTTCGCCCCGCCGGACCAGAACTGCAGGTTGGCATCCACCGCCAACGTGAACGTAGTCGCCGTCGCCACGTTGCGCACGGTGCCATCCGGCGACTTGGTCCGCAACGTCACGGCCACGGAATCGGTGCTCAGCGTGGTCGGCCAGTTCAGGATGCCGTCCACGTTCCCCAGGCCCACCACCATCGGCGCCGACGTGCCGTTGTGGTTCGGCGCGGTGGCGCGCAGGGTGTCCACGCCGGCGCTCGCACCGGTGATCCGGAAGTAGCGGAAGTAGGTGCCGTTGTCCACGGTCACGGTGTCGGCCGTGATGGTGTTTGGCGTGGCGTGCGCGAACGAGACGGTCAGCGGCGCGGTTTGGTAGTCTGGCGTGTGGACATACTGCTCCACCCACTGCCCGATGCCGATCTGGATGGGACTGCTCCAGCTGAGCCCGAGGTTGGGAATGGTCACGGCCAGCGTGATGGCGGCCTCGCCGTAGCGCCAGGCATCGGTCCGCAGGTCCTCGGCCGAGAGCTGGATGGTGCCGGGCGACACAGGGATGATGCGTGCCTGGCTGTTGCCCATCTGGCCGGCGAGGATAGTGACGCTGGCGGAGTCGAAGTAGGCCACGCCGGGGTCGGACGCTACGAGCGTGACGACCACGTTCTCATTGGCGTAGTGCGCGTTGCCGTTGGCGTCCGCGACCTGGACGGTGATGCCGGCGGGGAGCTGCGTGGACCGCATGAGGGTGGGCGCGTACAGCAGGAAGCGCGGTGCGGTGACTTCCTGGTTCACGGTGGCCGGGCTGTAGCCGGTGGCGGCCGCCTGGATCTGCACGGTGCCGACGACGTCCTGCGCGGTGACGGTGAAGTAGGCGTAATAGGTGCCGACGGGGATCTGCACGGAGTCGGGCACG
>JANJUF010000056.1 GCA_024710705.1 Gemmatimonadaceae bacterium | reverse complement strand
GCCCTCATCCCGCTCACGCTGCAGAAGGTCGGTGCCGACCCCGCCACCGCCTCGAGCATCGTCCTCCCCACGGCCACCGACGTGGCCAGCATGGGGATGCTGCTCGGCTTGGCGACGCTCTTCCTGATGTGAGCGCCGCGGCCCGCGGCGCGTTCAGCGCGCCGCGGGCACCACGCGCAGGACGCGCCCCGCACGGCTGTCCGTGAGCAGATAGACGAATCCGTCCGGCCCCTGCACCACGTCGCGGATCCGCTCGCGGATCTCGCCAAGGTAGCGCGTCTCCTCGGTCACCCGCCCGTCGGCGAGCGTGAGGCGCACGAGCCCGCCGGGCGACAGGGAGCCGATGAGGATGCTTCCTGCCCAGCCCGCATAGCGATCTCCCGTGTAGAATGCCATTCCCGAAGGCGCGATGACGGGATCCCAGTAGTACACGGGCTGTTCCATCCCCGACTTCACGTTCCCTTCGCCGATGCGGAATCCCGAGTAGTCGCGACCGTAGGTGATGACCGGCCAGCCGTAGTTCAAGCCCGGCTCCGGGTGGTTGAGTTCGTCGCCGCCGCGTGCGCCGTGCTCGACCGTCCAGAGCTGTCCGGTCTCGGGGTGCCGCGCCGCCCCCTGCACATTGCGATGGCCGTACGACCAGATCTCCTTCTGCGCCGTGGCGTGGTCGATGAAGGGATTGTCGATGGGAATGCGGCCGTCCGGATGGATGCGCACGATCTTCCCCATGCCCATCGTGAGATCCTGGGCGCGCTCGCGGTAGTCCATGCGATCGCCCTGCGTGATGAAGAGGGCGCCGTCAGTCGCGAAGACGAGGCGCGACCCGTAGTGACCACCGCCTTCCACCTTGGGACGCTGCCGGTAGATCACCTGCACGTCGCTGAGTCCCGCGTCGGTCAGCCGTCCGCGCGCCGCCGACGTCCCGGCGCCATCAGGGCCAGGCTCGGCGTAGGTGAGGTAGACCAGTCGGTTGGACGCGAAGTCGGGATCAATCTCCACGTCGAGCAGGCCACCCTGTCCGCGCGCGTAGACGGCCGGCACACCAGTCAACGGCGCCGAAAGCTTGCCGTCCCCCGTGACGATGCGGAGGCGACCGGGGCGCTCCGTGACGAGCATGCGGCCATCGGGCAGGAAGGCCATGCCCCAAGGATTCTCCAGCCCGCCTGCAACCGTCTCGACGCTGACCACGCCAGCGGTATACGAGGGCGTCGGGGACTGCTGGGCCGCGCCGGGCGCGTTGGGATCAATGGAGCGGGCGCAGCCGGCCAGCTCGGCGAGTACGCCGAATGCGATGAGCGCGCGGGCGTATGGCATCCAAACCTCCGTCAGGGCGAAGCGACGTCCCTCAATGCGGCGATGGCGTCGATTTCGATCAGGAATCCATGGTTGAGCGACTTGACCGGTACGATGGCACGGGCGGGCCGCGCATCACCGAGGACGCGGGCGTACACCGCGTTCACCGCGCCCCAGTGCGCCATGTCGGTGACATACACCGTCACCTTCAGGAGGTGCGCGAGATCGCTGCCCGCCGCGAGCAGGATGGCCTCGACGTTGCGCAGCGTGCGCTCGGTCTGCTCCTCGATCGAGCCGAGCAACTTCTCCCCGGTGGCCGGATCAATGGCCAACTGGCCGGCGACGTACACCACGCCGCCGTGCACGGCGGCCTGCGAGTAATGGCCGGCAGGAATGGGAGCCGTGGCGGTGGTGATGCGTCGGATCTCGCTCATCGCTCAGGCGTCGAGGTAGGGGTCGGCACCGTCGTTGTCGTGCGGGTGCATCTCGGCCCACTTCCGGCGGCGTCCCCGCGGCTTGGCCTTCGCGGAGGCCGGCCCGGTCGGCAATGGCGGCCGCTCGTTCTCCGGCAGCAGATCCTTCACCATCTCCACCAACTGATGGCTGAGGTGCTGGCCGTACTTGTACATCGCGACCACGCGGGCGCGATTGCCGAGGAGGAACACGAGGATCGGCTTGTCCGCCTTGGCCGAGTTGCAGGTCTTGCAGCAGAGGACGAGGTTGTCGCGCCGATCGTAGGCCGTGAGCCCGCGGCGCGGCGTGACGTGATCGAGCGTGATGGTCCGCTCGGGCACCAGTCGCTCGCAGTAGGCACAGACCGGCCCGTGCTGGGCCAGCAGCCAGCGTCTCGTCTCGGTGTAGGCGGCGCGTCCCGTGGGGTGGGAGGTGAGGGCCGACTGCCGCGGCGCGGCCTTGGATCCCGCTCCGCCGCCGCGCCGCGCCCTGCCCCCGCGCTTCCGTTTGGCCGCCATCACCCGACTCCGGGGCGGGCCACTTCATATAGATGGCCGCGACGGGCCGTCGATTCGATGGTCACGCACGGAAGATAGTCGGCCTCCACGACCGCCGCGTCCGGTCGCCCCTACGCGATTTACTTGAACTTTGAACCATTGCGCCGTACCCTTGTCCCCGTCCCGAGTGGAGCCGACCAACCGTGCGCGTGCTCGTGGTGGGTGGTGGACCCGGCGGCCTCTACGCCGCCCTGTTGCTCAAGCGCCGCCATCCGGATGCCCGGATCACGGTCGGCGAGCGCAATCGCCCCGACGACACCTTCGGCTGGGGCGTGGTCCTCTCCGACCAGACGGTGGACAACCTCCGCGCCGCCGATCCCCACAGCGCTGCCCGCATCGCCCGCGCCCTGCACCACTGGGACGACATCGAGATCCACTTCGCCAACCGCGCCATCCGCTCCGGTGGCCACGGCTTCAGCGGCATCGGACGCAAGGCACTCCTCGCCATCCTCCACGAGCGGTGCACGGCGCTCGGTGTCGAGCTGCAGTTCCAGACGGAGCTCCCCGCCGATCTCGACGCCATCGTCGCCACCGAACGGCCCGACCTCATCATCGCGGCCGACGGGCTCAACTCTCGCATCCGCGAGCGCTACCGCGACTCGTTCGGCCCCGATACCGACCTCCGCCTCTGCCGCTACGTCTGGCTGGGCACCCCGCGGAAGTTCGATGCCTTCACCTTCGCCTTCCGCGAGACGGAGCACGGCTGGTTCCAGGCCCACGCCTACCAGTTCGACGGCGCGATGAGCACCTTCATCGTCGAGACGCCGCAGGACGTCTGGGAACGCGCCGGACTCGACGCGATGGACGCCGCGGACGCGATTGCCTTCTGCGAACGGCTCTTCGCCGACCGTCTCGACGGCGCGCCATTGATGAGCAACGCCACGCACCTCCGCGGCTCAGCGCAATGGATCCGATTCCCGCGCATCACCTGCCGGTCCTGGGTGCATTGGATCGGCAGCGTCCCGGTCGTCCTGCTCGGAGACGCCGCGCACACGGCGCACTTCTCCATCGGCTCGGGCAGCAAGCTCGCCCTCGAGGATGCCATCGCCCTCGATGCCATCCTCGCCGAGGAGCCCGACCTGCCGCGCGCCCTGCAGCGCTATCAGGCCGAGCGCTCGGTGGAGGTGCTCAAGCTGCAGAACGCCGCCCGCAACTCCACCGAGTGGTTCGAGCACGTGGACCGCTATGCGCGGCTCGCACCGGAGCAGTTCGCCTACTCCCTGCTCACGCGCTCGCAGCGGATCTCCCACGAGAACCTCCGCGCGCGCGATCCGGCCTACGTGGCATCCTTCGAACGCTGGTTCGCCCAGCAGGCCGGGCTGCCGGTGGACCCCGCGGTGCCGGCGCCCCCCGCCCTGCTCACCCCGTTCACGCTCCGTGGTGTGACGCTGCGGAACCGCGTGGTGGTCTCTCCGATGGCGCAGTACAGCGCCGACACCGACGGGATGCCCACCGATTGGCATCTCGTGCACTACGGCGCCCGCGCGCTGGGAGGGGCCGGCCTCGTGATGACGGAGATGACCTGCCCCGCCCCCGACGCCCGCATCACGCCGTGGTGCACCGGGCTCTGGAACAGACGCCATCGCGACGCCTGGGCGCGCATCGTGCGCTTCGTGCACGAGCAGAGCGGCGCGCGCATCGGCCTGCAGCTTGGGCACGCCGGCGCGAAGGGCGCCACCCAGAAGATGTGGGAAGGCATCGACCAGCCCCTGCCCGATGGCGAGTGGCCCCTCATCGCGCCATCGCGCATCCAATACCTCGACGGCATTTCGCAAACGGCCCGCGAGATGGACCGCAACGACATGGATCGCGTGCGCGAGGAGTTCGTCCGCGCCACGCGGCTCGGCGCCGAGGCAGGATTCGACTGGCTCGAACTGCACTGCGCACACGGCTACCTCCTCTCGGCGTTCCTGTCGCCGCTCACCAACACGCGCCGCGACGCCTTCGGCGGCAGCCCCGAGGCGCGTGCGCGGTTCCCCCTCGAGGTGTTCGCTGCGATGCGGGCGGTCTGGCCCGCCGATCGCCCGATGTCGGTGCGCATCTCAGCGCACGATTGGGCCGAGGGGGGCAACACGGGCGACGATGCGGTGGACATCGCCCGGCGCTTCAAGGCCGCAGGCGCCGACATGATTGACGTGAGCGCCGGACAGGTGGTGAAGGCCGAACGTCCGGTCTTCGGACGGATGTGGCAGACACCCTTCGCCGACCGTGTGCGCCAGGAGGCCGGCATCGCGACCATCGCGGTGGGGGCCATCACCGATGCCGACCAGGCCAACGGCGTGATTGCCTCAGGCCGCGCCGACCTGGTGGCCATCGGCCGGCCGCACCTGGTGAACCCCGGATGGACGCTGACCGAATCGGCCCGCGTGGGCTATCCTGGCAGCGATGCACTGTGGCCACCACAGTATCGCGCGGCCAAACAGCAGCTCGACCGCCTGATGGAACGCGAGCGTGCGACCCTCGCCGCCGCCGTCACCGCACCGCCGAAGGGGGAACTGACGTGAGCATTCTTGCCGGCCAGCACGCCCTCGTCACCGGCGCCAACCGCGGGATTGGCGCGGCGGTCGTCCACTCCCTCGCCGCCCTCGGCGCCGACGTGACGCTGATGGTGCGGGATCGCGCCGGCGCCGAGCGAGTGGCAAGCGGGGTGCGGACGCGCACCCACATCGTGCAGGTCGGCAACATCAGCGACCGCGCAGCCGTCGTAAGGGGATGCACGGACGCCGCAGCCGCGCTCGGGCCGGTGAGCCTGCTGGTGAACAATGCCGGCAGCGTGGAGACCGTCCCCTTCCTCAAGACCACGCCTGAACTCTTCATGGAGATGTTCAGCGTGCATGTGCTCGGGGCACTGCACACGGCGCAGGCGGTGATTCCGGGGATGCTCGCGCGCGGCAGCGGCCGCATCGTGAACGTGGCGAGCATCGCCGGGCTCGCCGGGGCCCCGTTCGTCGCGCACTACGTCACCGCCAAGCACGCGTTGGTGGGCCTCACGCGCGCGCTCGCCGCCGAGTTCGCCACGAAGGGCATCACCGTCAATGCCGTCTGCCCGGGCTACGTGGACACCGATCTGGTGTCCGGCTCGCTCGCCAGGATCTCGGCCAAGACCGGTCGCTCCGAAGCCGAGGCCCTGCAGATGATCCTGGCCGACGCGCGCCAGCCGCGGCTCGTGACGGTGCAGGAGGTGGCGGACGCGGTGGTGGCGTACCTTTTGCCCGACGCGGCAACGCGCACGGGCGAGACCAAGGTCGTGATGGGGATTGACGGCTGATGGGCGCGACGGCAGCCCGCCTGCTGGATCCCGAGTCGCGCCTCGCGCACGATGACCACGATGCGCTGCGCCTCTGGCTGCGGCTCTTCACGGCCACGACGATGGTGCAGCGCACCGTGGACAGCGCGCTCAAGCGGGAGTTCGGCTCCTCGCTTCCGCGCTTCGACCTCTTGGCGCAGTTGCACCGCGTGCCTGACGGACTCCGCATGGGGGAACTCTCGGAGCGGACGCTGACCACCAACGGGAATGTGACGTGGCTCGTGGCGGCGTTGGAGCGCGAGGGTATGGTGAAGCGGCGCCCCGATGCAGATGACCGCCGCGCAACCGTCGTCCGGCTGACCACGGCGGGCCGACGCCACTTCGAGGCCATGGCCCGCATGCACGAAGGACTGATCGCCGACCTGTTCGACACCCTGGCTCCCGCCGAACGACGCGCCCTGCAGGGCGCGCTTGGCACCCTCAAGCAGCGCGTGCGCCCCACCCGGAGACCCGATGAGCGCTCCTGATCCCATCACCGCGATGCGGCGCCCGTTCGCGGCACGGACATTCGCCCACTTCCAATGGTCGGTCTCCGCCGACGGACGGGTGGGCACCATCACGCTCAACCGGCCGGAACGAAAGAACCCGCTCACGTTCGAGTCCTATGCCGAACTGCGTGACCTCTTCCGCGAGCTGCCGTACGCGTCGGATGTGCGGGCCATCGTGCTCACCGGCGCCGGGGGCAACTTCTGCTCCGGCGGCGATGTGCACGAGATCATCGCGCCACTCACGGAGATGAGCGAGCCCGAGCTGCTCGCCTTCACCCGCATGACCGGCGACCTCGTGCTGGCGATGCTCCGCGCGCCGCAACCGATCATCGCCGCGGTGGATGGCGTGGCGGCGGGCGCCGGCGCCATTCTCGCGATGGCCAGCGACCTGCGCCTGGCCACACCCCGCGCGCGCACGGCCTTCCTCTTCACGCGGGTGGGACTCGCCGGCTGCGACATGGGTGCCTGCGCCATCCTTCCACGCATCATCGGACAGGGACGCGCCGCCGAGTTGCTCTACACCGGCCGCGACATGGACGCCCCCGAAGGAGAGCGTTGGGGATTCTTCAATGCCATCGTCGAACCCGACGCATTGCTCGCCGAGGCGCAGGGGCGCGCCGCGGCGCTCGCCAACGGGCCCGCCTTCGCGCACGCAATGACCAAGAGGATGCTGTTGCAGGAGTGGAGCCTTCCGCTGGAGCAGGCGTTGGAGATGGAGGCGCAGGCGCAGGCGATCTGCATGGGGACGCAGGATTTCCGACGCGCCTACGAAGCCTTTGCGGCCAAGCGGGCACCACAGTTCGAGGGGAACTGAGATGTCGCACTACGCCTGGCCGTTCTTCACCGACGCCCACCGGGAGCTCGCCGCGCGAGCCGCCGCGTGGGTGCGTGACCAGGAGGTGGATGCCTCCGACGCCGACGCCGCCTGCCGCGAGTGGGTGCGCCGCCTCGGCGCGGCGGGATTCCTGCGCTACGCGGTGCCGGCCGCACACGGCGGTGCCCTGCCTGGCATCGACTCGCGCGCGCTCTGCATGCTCCGCGAAACCTTCGCGGCGCACGACGCCCTCGCCGATTTCGCCTTTGCCATGCAGGGCCTCGGCTCAGGGGCCATCACGCTCGACGGCAGCGATGCGTTGCGCGCGGCGTGGCTGCCCCGCGTAGCCAGCGGGTCATCCATCGCTGCCTTCGCGCTCTCGGAGCCCGACGCGGGCTCCGACGTCGCCGCCATCACCACGAGGGCCACGCGCGTCGGCGCCGACTGGCGGATTGACGGCAGCAAGACCTGGATCTCCAACGGCGGCATCGCCGACTTCTACTGCGTCTTCGCACGCAGCGACGAAGCGAGCACCGGATCGAAGGGCATCTCCGCCTTCCTCGTGCCGGCCGACGCGACGGGACTCGCCGTGGTCGAACGCATCCCTACGATCTCCCCGCACCCGCTGGCCACATTGCGTTTCGATGCGTGCCTGGTGCCCGACGCCAACCGCCTCGGCGAGGAAGGTCAGGGGTTCCGCCTGGCCATGCGCACCCTGGACATCTTTCGCGTGTCGGTTGCCGCAGCGGCGCTCGGATTCGCACGGCGCGCGCTCGACGAAACCGTGAAGCACGCCAGCGCCCGTGCCATGTTCGGTGCCACGCTCGCATCGCAACCGCTGGCGCAGGCCATCGTCGGCGACATGGCCACCGAACTCGACTCCGCTGCCCTGCTCACGTACCGCGCGGCGTGGCAACGCGATACCACAGCCGACCGCACGACGGCCGTGGCCGCCATGGCGAAGCTCGCCGCCACCGAGCAGGCCCAGCGCATCATTGATCGGGCCGTGCAGCTCCACGGCGGGCATGGCGTGCGCGTGGGCCACATCGTCGAGCGCCTGTACCGCGACGTACGCGCACTCCGCATCTATGAAGGTGCCTCCGAAGTCCAGCGACTGCTGGTGGGTCGCGAGACGCTCAAGTCCAATCCCTCCCGGTAGAGGACATCCCCGATGCCCACCGCCGCCCCGAAGGATCTCGCGCCCAGCGCGCACGTGGACCACTGGCCGCGCCAACAGCTTCCACCGGCCGAGGAATGGCCGGTGATGCACCGCGAGCCACCGTACGACTACCCGGAGCGCCTCAACGCCGCCGAGCGCCTGCTCGACGATGCGGTGCGCGAGGGGCACGGGGATTCCCCTGCCCTGGTGGTGCCGGCGGGGGATAGTTGGGTGGACGTGAGTTACGCGCAGCTCCAACGCCAGGTGGACGCCATTGCGCACGTGCTCACGGCGGAGCTCGGCCTTGTGCCAGGGAATCGCGTGCTCCTGCGCGGATTCAATGGCCGCTGGATGGCCTCGGCCTGGCTGGCGACGATCAAGGCCGGACTCGTTGCGGTGACGACCATGCCGCTGCTCCGCACGAAGGAACTGCGCGTGATCATCGAGCGAGCCAAGTGCCAAGCGGCGCTCTGCGACGCGCGGCTCGCTGCCGAACTGCAGGAGGCGATCGACGCTGACAGCAGCGTGCGCGCCGTCTGTCTTTGGGGCGGCGATGGCGCCGACGGACTCGAGGCGCGGATGGCGAAGCACGCGGCGCCGTTCGTGCCCGTTGCCACCAGCCGAGACGACGTGTGCCTGATCGCCTTCACCTCGGGCACGACGGGATTGCCGAAGGGCTGCATGCATTTCCATCGCGACGTGATGGCGATGTGCGACGGATTCTCGGCGCAGGTACTGCGCACGCGGGCCAGCGATCGCTGCATCGGCACGCCGCCGCTGGCGTTCACGTTCGGGCTCGGCGGCCTGCTCTGTTTCCCGTTGGCGGCGCGCGGTGCGGCGGTGCTCATCGAGAAGGCCACGCCCGAACTGCTGCTCGACGCCATCGAGGCCACGCGCGCCACCATCAGCTTCACCGCGCCAACGTTCTACCGGCAGATGGCGCTGGCGTTGGCCCGTGGGCGTGGGCGCTGGTCCACCGCGTCGCTGCGGGCCAGCGTCTCCGCCGGCGAGGCGTTGCCGGATGCGACGCGCACGTTCTGGCGGCAGGAGACGGGCATCGAGATGCTCGACGGCATCGGTGCCACCGAGATGATCCACATTTTCATCGCCGCCGAAGGGAAGGATGTGCGCCCCGGCGCCATCGGACGCGCCGTGCCGGGCTACGAAGTCGCCATCGTGGACGACGAGCTGCAGCCGGTCACGATGGGCTCGGTGGGGCGCCTCGCCGTGCGCGGCCCTACCGGATGCCGCTACCTGAATGACCCGCGCCAGCGCGACTACGTGCGCGACGGATGGAACCTCACCGGCGACGCGGCGATGATGGACGGCGAGGGCTACGTGTTCTTCAAGGCGCGCACCGACGATCTCATCCTCTCCTCAGGCTACAACATCGGCGCGCCGGAGGTCGAGTCGGCGGTGCTCCAGCACGAGGCCGTGCTCGAGTGCGCGGTGGTCGGCGTGCCCGACGAGGACCGGGGGCAGGCGGTGAAGGCCTTCATCGTCCTGAAACCCGACGTGGAGGCGAGCGACGCGCTCGCGCGGAGCATCCAGGAGTTCGTGAAGGCGACCATCGCACCCTATAAGTATCCGCGGCTCGTGGAGTTCGTGGCCGCGCTCCCCAAGACCGACACCGGGAAGCTGCAGCGCTTCCGCCTCAAGGAGCCGCAATGAACCATCGTGTGATTCAGCCCGAAGGCTGGGCGCGCCCGAAGGGCTACGCCAACGGCGTGAGCGCCAGCGGCCGCACGATCTTCGTGGCCGGCCAGATCGGCTGGGACGCCGAGCAGCGGTTGGTGGGTGATGCGCTGGTGGCGCAGGCCAAGCAGGCGCTCGAGAACATCGTCGCCGTGCTGGCGGCCGACGGGGCGCGCCCCGAACACCTGGTGCGCCTCACGTGGTACGTCACCGATCGGGCCGCCTACCTTGCGGCCGGACGCGAGCTCGGCGAAGTCTATCGGGCGGTGATCGGCCGGCATTTCCCGGCCATGACCGCCGTGGAAGTCACGGCGCTGATGGAACCGCGCGCCGTCGTCGAGATCGAAGCCACTGCCATCGTCCCCAACGCCTGAGCCGTCGCCCACCATGACCTACGCCGCCATCACCGGTTGGGGCAAGTGCATGCCACCCGCCGTCCTCAGCAACGAGGACCTTGCGACCTTCCTCGACACCAACGACGAGTGGATCACGTCGCGGACGGGGATGAAGGAGCGCCGCATCTCGCACGTCAGCGCGGTGGAGATGAGCACGATCGCCGCGTCGCGGGCGCTGGCCTGCGCCGGGCTCGCGGCCGCCGACGTGGATCTCATCATCTACGGCGGCGTCAGCAACGAGGAGCTCTGCCCGAACTCCGCGTCCGGCGTGCAGCTCGCGCTCGGCGCGACGAAGGCCGCGAGCATCGATCTCAACACCGCCTGCACGAGCTTCTGCTACGGGCTCGCCACGGCGACGTCCATGATCCGCACCGGGCTGGTGAAGAACGCCGTGGTGATCGGGGTGGAGCTGATCAGCCGCTACATGGACTGGAGCAACCGCAACGTGGCGGTGCTGTTCGGCGATGGCGCGGCGGCGGTGGTGCTGCAGGCCTCGGCGAAGGAGGAAGGCATGCTCGGCGCCGTGATGGGCTGCGACGCCGAGGCGCGTGATTCGCTCCGCGTGCGCGGCTTCGGCTGCGGCTACTCCGGGCTCGGCATCACCTTCGGCGACACGCTGTGGGACTTCGACGGCCAGGTGATCTTCAAGCGCGCCGTCCACGGCATGGCCGACGCCTCCAAGCGGGTGCTCGAGGCGCAGGGTGTCACGGCCGAGCAGATCGCGCTGGTGGTACCACACCAGGCCAACCTGCGAATCATCGAGGCGGTGGCCAAGTACGCCGGCATCCCGATGGAGAAAGTGATGCTCACGGTGCAGAAGTACGGCAACATGAGCGCCGCGACCGTACCGGTGGCGCTGGTGGAAGCGCTGGAGGAAGGGCGCGTGCGACCCGGGAGCTGGCTCCTGATGCCCGCTTTCGGCGGTGGGCTTACGTACTGTTCGCTCCTGGTGAAGTGGGGGACGCGGGTGACTCCTGTGGGGGAAAGCCCGATGGAGCTGCCGCCGCTCACCGAAACCGCGCTGGAGATGGTGAACCGCATCCGCGCCGGCCAGGATCCGCACGGGCGCTCGAAGGCCGGGTTGATGGCACCGGCTTTCGCGCAGCCCGCCGCCGTGTAGCGACGGCATCGCGCTATCGGGGGTCGCCGCGGGGGCGTACATTCGTCCCCCGACGCGGGCATCTCCTGGGGGGCGAATGGCGGCGAAGAAGCGGAAGGCCATTTCCAAGCGCGGCACGAAGCCGAATGCCAAGGCGCGAGTGAAGGCCCCGCCGAAGGCGAAGGTCAAGGCAAAGGCGCGTACGGCGTTCCGCGACGATGGAATTGCCCGTCGCCAATCGGCCCTGCTCCGACTCAGCTCGGCCATCGCCGCCGCCACCAACGAACAGGAGATCTGCGAAAGCGTCGTCAACGGCCTCCGCGACGATGCGCTTGGCTACGCCTTCCTCGGCGTCTTCCTCATCGATCCGCCCACGGGCGACCGCGTGATGGTGGCCTCGGTGGGATGGACCGCCGCGCAGCCCGGCTTCCGGCTCGCCAAGGGTCACGGCATCACCGAGCGCGCCGTACTCGAGAAGCAACTGCACTACACGCCCGAGGTGCGTCGCGAATCCACCTACGAGCCCACGCTCAACAGCGGCTCCGAAGTGGATATCCCCCTTGTCATCGATGGCGAGGTGATCGGCGTGTTGGCGGTGGAGAGCACCGAACCCGACGCCTTCGACGAGAGCGACTTCGAGATCCTCACGGCCGCGGCGAACCAAGCGAGCATCGCCATCGCGCGGGCCCGCCTCATCGTGGCCCAGAAGCAACGCGCCGACGAGCACGAGGCCGTGCTCGCCTCGATGTCCGACCTCCTGACGCAACGAGAGCTCTCGCGCACCCTGCAAGCCACGCTCGAGCGCGCCGTCGCCCTGCTCGGCGTCACCGGCGGCGAGCTGGCGATCTTCGATGCGGCGCGGGGCGAGCTCTACGTGGCCGCCAGCCACCAGATCGGCACCGACACGTCCGGCATCCGGCTCAGGCTCGGCGAGGGTGCACTCGGGCTCGTCGCGCAATCCAAGCAGCCGCTCATCGTGCCGGACTATCACGCCTGGATCGGCAAGTCAGCCAAGTACAGCGATGTACCGGTGAAGTCGGTGGTCGCCGCCCCGCTGCTCATCGACGGACGACTGGTCGGCGCCATCGCCATGGTGGACGCCAAGTCCACGCGCGAGTTCACCGACGACGCCGTCCGCCTGCTCAATCTCTTCACGCCGCAGGCGGCCATCGCCATCGAGGGCGCACGCCTCTACGAGGAGGCCGCGCGGCAGCGCGAGTTCTTCCGCAGCCTGCTGAACAACTCCCCCGTCGCCATCGTGCAGTTGGACACCGACTACAACGTGGCGTCGTGCAACCCGGCGTTCGAACAGCTCTTCGGCTACGACGAGGACGAAGCACGCGGCCGCAATCTCGATGAGCTCATCACCGACCCCGCCACCCTCGGCGAGGCGGCGCAGTACAGCCGCGACGCCGTGGACCGCGCCGTGAAGGGCATCGGTCGGCGGCGGCGCAAGGACGGCAGCTTCGTCGAAGTCGAGATCCTTGGCGTGCCCGTCATTGCCGACGAGTCACGCGTGGCGTTGATGGGGATGTACCACGACATCAGTGAACTGTCCGAGGCGCGCCGCGACGCCGAAGGGGCCAATCGCGCCAAAAGCCAGTTCCTCGCCAACATGAGCCACGAACTGCGCACCCCGCTCAACGCCATCATCGGGTACAGCGAGATGCTGCAGGAGGAGGCGCAGGACGCGGGCCTGGATTCGTTCATCGCCGACCTCGGCAAGATCAACACCGCCGGCAAGCACCTGCTGGCGCTGATCAACGACGTGCTCGACCTCTCGAAGATCGAGGCCGGGAAGATGGACCTCGTGCTCGAGACCTTCGACGTGGCCGAAATGCTGGAGGAGGTGCGCACCACGATCGGTCCCATGGTCGCGAAGAATGCGAACACGTTGACGCTCACGCGCGACAGCGAACTCGGTCTGATGCACGCCGACCTCGTGAAAGTGCGGCAGATGCTGCTGAACCTGCTGTCCAACGCCTGCAAGTTCACCGAGAATGGCCGCATCAGCATTGCCGTGCGTCGCAGCGACGGCGCCCGTGGCCCGATGCTCGAGTTCGCCGTGCGCGATTCCGGCATCGGCATGACGCCCGAGCAGATGGGACGGCTCTTCGAGGCCTTCAGCCAGGCCGAGTCCTCCACCGCGCGTCGCTATGGCGGCACCGGGCTCGGCCTCGCCCTCACCCGGCGCTTCGCCGAGATGATGGGCGGCGAAGTCACGGTGGAGAGCCAACCCGGCATCGGATCCACCTTCACCATGCGCCTCCCGCTGCGCGTCGAGACCGCGCGACGTGTCACGACCTCCCTGCGGGCGATCGACATTCCGGAACTGCAGGGCGACGGGAGCGCCGGCACCGTCCTCATCATCGATGACGACGCCGACGCACGGCGCCTGCTCCGGACCGTGCTCGCCAACGACGGCTTCCGAGTGCTCGAAGCCACCGACGGCGTGGTCGGCCTCGAGATGGCGCGCGCCGATCGCCCCGACGCCATCACGCTCGACATCCTCATGCCGGGCATGGACGGCTGGGAGGTGCTGCAGCGCATCCGCGAGGATGACTCCCTCGCTGACGTGCCGGTAATCATGCTCTCGGTCCTGCACGAGCAGCAGATGGCACTCGCGCTCGGCGCCACCGAGTATGTCACCAAGCCGATCGACCGCGCCCAGCTACGCCGCATCCTTCGCCAACACCGAGCCGACCCAGCCGATGGCGTCGTGCTGGTGGTCGAAGACGACATCGCCGTGCGGCAGACCTTCCGTCGGGGGCTCGAGCGCGAAGGCTGGACGGTGGTCGAGGCGGAGAACGGCCGCGTGGCCCTGGAGCGCCTGCAGGAGGTCACGCCGGCGCTCATCGTGCTGGACCTCATGATGCCGGTGATGGACGGCGGCGAGTTCGTCTCCGAACTCCGGCAAGTCGAGGCCTGGCGCAACATCCCCGTGGTCGTCGTCACGGCCAAGGACCTGACGCGCGAGGAGCGCGAGCGGCTCAACGGCCACGTCAGCGACGTGCTCACCAAGGGAGCCTACTCGCAGTTCGACCTGGTGCGGGACATCCGCCTCCTGATGCGCCGTCGCGAACCGTCCACGCCCTGACCGACTGATGCCCAGAATCCTGCTCGTCGAAGACAATGAGATGAACCGCGACATGCTCTCGCGTCGCTTGGTGCGACGCGGACACGTGGTGGAGATCGCCGTGGACGGCGCCGAGGGCGTCACCCGGGCACTCGAAGGGGGCTGGGACCTCATCCTGATGGACATGAGCCTGCCGGAGATCGACGGCTGGGAAGCCACGCGCCGGATCCGCGCCGATGCCCGCGGCAGGGACGTGCCGATCATCGCCCTCACCGCCCACGCGATGTCGGGCGACCGCGACAAGGCCCTCGACGCCGGCTGCAACGACTATGACACGAAGCCGGTGGACCTCGAACGGCTCCTCGGGAAGATGGCCGCACTCCTCGGTCCGGGATCGTGAGCGACGTGCTCGACGCGCACGCCACCGGCGAGCTCCGGCACGAACTGCGCACTCCGGTCAATCACATCCTCGGATATGCCGAGCTCCTCGCCGAGGACGTGGAGCCGAACTCAGCGGCGGCCGAGGCGCTGCGAACGATTGGCGTGGCGGCGCACGAGGTCCTGGTGCTGATCAACGCGGCCCTGCCACCCAGTGGCGTCGCCGCCGAGGATGCCTTGCCGCGCCTGTTCGCCAAGCTGCGTTCGCCGCAAGCGACGATCCTGCTGGCGACGTCGGCGCTCCTCGATGGCTCACCCGAGGCCCAGTTCGCCGCCGACGTGCAGAAGATTGCCCGTGCCGCGCAGCAACTGCTTTCGCTCCCCGAGGCCAACGAGCGCGCGCACATCGTCGAGCAGCCCTCCGCGCCGCCCCTGCCCCGCCACTCGACGCCGCTGGCCGTGGCCGTCGCCGAGCGGCGGGGACGCATCCTGGTGGTGGATGACGTCGAAGAGAATCGCGCGGTGCTCTCGCGGCGGCTCGCGCGCGAGGGCTACCAGGTGGACGGCGCCGCCGGCGGCATTGAGGCCCTCGCGCGCGTCGCGGAAGGAGGGTTCGACCTCGTACTCCTCGATGTGCGCATGCCCGACCTCGACGGCTTCGCCGTCCTCGAGCGCATCAAATCCCACGAGGCCACCCGGAATCTCCCGGTGATCATGATCTCGGCGCTCGACGACATCGCCTCGGTGGTGCGCTGCATCGAGCACGGCGCCGAGGATTATCTGGCCAAGCCCTTCGACCAGGTCCTGCTCCGGGCGCGCATCGGCGCCTCGCTGGAGAAGAAGCGTTGGCACGACCGCGAGGCCGATTACCTGCGCCAGGTCACGCGCGTCATCGAGGCCGCCGCCGCGGTCGAGAAGGGCACCTACGAGTCCGGTGCGCTCGGCCCCATCAGCGCCCGCGACGACGAACTCGGGCGCCTCGCCCGCGTGTTCGACGCCATGGCCGCCGGCGTGCGCGCCCGCGAGTCCAAGCTGCGCGAACAGCTCAGTCAGCTTCGGGCCGACGTCTCGATGGCCACCAACGAGCATCGCACCGTGCTGGCATCGACCGACAGCGAGACCGACACCCTCAGTCCGGGCGCCCTGCTCGCCGCCCGCTACGAGATCCGCGGCGTCGTCGGCCGCGGCGGCATGGGCGTGGTGTACCGCGCCCACGACCGCGAGCTCGACGAGGACGTCGCCATCAAGACCATCCGCCGCGACCTGCTCTCGGGCGATCCGGTGCTCGCCGAACAGCTCAAGTCGGAGATCCGTCTCGCGCGGCGCATCTCGCATCGCAACGTCGTGCGCACCCACGACCTCGGCGAGGCCGACGGCATCGCCTTCGTCACGATGGAGTTCGTGGAAGGGCTCACCGTGCGCGAACTCCTCGAGACGCGCGGCCGACTCGGCGCCGCCAGCACCCTCGCCGTGGCGCGGCAGTTCACCGAGGCGCTGGTGGTCGCGCACCTCGCCGGCATCATCCACCGCGACGTGAAGCCCGAGAACGCCCTGCTCGACAACGCCGGCGTGCTCAAGGTCATGGACTTCGGCATCGCCCGCATCGCGGCGGCTTCGGCCAACGCCGAGAGCGGTGTGATGGTCGGGACGCCGGCGTACATGGCGCCCGAACAACTGATCGGCGAGGAAGTGGACGAACGCGCGGATCTGTACGCGCTCGGCGTGGTGCTGTACGAATGCCTCACGGGCAAGCCGCCGTTCTATGGGACGTCCATGGTGTCGCTGATCGCGAAGGTGCTCTCCACGCCTCCGGCGCCAATCGGCGGCAGCGCAACCGACGTGCCGCCGGCCCTCGCCGCGCTGGTGATGCGGCTCCTCGCCAAGGCCCCGGAGGGGCGGCCCGGGAGCGCCGCCGAGTTGCTCCAGCTCCTGGCCGAGCTCGGCTGACTCGGGCGCGCCCTGATGATTGTCCCAGCGCCCGTCTCCCTCGCCGCCGGTGGAGTGCAACTCGAACCACTCGGCACGGCGCACGCCGAGGGACTCGCCGCCGCCGCAAGCGACGGCGCGCTGTGGGAACTCTGGTTCACCTCGGTGCCGCGCCCCGACGAGGTCGCGACGTACATCGCTGACGCCCTGCGAGGCCAGGCCGAGGGCCAGATGCTCCCTTGGGCCGTGCGCGACACGGCGAGCGGTGCCGTCATCGGCAGCACGCGCTATCACGACATCGTCCCGGCCATCGATCGCGTGGAGATTGGCTATACGTGGTATGGCGCACGCTGGCAGCGCACGCACGTGAACACCACCTGCAAGCTGCTCCTGCTCTCGCACGCCTTCGACACGCTCGGCTGCGCGGTGGTGGGCCTGCGCACCGACATCGCCAACACGCGCTCGCAGGCGGCCATCGCCGCACTCGGCGCCCAGCGCGATGGGGTGATCCGCCACTTCCAGGCGCGCCGCGATGGCTCGGCGCGCGACACCGTGATGTTCAGCATCCTGGCCAGCGAATGGCCGGCGGTGCGCGCGCGGCTCGAGCAGCGGCTCGCCGCGCACGCGTAGCGCAACGGCGTTCACCACGAAGGTACGAAGGGTCCCGACGCGCGGTGCGGTTGCAGTTCACCCTTCAGATCTGGCCTGAAGGGAACTACGAAGCCGAAGCTGCCATCGGAGCCCTTCGTGCCTTCGTGGTGAAACACCCCTTTTTCGGCCCTCTGAGAACCCCGGACGCCCCTTGCGGGATTCGGTGTTTATTCGGTAATTACCTACCCGTGTGTTTCGGTCTTTGTTCGGTCACAAAAGATGGCCCTCGCCCACAACCTGCAGGTCCTGCGTGAGCAGCTCGCCGCGGTCGTCGCCGGTACGCCGAGTGCGACGCCGGGACTCCCCACCGGACTGAGCGCACTCGATGCCGCCCTCCCCGGTGGAGGACTGCCGCGCGGACGGATCACCGAACTCCTCGCCCCTGCCGGACTCGGCAAGACCACCCTCGCCCGAACCCTCGCCAGCACCACCCTCACCGCAGGGCATACGGTGGCCTGGGTGGACGCCACCCGCACCCTCGATCCGCGCGATTGGGTGACGGTGGATCCGGCCGGCAGCGATGCGCTTTGGGTGGTGCGACCCGGCGATCCAGCGCGCGCCGCCTGGTGCGCCGATCTCCTGCTGCGCACCGGATCCTTCGCGCTCGTCGTGCTCGATGGCGCGCCGTTGCTGCCCCGTAGCATCGCCGTGCGCCTCGCCCAGCTCGCGCGCGATGCCGATGCCGCGCTCCTGCTCTTGGGTGACGGCACCCGTGCCTCGGAGATCGGCGGCGCGTTGCGCCTCGTGCTCAAGCGGCGCGATGCCAGGACCGTGCTCGCGACGGTCGAGAAGGGCGGCCCCCATCAACATGTCCCCTTGTCCCTGGAGGTGGGTCATGCCCACGACATCGCGCGTCGCCTGTGTGCGCATCCCGCGGTTCCCGATCGGCGCGGCGTGGCTCGCCCAGCGCGCCGCCGGCGCTGACGCGCGCGCCGATGTCGATCCGCACTGGGACGCGCGCGCGATCGCCCTCGTGGACGGCACGCGGCTTCGCACGGTGAGCGCCGACGCCGCGCGCGCCGGCGTGCGCAGCGGCATGTCCGTCCCGCAGGGACGCTCGAAATGCGCCGCGCTCGTCACGCTCCCCTGGGACCAGGCCCTCATCGCCCGCGAGATCGCCCGCGCCAGCGCGGCCTTCCTCTCGGCCAGCCCGCAGGTGAGTCCCGTGCGCGATGCGCCAGGCACCTGGTGGATCGGCGCCGATGGCTTCGAGGCCATCGGTGGCGAACGCGCGCTCGGGACGGCGCTGCTCGCGTTGGCGCAGGTGTGGCATCCGCGTGCGCGCGTGGCCATCGCCGACACCTGCGTCACGGCGCACGCCGCCACCTGGAGCGCCCGCGCCGCCACCGAACCGGTGTACGTCGCCCGCGGCGGCGACCGCGATTACCTCGCGCGCGTCCCCATCGCGCTCCTCCCGATGGACGAGGACCTACGCGAGGCCCTCACCGCACTCGGGCTGCGCACGGCTGGCGCTTTCGCCGCACTCGATCCCCTCGAGGTGGAACGTCGCTGGGGCAGCGATGGACTCGCCGCCTGGCGACTCGCCTGCGCCGACGATCCGCGCCGCGCCTCCCTCGCCCGCAGCGACGACCCGCGCGTGGTGGTGCACGAACTCGCGTCGAGTTCGCCCACGCTCGAGCCGGTGCTCTTCCTCCTGCGCGCCTCGCTCGAGCGCCTCATGCGCACGCTCTCGGCCGACGGACTCGCCGCCGCCGCGCTCACCATCACGCTCACGCTCGACGACGGCCGCCGCGTCACGCGCGAGGTGCGCCCGGCGCGGGCCATCGCCCGGGTGGTGCCGCTCTTCGAACGCTGCCGCGCGCTACTCGATACCTGGACGCTCGAAGCGGCCGTCGCCGCCGTGGAACTCCGCGTGAGCGAGAGCGTCCCCTCGGCCGCCGAGCAGGGCGATTTACTCGCCTCGGCGTGGCGCGATCCCGGCGCGGCCGAGGCGGCACTCGCGCGATTGCGCGCCGCACTCGGTGCGGGCAGTGTGGTGCGTCCCATCGCCCGCGACTCGCACGCCCCGGAGCGCGCCGGCGGCTGGGTGGACGTGGAACAGGCGGCGCGCGCCGCTCCTGTGGATACGCTCGTGCACGGGCGCACACAGAGCGGCATGCGCGGCGCCCACGGCGCCGCGGCAGCGCGCCCGGCGCCGGCGGCGCGATTGCTGGAAGCGCCGGAACCTGTGGCCATCACCACCGACAAGCAGGGCAGGCCGCTCCAGATGCACTGGCGCGGCCGACGCCTCGCCCTCACGCGTGCCGAGGGCCCCGAACGACTCTCCGGCGAATGGTGGCAGACCCGTCCCTTTGCCCGCGATTACTGGCGCTGCGAGAGCGACGAACTCGGCCAGGACCTCCTGCTCTACCGCGACGCCAGCGGCTGGCGGCTCCAAGGATGGTACGATTGACTCGCGATCGCCTCCAGGTGCCGGTGATCGGTGCCGCAACAGCCGCCGAGGATGGTGATCCACGGCAGCTCGGCGCGGAGCGCGGCGTAGTCGGCGGCGAGTTGGTCGGGATCGCCGGCGTCGAGCGTGGTCATGGCATTGAGCTCGGCGTGGCTCGCGTGGGACGCATTGGCGCGGATCCCGCGCAGGCGCATCCAGATCGGGTTTCCGTCGCCCAGCACGTGCGCGAAGTGCGTGGGATGCGCGCAGTTCACCATGTAATACGCCGGATAGTGCTCCGTGGCGGCGTCAATCTCGGCGATGGCGGCGGCGAGGGGTTGGCCGGTGGGCAGCCGGCCGTCGGTTTCCACCGTGAGCGAGAGCGCCACCGGCATCCCCACCGCGCGCGCCGCGCGGGCAATGCCGATGGCCTCGGCGCTGTAGTTCATCGTGATGGCGGTGACCATATCGGCCACGGTGGAGGCGAAGGTCGCGATCTGTGGGCGATGGTAGCGCTCGGCCTCAGCGGCGGTCATCGCGCGCTCCACGACGTAGCCATCGCCGCGCGGACCCACGCAACCGCTGATCACCACCGGCGTGCGCGAGGTCGCGACGTCGGCGCGAATCACCTCGAGCATCGTGATGGCGCGGCGATTCACATCCACCAACCTCGACGAGGAGTAGCCGAGCCGTCGGCCCCAGTCGAAACTGGCGCGCCAAGTCGCGCTCTCGAGGATCAGTCCCATCCCGTGGCGTACCGCGATGCTCGCGTAGCCATGGAAGTAGCGCTGCAGCGCGGCCGTGCCGTCGGCGTCACGCAGGAGATGGAAGGCGGCGAAGTCGGGCAGGTCGAGTCCCTCGTGGTAGATCATGGAGGTCTCGATTCCGCCATCGGTGACGAAGGGGACGGGGGCGAGCTGGGGGAGAGAGTGGCGATGGCGGGCCATAGGTGGGTCCTGTGAGAGGAGTCACCCCCTGTTGCGCGGCCCGGGCCGGGACCCCGACATGACCCCGTTGGGCGGGTACGCCGAGCTGCATTGCCATTCCACCTTCTCCTTATTGGATGGGGCGTCGGACCCGGAGCGCCTGGTGGAGCGGGCTCTCGCGCTGGGATTGCACGCCCTTGCCCTCACCGACCACGACGATGTGGGCGGGGCGGTGCGTTTTGCGACGGCCGCGAAGGAGGCGCGGCTTGCTGGCCTGCATGGCGCCGAGCTCACGGTGGATGTGCCGCTACCGCCGGGGCTCGAGCGCGGGGTTGTGGCCATTCCCGGGCGCGTCGTGGGCGAGGATGGCGTGCCGCGCCTGCGCACGCATCTCGTGCTGCTCTGCGAATCGCGCGAGGGCTGGGGGAATCTCTGCTCGCTGATCACGCGGGCACGGCTGGATCATCCGCGCGGCGAACCCCGCGTGACGGTTGAGCAACTGAGCGGGCACACGGCGGGACTGTTCGCCCTCACCGGCTGCCCGCGCGGTTGGGTACCGCAACTGCTCACGCTCGGCGATGCCACGCGGGCGCAGGACGCAGCCGGCCAGCTCCGGGAGCTCTTCGATGGACGCGTGGCAATCGAGTGCTGGGACCACGCGCTGCCCGAGGAGCGCGTCTTGGTGCAGCAGCTGATCCCGATGGCGCAGCGGCTCGATCTCCCCTGGGTGGTGACCAACGACGTACACTACGCCTTGCCGCAGGGACGACTCGGGCACGACGTGCTCTCGGCGCTGCGCCACGGCGCCACGCTCGACGAGATGGGCACCAAGCTGCGTCCGAACGGCGAGTGGCATCTCAAGGGCTATGCGCAGTTGGCCAAGCGCTGGAGCGGTCGCGAGGCGGGGCTCGCGGCGACGCTCGCCATCGCCGAACGCTGCGCGTTCCGGTTGGATGCACTGAAGCCGCGGCTTCCGCACTTTCCCTTGCCGCCCGGCGTGAGCGAGGATGAGTATCTCGCGCGCTTGGTGGAAGACGGGGCGCAGGAGCGCTGGGGATGGCGTCGCACGGCGCGCCACGACCGGCAGCTCGAGCACGAACTCACGCTCATCGCCAAGCTCGGGCTCTCGGGCTACTTCCTGATTGTGTGGGACATCGTGCGCTTCGCGCGCCGCGAGGGGATCCTCTGCCAAGGGCGCGGCTCGGCGGCCAACAGCGCGGTGTGTTATTGCCTCGGCATCACGGCGGTGGATCCGGTGAAGCTGGAGTTGCTGTTCGAACGCTTCCTGAGCGAGGAGCGCGCCGAGGCGCCGGACATTGATATTGATTTTGCGCACCGCGAGCGGGAGCGGGTGCTGCAGTACGTGTACACGCGCTACGGGCGCGAGCACGCCGCGATGGTGTGCGAGCACATCACGTGGCGCGGGCGCAGTGCCGTGCGTGATGCGGCGCGCGTACTGGGATTCTCGTCCGAGCAGGCAGGCGTGCTGGCGAGCTTCAGCGATCGCTTCAGCGCCAAGGCCACGGCGGCGGCGCTGCGCCTGGGCACGCCGGGGCACGAGGCCGACGCAGCAACGCAGGCCGCGGCGAAGGCGTCCGATCCGTTCGCACCCGAGCGCGCCGACGCCATGGGGCCGGCCAACTATTCCAAGCGCGCGCTGGCGCTGCGCCCGGCGACGCTCGTGGACGCGGTATCGAGCGATCTCGTGGTGGGCACGCACGCGAGCACCTTGCTCAAGGCCTCGCGCGACGAACATCGCAAGCTGCGGGCCGTGCGCAGCGGCGCGCCGGAGGCGGTGCGGCGCACCAGCGCGGGCGCCGCCGGCCCGTCAGCGGCGCGGCCGCCGCAGCAGGAACCCACACTGCTCGAGCGCGCCAACCTCGACCCCAGCGACCCACGCGTCGCCAAGCTCGCCGACATCGTCGAGCAGCTCGACGCCGCGCCGCGCCACCGCGGCATCCACGTCGGTGGTTTCGTGCTCACCCAGGAACCGCTCCGCACCGTGGTCCCCATCGAGCCCGCCAGCATGGAGGACCGCACCGTCATCCAATGGGAGAAGGACGACCTCGACCCGGTGGGCCTCGTGAAGATCGACCTCCTCGGGCTCGGCATGCTCACCGTGGTCCAGGATTGCCTCATGTACATCCGGCGCACCCGCGGCGTCACCCTCGACCTCGGCCAGCTCGACTGCGCCGACCAGGCCGTGTACGACGACCTCTGCCGCGCCGACACCATCGGCGTGTTCCAGGTGGAGAGCCGCGCGCAGATGAACACGCTGCCGCGCCTCAAGCCCCGCTGCTTCTACGACCTCGTCGTGGAAGTCGCGCTCATCCGCCCCGGCCCCATCCAGGGCGACATGGTGCATCCCTACCTGCGCCGGAAGGCCGGCGAGGAGGACGTCACCTATCCGCATCCCTCGCTCGAGCCCATCCTCAAGCGCACGCTCGGCGTGCCGCTGTTCCAGGAACAGGGCATGCAGGTGGCGATCGCCGCGGCAGGATTCACGCCCGGCGAGGCCGACCTCCTGCGCAAGGCCATGGGGCACAAGCGCAGCCGCGAGCGCATGGCCGACATCTGCCAACGCATGATCGACGGCATGCGCGCCAACGGCATCCCCGAGGACATCGCACTCAGGATCTACAACCAGATCAACGCCTTCGCCGATTACGGTTTTCCCGAAAGCCACGCCGCGAGCTTCGCCCTCATCGTCTATGCCAGCGCGTTCCTGCGGCACTACTACGCGCCCGAGTTCCTCTGTGCGATCCTCAACGCGCAGCCGATGGGCTTCTACGCGCCGGGCACGTTGATCGAGGACGCCAAGCGCCACGGCGTGCAGGTGCGGGGCGTGGACATCACGCGCAGCCAGTGGGACCACACGCTGGAACCCGGCACCGGACGCAACGCGGCGCCGGTCGTGCGGCTGGGCCTGCGCTCGGTGCTCGGGCTGGGTTCGCAGGCCAAGGCCAAGTTGGCGAGCGCGTTGCAGACGGGTGCCAACGCGTTCGCATCGATCGCCGACTTCGTGCAGCGCGCCCAGCTCGACCGCCGCGCGCTCCGCGCGCTCGCCGAGTCGGGCGCGTTCGATGCCTTCGTGCAGGACGAGCCGCCGGCGCGGCGGCGGCGCGTGGCACTCTGGCGGGTGCTCGAAGCCGAACGTGGCGCACCGGGGCCATTGGCGCTCTTTCCCGAGTCGCAGGTGCCGGCGGCGCTTCCCGGGTTCTCGGCGCCCGAGCTCACCGAGGCCGATTATCGCCTGACGGGCCTTTCATTGAATGGCCATCCCATGTGGCACGTGCGCGAGTTGCTGCGCCCCAACGGCGTGCGCACCGCCCGCGAGATCCACAGCCTGCAGGATGGCGATGCCGTGGCCCACGCCGGACTCGTGATCTGCCGCCAGCGCCCGGGCACGGCGAAGGGCTTCGTGTTCCTCACGCTCGAGGACGAGACCGGCACCATCAACGTGGTGATCACCCCGCAGCGGTTCGAGGCGCAGGCCATGCTGATCTCGCGCACGCCGCTGCTGTTGGTGCGCGGGACGCTGCAGGTGGAGAAGGGGGTGTACAACATCCGCGCCAAGGAGTTCACGGCGCTCAAAGCCGGAGCGGGGGAGAATGCGGTGAAGGGGCACAATTACCGGTGAGACTTGGGACGGAAGACGGAAGACGGAAGGGAACTACTCGCGGAGCGTGGGGTTCGGAGCCACCTTTACGCGTCCTCCACCCACCTCGCCTGCTTTGTCAGACCCGGTCCGCGATCGCATCAGCACAGCCCTGAGCGGCACACATACCGTCGAGCGTGAGCTCGGCGGGGGCGGCATGGCCCGCGTGTTCGTCGCCACCGAGCGGGCGCTGGGGCGGCAGGTCGTCATCAAGACGCTTCCCGACGATTCCTGGACGGCCTCGTCCGCCAATCGCTTCCGTCGTGAGATCCTGACTGCCGCACAGCTGCAGCACGCGAACATCGTGCCCGTGCTCACGGCTGGCGACGCCGAGGGGATGCCGTACTTCACCATGCCGCTGGTGGATGGGGCCACGTTGCGGGAGCGGATCGCGCGCGGTCCGATTCCGCTCGGTGAGGCAATCGGCATCCTGCGCGATGTGGCGCGCGCGCTCAGTGCCGCGCACGCCCGCAACGTGGTGCACCGCGACATCAAGCCGGAGAACATCCTGCTCTCGTCGGGGGCCGCGCTGGTCACGGACTTCGGCGTGGCCAAGGCCGTGTCGGCCGCCACGCAGGGGCCTGAAGCGGCCGGTACGATGACCGGCATCGGCGTGTCCATCGGCACGCCGGCCTATATGTCGCCCGAGCAGATCATCGCCGACCCGGCCCTCGACCACCGCGCCGATCTGTACGCCTGGGGACTCGTGGCCTATGAGCTGCTCGCGGGCCAGCGGCCATTCGCGGAGCTGTCGGGCACGGCCCTGATGAAAGCCCAACTGGGCACGCTGCCGCCGGCGCTCGCATCGGTGGCACCGCAGGTGCCGAGGGCGCTGGCCGATCTGGTGATGCGCTGCCTTGCCAAGGAACCCGGCGGGCGTCCCCAGGATGCCGCCGAGTTGCTCGGCGTGCTGGACCTGCCTTCCGGCGAGTCCCATGCGGTGCCGACGCCGCCGTCGCGCACGCGCCTGACGATCGGGGTGGCTGCGGGGGCCCTGCTCGCCCTCGGCGCCTGGTGGGTGTTCGGCCGTGGTCCCGGTGGCGCCGACGAGGCAATGATTGCCGTGGCGCCCTTCCGCGTTGGAGGCGCGGCACCCGAGACGCGCTATCTGCGCGAAGGACTCGGCGACATCATCGTGCCGCAGATTCAGACGCTTCCCGACGCCTCGGCGGCCGGCATGCGCGTGATGCTCGATCGCTGGCGCCGCATCGCCGGCTCGGTGGACGAGGACTTGGACGACGCCGACGCCGGACGGGCG
Organism: Gemmatimonadaceae bacterium; assembly: GCA_024710705.1. GTDB lineage: Bacteria > Gemmatimonadota > Gemmatimonadetes > Gemmatimonadales > Gemmatimonadaceae > Pseudogemmatithrix. Next base: position 51,213 of record JANJUF010000056.1, on the reverse strand, counting down.
GCCATCGCCGCGGGCGCTGGGCGGCTCATTCTCGGTGAAGTGGTGGGCACGCGCGACCGGCTCGCCGTGTCGGCGCGGTTGGTCCGGGCACGCGATGGCCGGGAACTCTCGCGGGCGCGCATCGAAGGGACCGCCGACAGCGTCTTCTCGCTGGCGACGCGTCTAGTCACCACGTTGCTCTCCATCAGCGAAGGCGCGTCTCAGGAACGCCTGCGCACGGTGCTCTCGGCGCGCCCGGAGGCCATCGCGCCGTATCTCGCCGGCGAGCAGCTGTACCGGCGTGGGCGCTACGCTGACGCCGGCACCGCGTTCTTCACCGCCTACAGCGCCGACACCACCTTCGCACTCGCAGCGCTCAGGGTCGAGCTCACGAACGGCTGGACGCTCGACGAGGGCTATCCTGGCGACTGGATCGATCGCGCGTGGCGGCACCGCGCGCGCCTCAGCGGAGCCGACTCCCTCGTGCTCCTGTCGAGCACGGGAGAGACCTATCCCGAGCCGATGCCCATCCGGGCGCGCATCCGCTCGCTCGAAGCCCTCGCGAACCGCAGCAACTCGGCCGAGGTGTGGTACGCGTTCGCGGACTACCTCTTCCACATTGGCCACGCCGTGGATGAGCCAAACGCCGACGCCCGCGCGCTCGAGGGCTTCCAGCGGGCCGAGGCAATCGATTCGAGCTTCGCGCCGGCCCTGGAGCACCAAGCGCAGCTGCACCTCGTGCTCGGCGACTCCGTCCGGGCCCGCGCCGCGCACCGGCGGCAAGCGCAGGTGGATTCGACGGGCGATTTCTTCTACATGAATGATTTCGTGATGACGCAGACGCTCGGCAGCGATGCCGAGATCGCGCGAGCGATTGACGACCTCGAGCGACGCGTCCCCGCGAGCATCCCGTTCGCCGTCGGCGTGCCCGCCACGGATTTCGTCCCGCAGGCACCGATCCGCATGGCCATCGCCGACTCCATATTCGCGCGCTACAAGCGCTTGCCGAATCCGCCGCCCTACAGCGAGATCGGCGCACGATTCATGAGGGAAATCGAGTGGAACGCCGGACGTCCATCGCGCGCGCAGAGCACGCCGAACGACGACATCCTCAGCCTGACGGAAGAGGTGATGGCGGCACTGCTGGTCGAAGGCGATTCCTCCGTCGCAAAACGCGCCGTCGCGACCTTGCGCGCGTACGTCACCGCCCAGCGGCCGAGTGATCCCTCGCCCACGCTCGCCACCGCCAACTTCGCGCTGGCGCAGTGGGCGCTTGCCCGCGGTGATACGGTGGAGGTCGAGCGCCGCGTCGAAAGGCTTCGCGGGATCACGCCGCCCCGTGACCGCCCGTCCATCGCGAACACCGCCACGCTGTTTGAGGCGCTCGTCAGCGCCCAGCTCGCCGCCTCGCGCCGCGCCCCCGATATCCAGAGCCGCCTCGAGCGCATTGACAGCCTCCTGTTGGATGCGCCGGCGCTTGATCGCCGCTCCGGGCGGACCTTGGGCAACTTCGTGCTCGCGGAGCTCTGGGAGCGCGCCGGCGCGCCCGATCGCGCCCTCCGCGCCATCACGCGCCGCGACGGACAGTTTGGCTACTCGATGTTCAACGCCGACCGCATGCGTCGCACGGCGCGCCTGGCCCGCCAGCTCGGCCGCCGCGACGATGAGATGACGGCGCTGCAGTATTTCGTGGATATGCGGGTCTCGGCCGAGCCGCACCTGCAAGCCGAGGTGGAACAGGCGCGCGCACGGCTTGCGGAACTAAAGGCCCAGGGATCGCGGTAAGTAGACATGCGAATCACGCTCTTCGGTGCCACCGGCCGCGTCGGTGGGCGCGTCCTCGAATACGCACTGGCCGACGGACATTCCGTCCGCGCCTTCGTCCGCGACGCCAGCAAACTCGCGCCGCGAGCCGGCCTCGAGATCGTGCAGGGTGACGTGCTGGATGCACCGGCCGTCGCGCGCGCCATCGAAAACGCCGACGCCGTGATTTCCGGCCTCGGCGGCGCCGGCGTCGAGGATCCCGGCGAGGCCCAGTCGCAGGGCATGCGCAACATCATCGCCGGGATGAAGCGCCACGGCGTGCGCCGCGTGCTGGGCGTGGCGGGCGGCGGCATCCTCAACTCCACCGCTGGCGGGCTGCGTCACGACCAGCCCAGCTTCCCCGCCGTCTTCAAGAAGGTCAGCGCCCGCCACAAGGAAGCCTGGCTCGCCATGCAGGAGAGTGGGCTCGACTGGACCATGGTCGCCACCGGCGACATCGTGCCGGGAGAGCGCACCGGCGTCTATCGCACGCTCGAGGACTTCCTCCCCGACGGGGCGCGCAAGATCAGCGTGGAGGACGTGGCCGACTTCCTGCTCGCCTCACTGCGCGACGGCACGCACCTTCAGAAGCGCGTCGGCGCAGGATACTGAGCCCGACGCTCAGGCGAACCGTGCCAGTTCGTCCCGGATGAACTGTCCTGCCGCACGCACTGCCGTGGCGTCCACTCCCGTGCCGTAGCCCAGCGTCGAGAGCATCGCGAGCACGTCCTCGCTGGCTACGTTCCCCGTGGCCCCGGGCGCAAACGGACAACCGCCGAGCCCCGCTGCGCTGGCATCGATGCTGCGCACGCCCAGTGCCAGGCAGGCCTCGAGATTCAGCAGTGCGCGATGATAGGTGTCGTGGAAGTGCGCGTTGAGCCGCTCCGCGCCGACGAGTCCCAGCACGGCTTCAAACACCTTCGATGTCTGCGCCGGCGTGCCCACACCGATGGTATCCGCCACCGAGAGCTCGTCCACGCCAAGCGCGAGCAGCTCCGACGCGACGTTCGCGACGGCGGACGGCGCAACGTCTCCCTCGTACGGGCAGCCGAGCGCGCAGGAGATCGTGCCGCGCACGTGCAGTCCCGCCGCCTTCGCCCGCGCCACCACCGGCCGGAACCGCTCGATGGACTCGGCGATCGAGCAGTTGATGTTCTTCTGCGAGAAGGTCTCACTGGCCGCGCCAAACACCACGATGCCATCGGGACGCGTCGGTAGCGCGCGATCCAGTCCACGGGCGTTCGGCACCAGCACCGTGTACCGCGTCCCCGGCCGCCGCGTGATGCCCGCCATCACGGCCTCGGCGTCGGCCAGCTGTGGGATGGCCTTGGGCGAGACGAAGCTTGTCACTTCGATGACGGGCAGCCCGGCGGCGCTGAGCCGGTCCACCAGCGCCACCTTCACGTCCGTGGGGACCACCCCCTTCTCGTTCTGCAACCCGTCGCGCGGGGAGACCTCGACGATGGTGACGTGGGGCGTGGCATCTGAGGACACGGACAGGAACTCGCGGATTGGTGGGTGAAGGAAGCATAATCCGCTGACCCCATTCCGGGATTCCCCGATGTCCGACTATACCATTCCCGCTGGCGCGACCATCGGGCATGTCCATCTCAAGGTTTCGAGCCTGCAGCGCTCGGTGGCGTTCTACCGCGATGTCCTCGGGTTCGAGCTGCAGATGATGTACGGCGACCAGGCCGCCTTCCTCTCGGCCGGCGGCTACCACCATCACGTCGGGCTCAACACTTGGGAGAGCGCTGGCGCAGAGCCGGCGCCGCGTCGCGCGCCGGGGCTCTACCACGTCGCCTTCCTGTATCCCGAGCGCCGCGACCTGGCCGCGGCGGTGCGACGGGTCCTCGAGAAGGGCGTGGCCCTCACGGGCGCCTCCGACCACGGCGTCAGCGAGGCGATCTACCTCGACGACCCGGACGGCAACGGCATCGAGCTGTATCGCGACCGGCCGCGCGCCGAGTGGCCGCGGAATCCCGACGGCTCACTGACGATGTTCACGCGACGGCTCGACCTCGACGAACTCCTCGCGCTCGCGTGATTCTCTCCAGCGTACTCCCTCGCGGCTTCACCACGCGCTTCGCCCCTGCGCCGACCGGACACCTGCATCTCGGGCACGTGGTGAACGCCGTCTGGGTCTGGGGACTCGCGCGCGCACAGGGCGGACGCGTGTTGCTCCGGCTGGAGGACCACGACCGCGGCCGCTGTCTCCCGGCATACGAAGCCAGCATCCTCGACGACCTCGACTGGCTCGGCCTGCGCCCCGACGGTGCCGGCACCGACGACTTCCGCCGCGGTGCGCACCCGCAGCGGCAGAGCGACAACCTTGCGCGCTACCTGACCCAACTCGGTGCCCTCGAGCGTCGCGGGCTCGCCTATCCCTGCACCTGCTCGCGCACCGACATCGCACGCGGCGCAGGCGTCGAGGCCTCGCGCGACGACAGCGTCGAGGGACTCGAGATCCGCTACCCCGGAACCTGTCGCACGAGGCGCCTTCCCGCCGACGCGACGGCCGCGCGCCGTATCCACATGGACGGCCCGGAGCCGGAGCGTTTCGACGACCTCCGGCTCGGCGCGCAAACGCAGGATCCCGCGAGGCAGTGCGGTGACCTGCTCGCCCGCGATCGGCAGGGCAACTTCACCTACCAGTTCGCCGTCGTCGTGGATGACCTGGACCAAGGCATTGACATCATCATCCGCGGCGAGGACCTTCTCGCCTCCACCGGACGCCAGTTCCGCCTCGCGCGGCTGCTCGGCCGTTCCGAACCACCGCGCGTCCTGCATCATCCCCTCATCCGACATCCCGATGGTCGCAAGCTCAGCAAGTCGGCCGGCGACACGGGCATCCGTGAGCTGCGCGCCAGCGGTATCGCTGCCCACGACGTGCTCGCCCGCGCCGCGGCGCTTGGAGGGCTCGACCCTGCCCTGCTCGACGCGCTGATGTGATGAGCGCATCCCTGGCGGCGTTGTTCGGATTCCTTCTCCTGCAGTTTGGCATCGGTGTCTGGGTCTCTCGCCGCATCGCCACCGAGGATGATTACCTCGTCGGCGGACGACGCTTCGGCTACCTCCTCGCGACCACATCGATATTCGCAACCTGGTTCGGCGCCGAATCGGTGATCGGTTCCGCGGGCCAGGTGTTCGAGCACGGCCTCTCGCTCAGCTCAGCCGAGCCCTTCGGCTATGGCCTGTGCTTGGTGCTCGTCGGACTGCTCCTCGCGAAGCCGCTCTGGAAACGCGGTCTCACCACGCTCGCCGACCTCTACCGCGTGCGATTCGGCGCTGGCGTGGAACGCCTGGTGGCGATTCTCCTGATTCCCCCGTCGGTGCTGTGGGCGGCGGCGCAAATCCGCGCCTTCGGCTCGGTGGTCGCCCTCGTGGGGGATGTCGACATCTCGGTCGGCATCGGCATCGCCGCCCTGTTCGTCATCGCCTACACGGCCTTCGGCGGACTCCTCGCCGATGCCATCACGGACGTCGTGCAGGGGGCCGTGCTCTCCCTCGGACTCGTCATCATGCTCGCACTGGTCGTGCTGCGGGTTGGCGGTCCCGGCGAGGCGGTCGCCACGCTCATGGCCAGCGAGCGCATCTCGCTGTCGCTGGCCGAGGCCGGACCCTGGTATCTCACCCTCGAAGCGTGGGCGATTCCGATGCTTGGATCGCTCGTGTCCATCGAGGTGATCGGCCGGGTGCTCGCCGCGCGTTCCGGCGAGGTCGCCCAGCGCTCCACGTTCGGTGCGGGCGGTCTCTATCTCGTCGTCGGGTCGATCCCGGTGCTGATCGCGCTACTCGCCGCCCCGCTCGTGGGCCCACTGGCCAACGCCGAGCAGTTGCTGCCGACCGTCGCCCGCGACCTCCTGCCGCCCCTCGCCTTTGCGCTCTTCACTGGCGGGCTCGTCTCGGCGATCCTCTCGACGGTGGACTCCACCCTGCTGGCGTCGTCGGGACTCCTCTCGCACAATCTCATCATTCCGCACCTGCGCGCAGTTGACGAGCGCACCAAGGTCCGCGTCGCCCGCGGCGGCGTGCTGGCATTCGGGATCATTGCCCTCGCCATCGCCCTATCGGCAGAAGGCGTGTTCGCGCTGGTGGAGTTGGCATCCTCGTTGGGAAGTGCAGGCGTCGTCGTCACCACGCTCTTCGCGCTCTTCACCGGGCTGGGCTCGGCGCGCACGGCGGCCGCCACCCTCGTGATGGGACTGGTGGGCTACCTTGCAGCGTCCATCGGGGGCCTCGAAACGCCCTTCCTGCTCTCGTTGCTCGCCGCACTCGTCACCTGGGGGATCGGATGCTTGATCGACGCCGCGGCGTCCTGATCGGCGCGGCGTTCCTGATGGCGACCTCCGCCATCGGACCCGGGTTCCTCACCCAGACCGCCGTCTTCACCGAGCGGCTCGGCCCGAGTTTCGCCTTCGCGATCCTCGTCAGCGTGCTGATCGACATCTCCGCGCAGGTCAGCGTCTGGCGCGTGCTCACCATCTCGGGACTGCGCGCGACGAGCGTGGGGAATGCCGTGCTCCCGCGCCTCGGCACGATGCTGGCCGTGTTGGTCGCGCTTGGCGGTCTGGCCTTCAACGTGGGAAATGTCGCGGGGGCCGGCGTCGGGCTTCAGGGCGCGCTGGGTCTTCCGGTGATTCCGGGCGCGATCGCCAGCGCCGCCTTCGCCATCGCGATCTTCGTGGTGAAGGAGGCGGGCCGCACGATGGATCGCCTGGCGGTGGCACTCGGTTTCACGCTGATCCTGCTCACGCTCTACGTGGCGCTGAGCTCGGCCCCGCCGGTGGCCGAGGCGGCGCTGCGGGCGGTGCTGCCCCTCCAGGTGGATGCACTGTCCATCGTCACCATCGTCGGTGGCACTGTGGGCGGCTACATCACCTTCGCCGGCGCGCATCGCCTGGTGGACGCCGGAGTCCACGGCCTCGGCGCGGTGCCGCAGGTGACGCGGTCGGCCATCACCGCCATCAGCGTGGCCACGGTGATGCGCATCGTACTCTTCCTCGCCGCCCTCGGCGTGGTGCACCAGGGGCTGGCACTCGATCCCACGAATCCCGCAGGCAGCGTCTTCCAGCACGCGACCGGTCCGATCGGCTTCCGGCTCTTCGGGATCGTGATGTGGTGCGCCGCGGTCACCTCGTTGGTCGGCGCTGCCTACACGTCGGTCTCCTTCCTTCGCGACCTGCATCCTGCGATTGACCGCCACTGGCAACGCGCCGTGATCGCGATGATCTTGCTGTCCACCGTGATCTTCGTGCTCACCGGGCGTCCGGTGCGAACGCTGGTGGTCGTCGGCACCCTGAACGGGCTGATCCTGCCGCTGGCGCTGGGCACGATGTTGGTCGCGGCCTATCGCGTGCAGATCGTGGGGGCGTATCGCCAACCGCGGGCGCTGACGCTGGCGGGCATCGTCGCGACGGGGGCCATGGCGATTGCCGGCGCATACGTGATCTGGCGCGACCTCCCCCAGCTCTTCCGCGGCTGACCGCTGGCGTGGGGAACCTGGCGCGGTAGTTTCTCCGCATCCCCCTTGCCGGAGCCCGCATGCCGCTGTCCCGTCGCTCGTTCGTCCGCGCACTTGGCGTTGGCGGTGCCGGAACGCTCGCCATCCCGTCGTGGATCCACGCGCGCGGCCTCGAAGGCGCCCGCGGCGACGCCGCCGCGGCCCGTGTCCTGCGCGACGGCATGATCCGGCTGCACTCGAACGAGAACCCCAACGGACCGGTGCCGGCAGCGATCCGGGCCATCCACTCGGCGATGCACGAGAGTGCGTTCTATCCGGCGAGTCTCGAGCGTCGCGTGATCGCGGCGCTGGCCAAGGCGAATGGCATGCCGGAAGAACGCATCATGGTGGGTTCCGGTTCAGGCGAGATCCTCCGCGTGGCCGTCCAGGCCTTCTGCTCACCCAGCAAGCACCTCGTCACCGCCATCCCGACCTTCGAGACCCCGGCCCAGTTCGCACGGCAGCTCGGCGTTGCCGTGCGCGAAGTCCCGCTCGACGCCCAGCTCCGCATCGACACCGAGCGCATGCTGCGCGAAGTCCGAGGCGCCGGCCTTGTCTTCCTCTGCAATCCCAACAATCCCACCGGGCACGTACTGGACAAGGCCACGGTGGACGCGTTCCTCCGCGCCGCGCTTGCCGCCGACCCCGAGGTCGTGATCCTCGTGGACGAAGCGTACCACGAGTTCGTGAACGACCCGGCGTACGCCAGCGCCTTGCCCATCACGGCCACCGAGCCGCGCGTCTTCGTGTCGCGCACCTTCTCCAAGATCTACGGCCTCGCGGGGCTGCGCATCGGCTACGCCTTCGGCGCGCCCGCCACCCTCGGACGGATGGAAGCGTGGCGTCTGCCGAACGGCATCGGCACGCTCGGCCAAGTGGCGGCCATTGCCGCGCTCGAAGACAGCGCGCAGATGCGGCGCGAGCAGGATCTCAATCGCGCGGCGCGCAGCTTCACGGCCCGCTGGTTCAGCGACGCCGGCTACACCGTGGTGCCGTCGCAAACGAACTTCGTGCTGGTGGACGTCCGGCGGCCAGCCGGCGACTTCGCGCTGGCCTGCGCCCGGCAAGAGATCCAAGTGGGTCGCACCTTCCCACCCCTCACCAACCACTCCCGCATTTCCATCGGCACCATGGCCGAGATGGAGCGTGCCGTGGACGTGTTCCGGCGCGTCCTCGGCTGAGCGCGCCCCGCGCGCTCAGTCGGTGGCCGGAGGCGAAACGGGCGGCATGCCCTTCGACGGCGTGGGACGCATGTCCGGCTGCTCCTCGGGGAAGTCGCGAAGCACGCGCTCGAACGCCGGGCGCATCAGCGGCGAGTCCTTCACCGTCACCAGCAGCGCCGTCAGCGAGATGCTCACGAGGACGATCGCGTAGATCGTGGACTGGATGACCTCCCCGCCGGGAATCCCTTGCTCCAGCGGCAGCCCCGCCAGCACCGCCGCCGCGAGTCCTTTGGGAATCATCACCGCAATCACCGCGGCCTCACGCCGGGCGATGGTGCGCGGCAGGATGTACGGCATCAGCCCCGCCCGGAGCCCGATCAACAGTAGCATCAGCGCCACCGCCAGCGCGAAGAGCCGTGAATCGGCGAACTGCATGGAGATGCCGAGATACACGAAGAAGAACGTCTTCAGCAGGAAGACGATCTCCTTGTAGAAGTCGGATTCGAGCGGGGTCACGCCCGAGAACGGCCGGCCCTTGAACCACTTGCTGAGGCCGAAGTGTTCGTGGTTGGACAGCGTGATGCCGTAGGCCAACACGGCGATGGCGCCCGCGAACCCCAACAGCTCGGCAAGGCCGTAGAGCACGAAGGCCGAGGCCAGCGTCGTGAACGTCGTCGTCGGGAACTCCCGCACCTTCTCCCAGATCAGCAGCCACCCGATGCCGCCGGCCACGCCGATCACCGCGGCGAACACTAGCGACGACAGCGTCTGTCCCAGCATCAGCCCCACGTGCACCTCGCCCTGCAGCGCGGCGTTGAGCACCGCGAAGGTGAACACGATACAGGTCACGTCGGTGAGCGCCGACTCGAGGATCATCACCGTCCCCGCGCGCTCCTTGATCTTCAGCACCTTGACCATCGGAATCACCACTGCGGCCGAAGTCCCCGAGGCAATCGTGCCCATCAACAGCGCCGCCATGAAGCCGATGTCGAGCACCAACCAGGTGAGCAGGCCGACCACCGCGATGGTGAGGCCGGCCGTCACCAACGTCACCTGCACCGTTGACCGCGCCGAGCGCACGATGTCGCCCACGTTCAGCGTCGTGCCGCTCTCGAAGAGGATCACCGCCAGCGCCACCGTCGTCAACACGCGTCCGACATTCCCGAACGAATCGGGCGACGTCCAACCGAACACCGGGCCCGCGAGGATACCGATGACGATCAGGACGAGCACGTCCGGAATCTTCGACCGGTCGAAGGTGTTCGACAGGAAGTGGGCGACAAAGTAGAGCAGGCCGAGCAGGAGGATCGTACTGGCCACGGTGCACCACGGAACGTGAGGGGGAGGCCCGCCAGGGGAGGGGCGCGCAGTCAGCTTCCAAGATGGGTGCTGGCGCCCGCGCGCGGTAGCGTCCGGCGCGAGCGGGAGTGCATACTCCCGAGGTGACCTCCCCTTCCGCCAATCGCCCACGCTGGGACGACCACGACTGGGCTCCCCTCCCGCCGTTGTCCGAGGACCTCGACGTCGAACTCTGCGTCGTCGGACTCGGCGGATCTGGGCTCTCCTGCATCAGCGAGGCCTTGGCACTGGGCGTGGCATCCGTTGTCGGGATCGACAGGCACGACGTCGGCGCCGGCGCGGCCGGACGCAACGGCGGCCTGCTGCTGGGAGGCCCCGTGGACTTCCACCACGACGCCATCGAGCGGCTTGGTCGCGACCGCACTTTAGCGATCACCGCGCTGACGGAACAGGAGCGGGATCGGATCGCGCGCGAGACGCCGGGCGTGGTCCGCATCACCGGCTCGCTGCGGATCGCCGCCGACGCGGGCGAGCGCGACGACTGCGCGCGCCAGTACGACGCCATGCGTGCCGACGGACTCCCGGTGGAGCGCTACGAGGGTCCCGAGGGCACGGGACTCCTCTTCCCCACCGACGGCGTGATGCAGCCGCTGCGACGCTGCCGGATGCTCGCCACGGCCCTTCGGGAGCGTGGCGCCCGTCTGTTCGGGGGGACGCCCGCCACGAGCATCGAGCCAGGTCGGGTGCGGACCGAGTCGCAGACCATCACGGCGCGGCACGTGATCGTCTGCGTGGACGGCAAGCTGGAACGGTTGTTTCCCGAACTGCTGTCATCCGTGCGCACGGCCCGCCTCCAGATGCTCGCCACCGCGCCGGAGCTTCCCCTGCGCTTTCCGCGTCCGGTCTCCACGCGCTACGGCTTCGACTACTGGCAGCAGCTTCCCGATGGCAGCGTCCTCCTCGGCGGCGGCCGCGACCTCGTGCTCGAGGACGAATGGACCACCGATGACAGCCCCAGCGCGAAGGTGCAGGAGTATCTCACGCGGACCGTCCGCGAGCGGCTCGGTGTGCGGGGCGAGATCACGCACCGCTGGGCCGCATCGGTGGCCTTTACCGACACGGGACTTCCGCTCCTCGAGACCCTCGGCGGCGGGGTGACGGTGCTCGGTGCCTACAGCGGCACGGGCAACCTCATCGGTGCGGTCCTCGGGCGCGGCGCCGCGCGCCTCGTCCTCAAGGGCGACGACTCGCTCGTCGCGCCGTTCCGGGACTGACGGTGCGCTGGGATCGGCCGCCCGTGGATGAAGCGACCGTGTCGCTCCCGGCCTGGGTCCGCGACGCGGTGGACTTCACGGTTCCCTACGAGCGCGACGAAGAGCGGATGCGCCTCGCGATCCGGTTGGCGCACGAGAACGTGGAGCGCGGCACCGGCGGGCCCTTCGGTGCGGCGGTGTTCGAACGCGGCACGGGCCGCCTCATCAGCGTCGGCGTTAACTCCGTGGTGCGGCTCAACAACTGCACGCTGCATGCCGAGATGGTGGCCTATCAGCTCGCGCAGAAGCGCATCGCCTCGTACACCTTGGCCGCCGACGGCCATCCCGCGCACGAGCTCTTCACCAGCTGCGAGCCCTGCGCGATGTGCCTCGGTGCCACGCTCTGGAGCGGAGTCAGCCGCGTGGTGATCGCTGCGTCGCGCGACGACGCCATCGCCATCGGCTTTGACGAAGGGCCGGTGTTCGCCGAGTCGTTTGCCTATCTTCGGGCCCGTGGGGTCGTGATTGTCGAAGGCGTGCTGCGCGACGAAGGGCGCGCGGTGCTCGAGCGGTACCGGGCGCTCGGCGGGCTGGTGTACAACGGCTGACCTGCGGCGCCGACGCTCACGGACGATTCGGCTCGCCGCCCCGCGCCAGATGCAGCGTCTGCGTCGGGAACGCGAAGCTGGCACCGTTCTGCTCGACGACCTCCATGATCCGGAACATCAGCTCCTGCCGAATCGTGCGGAACTCGTCAATCGCGGTGGTCTGAATCCAGCAGAATAGTTCGATGTCGAGCGAGTAGGCCCCGAAGTTCGAGAAGGCCACCTGCACGCGATCCGGCCAGGTCTTCGGATGCGCCCGCAGCACCGCCTCGATGCCGTCGCGGATGGCCCGCAACTGCGCCGCCGTGGTGCCGTACTCCACCCCGACCACCGTGCTGAACCGGATGCGGTCGCGCTGGCCGAAGTTCTCCGTGCGCGACTCCGCCAGCTGTCCGTTCGGGATGGACACCACGGTGCGGTTGATTGTCCGGATCCGCGTCGAACGGAGGCCGATGGCTTCGATCTCGCCTTCGGTCCCGCTGGCGTTCACCCAATCGCCGACGCGGAACGGCTGGTCCACGCCGATGCTGATCGAGCCGAAGAAGTGCTCCAGCGATTTCTGCGCGCCCAGCGCGATGGCGATACCGCCGATGCCGAGGCCGGCGAGAATCGTCGCGATCGGGTAGCCGAACTGCGAGATCACCGTGAGCACGGCTGCGGCGAAGACGATCAGCCGCGCGATGCGGGCCCCCAGCGGCACCAGCGAGCGCAGCGCCGGATGCGTCTCGCTCCACTTGGCACTCGGCAACGTGACCTGCAGGACGCCGATGGCCTTGAGCAGCATCCAGAACACGGCCACGATGAGCAGTGCCTTCTGCAGTTCCACGATGAAGGCCTGCGCCGGCGCTGCCAACGCCACCCACCGGAGCAACACGCGCGAGGCCACCACCGACCAGAACAGCACGATCGGGCCGCGCGCCGCGGCCACGAGCTGGTCGTCGAACTCGACCTCCGTCCGCGCGGTCAGCTTGCGCAGCAACCCCCGCGTCAGGGGGCCCAGTGTCAGCCCCACGAACAGCGCCGCCGGGATCAGCACGAACAAGGCGATCCACTGCCAGTACAGGATGTCGAAAGGACCGGCCCGCAGGAGCGCCGCCGGCAGGTGCTCCCGAATCCAGTTGTCCGGGAGCTCGGCGTACAGGGCGTCCACCTGCGCCAGCGTCGTCGGCGAGAACACCCAGCGCCGCTCGCCGTCCACCGCGACTCTCGCCAATCGAATCGCCACCTCGCGCCCATCGGCCGTGCGGATGAGGCCGAGTTGCTCGCGGTCCGCCGGAAGCCCGTCGTCGAGTGCGCCGGTCGCCCGCGGCGACACCCGCTCGAGGTCGAGCCAGAGCTTGGAGTCGAGCACCGACTTCAGCCGGCGCGCCAGTTCCGGCGCCCGGTCGGCCGTCTCGGGATAGCTGAGGTCGAGCCAGGCGGCCGCCCGCCCGAAGTCGCCCACCCGCGTCGCGGTCAGGAATCCCTGCAGCGCCGCACGCGGCGAGGCCGAGTCCACCACGACCTGAGGAACCGAATCGGACTGGCCGGCCGCTGTCGCCGCGGCGGGGCGTGAGAGGACCTGGGCGGCCAGCGTTAGCGGCGCCAACAGGAGGAGCAGAAGCGGTCTCAGCAGGGGCATTTCGCAACTTCGACCCTGCACCCCGGCAAGGCAACCCTCCGCGCCGCTAGATTTGATGGCATCCCTAGCCCTGCGACGGACCCATGAGCGCCCAGCAGCACACCCCGCACCTCGCCGACCCCGACAAGAACCCCTCGTTTACCCGGGGCGTCTTTCAGGGCGAGATCCTCGAAGACCTCGTCTTCCCCTTCCCCGAGCCCAGCGCCGAGGAGAAGGAGACCCTCACCCAGATCCTCGATTCCTTCCGCTCCTGGGCGGCGGACACCGTGGACTCGGCCAAGATGGACCACGACGGCAAGTTCACGCCCGAGGTGCGTCAGGGCATGGCCGAGCTCGGCCTGATGGGCCTCAACATCCCCGAGGCCTACGGCGGATTCGGCGCCAGCACGATGGTCTTCTCGCGCATCTTCGGCGAGGTGGGCGCGGTGGACGCGGCGCTGGCCGTGTACTTCGGCGCGCACCAGAGCATCGGCATCAAGGGCATCATCCTCTTCGGCACGGAGGACCAGAAACAGCGCTGGCTCCCGCGCTGCGCCAGCGGCGAGCTGATCGGCGCCTTCTGCCTCACCGAGCCCGGCTCGGGCTCCGACGCCCAGGCCATGCTCGCCACGGCCGTCCCGAGCGAGGACGGCAAGTTGTACACGCTGAACGGCACCAAGATGTGGATCTCCAACGCCGGGTACGCCGGCGTGTTGACGGTCTTCGCCAAGGTGCCGGTGATGGTGGACGGCAAGCAGAAGCAGCGCGTGACCGCCTTCATCGTGGACGCCCACGCCCCCGGCATCTCGCTCGGCAAGATTGAGGAGAAGATGGGGATCAAGGCCAGCGACACGCGCAGCATCACCTTCGAGAACGTGCAGGTTCCGGTGGAGGACCGGCTCGGCGACGTCGGCGCCGGCTTCAAGATCGCCCTCGAGATCCTCAACTCCGGCCGCCTCGGCCTGGCCGCCGGCTCCTCCCGCGGCACGCGCGAGATGATGAAACACTCGATTGCCTACATCAAGGAGCGGCATCAGTTCGGCCGCCCGATCGGCAGCTTCGAGATGATGCAGCGCAAGGTCGCGCTCGCCGCCGCCGACTGCTACGCCTCGGACGCCGGCTGGATGCTCTGCGCCGGCATGGTGGACCGCGGCGGCGTGGACTTCTCGCTCGAGACCGCGGCCTGCAAGGTGTATGCCTCGGAGCTCGCCTGGCGCACCGCCTCCGACACCATGCAGATGGCCGGCGGCATCGGCTACTCCAAGGAGTTCCACTACGAGCGCGCCATCCGCGACTCGCGCATCAACATGATCTTCGAGGGCACCAACGAGATCCTGCGGGCGCTCATCGCGCTCATGGGCCTGCAGCAGCCCGGCGAGGAGCTCAAGCAGGTCGGCAAGGCGTTCAAGAATCCCCTCAAGAACATCGGCGCCATCTCCAGCTACGTCACCGGGCGCGCCAAGCGCACGCTCACCAAGGTGAACTTCACCAAGGTGCACGAGGAGCTGGACGACGAGGCCGACGCCGTCGCCACCGCCATCCACGACCTCGCGCTCTCGGTCGAGAAGGCCCTCATCGAGCACGGCAAGGACATCATCGAGCGCCAGATGATCCAGGAGCGGATGGCCAACGCCGCGATCGACATCTACCTCAGCACCGCCGTGCTCTCGCGCGTCACCAGCGCCATCCAGAAGCACGGCGTGGACGGGGCCAAGGACGACCTCGACGCCGCCCGGATCTTCATCCCGATGTCCATGCGCCGCGCCCGACGCGCCATTCGCGCCATCGAGCGCAATCAGGATGACCGCCTGCGCGCCCTCGCCAAGCGGGCGTACGACACCGGGGACCTCACCGTCCCCACACCCACAGACGTGTGACCTGCATCTCGATGTCCGGCGTCGGCATTTCGTTCGGCGCCACGGAGCTCCTCAGGAACATCACCTTCACGGTCGGCGACGGGGACCGCTGGGGGATCATCGGACGGAACGGCGCCGGCAAGTCGTCGCTCTTCAGGATCATCACCGAGGCGATGAAACCCACCGTGGGCAGCGTCGCGCGCAGGCCGGGGCTGCGCCACGCGCTGCTCGACCAGCACCGCGCCTTTGAGGGCGCCACGACCGTATGGGAGGCCGCGGCCGCCGCCTGGCGCGAGGTCATGGCCCTCGAGAAATCCATCGCCGAGCAGGCCGTGCAGCTGGGCGAGTTCGGCGAGAACATCCCCGACGACTTTCTCGAGAAGTTCGGGCACGACCAAGAGCGCTTCGCCGACCTCGGCGGCTACGTGTACCACGCCCGCGTGGACGCCGTGCTCCAGGGCCTTGGCTTCGACGCCGAGGAATCGAAGACGCGCCTCGTGTCGTCACTGTCAGGCGGCGAACGCGGCCGCGTGGGCCTCGCCGCGCAGCTGATCGCACCGGCCGACCTGCTGCTCCTCGACGAACCCACCAATCACCTCGACCTCGACACCACCACCTGGTTGCAGGACTGGCTCCGCGAGTGCGACGAGACGATCATCGTCATCTCGCACGACCGCGCCTTCATGGACGCCATCTGCACCCACATCCTGCACATCGAGGGGCGCACCAGCGAGGCCTACAAGGGGAACTACAGCCAGTTCGTGCCCCAGCGCGCCGAGCGTCGGCTCACGCGCGAGCGCGAGTTGGAGCGCCAGCGGAAGTACGTGGCCAAGGAGGAGGAGTACATCCGCCGCAACCTGGCCGGCGTGAACTCCTTCCAGGCCAAGGGCAAGCGCAAGCGGCTCGAGCGACTTCCCCGCCTCACGCCCCCGCCCGGCGATCCGGCGGCGATGAACCTTCGTTTCGAGCCCGCGGAGCGCGGCGGAGACCAAGTCATCGCCATCAAGGATCTGCGTGTGGAGGTTCCCGGCCGCGTGCTGGTGGACAAGTTCACCGCCGTGCTGCGCCGCAACGACTTCGTCGCGCTGGTCGGGCCCAACGGCGCCGGCAAGTCGTCGTTCATCTCCACCATCCTCGGCGAGCGCGCACCGGCCGCTGGCGAGGTGCGCGTCGGCGGCGCGATCACGCCGGCGTGGTTCCGGCAGGATCTCGCCGACCTGCCACTCAACAAGTCACTGATGGACGCGGTGCTCGACCATCGCCCGCTCTGGAGCCACGGCGGCGTGCAGAACCACCTCGGCGCATTCGGCTTCAGCGGCGACGAGGTCTTCCGCGACATCAAGACGCTCAGCGGCGGCGAGCGCGCCCGCATGGCGCTGGCGCTGATTACGCTCTCGCACGCCAACGTGCTCATCCTCGACGAGCCGACCAATCACCTCGACGTCGAGAACATCGAGGCCCTCGAGGATGCGCTCGACGAGTACGAGGGCACGGTGCTGCTCGTGAGCCACGACCGTGCCTTCCTGCGCGAAGTGGCCACGCGGGTGTGGGCCTTCGAAGGCAACCATCTCGTGGATTTCGACGGCAGCTTCGTCGAGTGGGAGACCTGGCACAACGACAAATCCGCGCAGGCTGCGCGAGTGGAGGCCGAGGCGGCCGACAAGCGGCGGCAGCAGGAGAAGGAAAAGGCGAAGAAGGGCGCGTCGTCGCAGAGTGACGACCAGGCCACCAAACGGGCCAAGAAGCGCGCCGCGGACGACGCCGAGCAGGCCGCAGGGCGATGGGAGGCGCGGGTGGCGGAGCTCGAGGAGAAACTGGCCGATCCCGAGTTGTACGATGGTTCGTCGGAAGCGGCGCGGCGCGCGGCCGAGTTGGATCAGGAATTGGCCAAGGCGCGGAAGGCATTGGATGACGCGCTGGCGGCCTGGGCCGAGGCCGCCGAGTCGCGCTGAGCCGCTTCGCTCAACGCTGCCGCGGCCTCAGGACGCGTCCGGCCGAAACACCGCATACGCGTTGATGGCTTGCTTCACCGCGATGCGCGCCGAAAGCTCCAACTCGTAATCCATCGTGATCTCCGACAGCTCGGCCGCGCCGTGCCGCTTCCGGCGCGAGGCGGCTTCATTCCCCGCCGAGTGGCGCCGCACGTACTCGCGGCAGGCCATCCAGAGTGCGTTGGCGCTCTTCCACAGCTCCTCGGGTTCCGCCCCGCGACCGAGTTGCGCTGTCTCCTCGTACCGGGCGGTCTGTGCCGCCAACTGCCCTTCGCAAATCTCCGCCACATCCCAGGCCGCACTGAACTCGGTATCGTCGGCGTGGACCTTGTTCAGAAGGGCAAGCCGGTCGTGCTGGTGGCAGCACTCCTTCGCGGCGCGGAGCAGGGCATCGGCCGCGTCGCGTACAGGATGCGCGCTCGGCTGCGACGTACGTGGGGCAGGCTTCGTGGGCATCTGACCAAGTCGGTGTGGGAGAATGAATCCTCACCCGAGGCGCGGCCTTCGCGCAAGGCGTCACTCAAGCCAGCGGACCCACCCGCATGACCAGCGGCCACCGGACGGTCCGCCTGGGCTCGGCACCCCAGGCCTCGGCCAGCCCCTGCTCGAACGCGGTGACCTTCCCGTCGCCCTCGGCACGAATCAGCCGCTGCACCGAACTCCAGGTGCGCAGGAATCCTGCATACTGCGCCAGCGTCCACTCCTCGGCGATCTCGAACGCCGGTGCGTCCAGCTCGGCGATGGGGAACTCGAGCGTGCGGTAGCCGTCGTGGATCAGATGGTGCTCCGGCGCCCAGTACGGGCCCACGGTGACATCGTGGTAGTGCCGTACCACCTGATCGACCGCCGAGCTGACCTGGCTGTGCGCATAGGCGAAGGCTGCGATGAGGCCGCCGGGTGTGAGCACCCGCCGCGCGCCTGCAATGAATGCCGGAAGGTCGAACCAGTGCAGCGCCTGCCCCACCGTGATGAGCTGCACAATCCCGTCAGGCACCGGCGGCTCGTAACGGCCCTGCGCGTACCGCACCCGAGGGTGCGGCTCCGCCTGCGCGAGCTGCTCGGCGCTGGGATCGGTGGCCACGACGCGCGCGAAGCGCGTGGCCAGTCCGACGGCCACCTGGCCGTTGCCGGTGCCGGCGTCCCACGCCAAGGCGGTGCCCGGCGCCTCCCGCGACAGCCAATCGTACAGCGCCACCGGGTAGCGCGGTCGAAACGCTGCGTACGCCGCCGCGTGCCCGGAGAAGAGCGCCGCAAAGTCGCGCGGAGCCTCCGGTCCACTCACGGCGTGCGCGGCTCCGCGGACACGAGTGCGAGGCGATCACCCTGCGCATTGATGGCGATGCGCGAGAGCCCGCGTAGGCCATACGCCGCCAGGTCGGCGACCACGTCCCAGCGGCCATCGGTCCAGCGGTAGAGCCGACTTCCGGCCGTGATGATGAGCGCGCCACCCGGCGTCCAGATGTGGTACTCCCCGCCCTCGGGCGCCACGGCCAGCCGCCGCACCGCCTTCGGGCGCACGTCCACTTCGCCGATGACTGACGTGTCGCCGTGGAAGTGGATGAACGTGAAGGCGTCACGACCGGGGACGCGCGCGAAGGCGCGCCCGATCCCGCGCGCCAACGTGTCCACCCGACCGCTGCGCGGATCCATCAACACCAGCGCGTTCGGGCTGCCGAGCACGAAGCCACCGAGCACGCTCTCGCCCACCCACACGTGATAGCCCACCGGCTTGAGCGCCGGCACGATGATGCGCGACGGATTCCCCTGCCAGTCGAAGGCCCAGAGCCGCTGCGTGCTGTCCTGCTCCACGCGGATCACGCTGAAGCCACTGCCATCGGGCATCGGCGTGGCCGAGTACTCGGACTCCGGCGCGCCGGTGAGTCGCGCGGTGGAGAGGTCAGCGAGGCTCACCCGCCAGATGTCGGCCTGCGCGTCCTCGCGGATGGACGTGAACAGCACCGACCCACCATCCGGCGTGAACGCGGGCTGGTTGTCGTAGCCCGGCCGGTTCGTGACGTTGACCGGTCGCCCGATGCTGATGGCGCTGCCGCGCTCGGTGAATGTCGCGACCCACACGTCCGTCCCGCCCTGCGCCTCGAGCGCGCCCGCACCGAGTCCGAGAAGGGCGATTGCCGAGCCGAGCACTGTCCGCCGCATGGTTCGATCTCCAAGAAGTCGTGAAAACGTTGGGTCCTACTCCGCCGCCAGCAACACCCCGCGGCATTCGCCCAGCCCGATCCGCACCGCGCCGGCGCGCTCGCACCAGCCGCGCAGGATCACCTCGTCGCCGTCGGCGAGGAAGGCGCGCGTTTCTCCATTCGGGAGCGTGATCGGCTCCGTCCCTCGCCACGCCAGCTCGAGCATGCTCCCGCGCGACTCCTTCGTTGGCCCCGACACCGTTCCGCTGGCGATGAGATCGCCGGGGCGCAGGTTGCAGCCGTTGCTGGCGTGGTGCGTGAGCAACTGGCCGAGCGTCCAGTACATGCGCGTGAAATCGCCGTGGCTGAGCCGCACTGCCGCCTCGCCGGTCTCACGCATCGCCGCTGTACGCAGCCACACCTCGAGCGTGAGACCAAACCCGCCCGCATTGCGGTCGTGCGCATCGTCGAGATAGGGCAACGGCGTCGGCTCATCCGAACCCCGAGCGCGCGCGGGCAAGCGAAACGGCGCCAGCGCATCGAGCGTCACCACCCACGGCGACACCGTGGTCGCGAAGTTCTTCGCGAGGAAGGGACCCAGCGGCTGGTACTCCCAGCTCTGCAGGTCTCGTGCCGACCAATCATTCACCAGCACCAACCCACCGAGGAAATGCTCGGCTTCGCCGAGCGGAATGGTGTTGCCCAAGACATTCCCACTGGCGATGAACGCACCGACCTCGAGCTCGTAGTCCATGCGTGCGCTCGGCCCGAACGTCGGCGGGCCCTCGGGCTTGGCCGCGGTCTGCCCCTGCGGACGACGCACCGGCGTCCCGCTCACCACGATGCTCGACGCGCGGCCGTGATAGCCGATCGGCACGTGTCGGTAGTTCGGCAACAGCGGGTTGTCCGGACGGAACATCGACCCCACATTGGTCGCGTGGTCGATGCTGGCGTAGAAGTCCGTGTAATCGCCGATGGTCGCCGGGAGTACCATCTGCACATCCGCCATGGCGACGGTCAGTGCGCCCACCACGCGGGCCCGCGCGCCCTCGGCGCCTTCAGCGTTGAGCAGCGCGCTCACCCGGCCGCGTAGGGCCTTGAGCCCGCCGCGGCCCGTGGCGAGGAGTGGCGTGAGCGACTCCGCGGCGCAGGCCTCGACCACCGCCGTGTGCAGCCCGTCCAACAGGCCCGACTCGGCGGCGCGGGTCAGGTCGAGGATCCGGTCGCCGATGGCCACGCCGAGCCGCGCGGCCTGTCCTTCACCGAGCACGAAGGCGCCGAGCGGAAGGTTCTGGATCGGGAAATCGGTGCCGGCCACCTGCGCCGCGGGCACCCAGCTACGCAGTGCCGGATCGTGGGTCGCGTCGAGCGTCATCAGGCGCTGGGAAGGAGGGAGAGCGAAATGAGATCCTCGACCGGCTCCTCGAATGAGCAGGAGCCGAAGGAGCCAGCGAAGGCCGCACGTGCCTCGGCGATGCGCGCGGTGGGCACCGCATGGCCGCGCCACGTGACGCCGTCCGCGCTCACTTGGATGCTCGAAGCATCGCGCTCCTCGAGCACCGGCGCCACCATGGACGCGGCATGTCCCTCCCGGAGCAGTAGCGCCGCGAGGAACACGTTGAGGAATCCGTACATCGTGCCGCGCTCGGCATCCGGCGCGTAGGTCAGCGGATACTCCCCGCGCAGGGGATGGTGCAGCCCCGCCGTGGCCTTGAACGGCACGTCCTGTGCGACGCAGGCGGCGAGGAAGCGCAGCACGTCGTCCGGACGAGGAAATGCCTCCGGGGTGACGCCACCGGTCCTGATCTTCGCGCGCAGGCCCCGCGCCCCGCATTCCGCGATCAGCGCCGCGGGATCGCTCCGCACCGGCAACTCGACGTACACGGTCCGCGTCGGGAAGGCGGCCGCCAGTGCGGCGATGGTCGCCGCATCCTCGGCCTTGGCTTCGATTGAGTCCGCGCGGGCCACCGGGCCCTGCGCCGCCTCGAAGGCCTCGAGCGCCGGTGCATCCGCGACCGCGGCCAGCACCGCCAGCGGCCACGGTCCCACATCCCCGGCATGTCGCGCCAGCGGAGCGACCTCGGCGAACTCCCCGAGCCGCGCCACGGGCAGCACGAATCGCGCGAGCATCCCTTGATGCGCACTCACCCGGTAGCGCCCGTAGTTGCGCACCGCCTCCCGCATCGGCAGCGACGCCGGCGGGAAGAGCCCGGCGTAGTCCACGAGCCCCGCGAGCAGGGTGCCGAGGGCGTGACTCACCCCGTGCCTCCGCGGATCGTCATCGTCCAGCGCCGCGGCTCGCCCGGCACCAGCCAGGTCATGGACTGCCAATCGCCGAGCGCTTCGGTGTAGGTGTCGGGCGCGCCAAGCGAGGGAGCCAACGCCAGCACCGGCGTCCCACGGCGCCGCAACATGAGCCCGCGTCCGCGTGGGTGCTGCATCCCGCTCCGGTCGATGAACACGCCGCAGTACGGGACCCCGGCGCCGTCGCAACTCAGCGTGAGCCGTGCGTCAGCCTGCCAGAGCTGGATCATCGACCTCCCCGCGCCGAGGTCGAGCCAGGCGGCGAGCTGTGTCGCCTTCGGCACCGTCCACGGGGACGAGAGGTCGCGCGACTTGTTGTCGAGCACCAGTCGCGGCCACTTGCCATCGCCCTCCATCACGCCACCGCGTTGCTCGGCACCACTGAGGGAAGCGATGCGCAGCCGTCCACCATCCGGCAGTCGCAGCTTCGTCCCCGCATCGAGCGGGAACACAAGCCAGGCGCTCCAGAGGAATGGCAATCGATCCTTACCGGTCGTGAGGGCCTCATATCGCGCTTCGATCGCGCCGTCGGGGCGCACGAGGAGCGTGCGCGTCAACACCCACGGCATGCGCTCGCCGCGCCACACGCAGACGACCTTATGCCCTTCGGCGTCCGTGACCAGCGATGTGTCGGCGTGCTGGCCGCGCGCCTCGCCGCCCGCAGGCAGGGGACTGCCGCCAACCCCCTTCACCCAGCTCGGCATCGGCCCGCCCCCGGCGCAGGGTGCGCACTCGTCCCAGCCGGCGCCGGTGATGGGCGCTCGTCCCGGCCGCGGTTGCTCCGCCTCGCCGCCTGGCAGCAACCATTCGCGCCCGAACAGATGCATCGCGCGTACGCGCCCGCCCTGCGACGGAACGACTTCGATCCGCGAGTCGCCCCCCTCGAGGGCGATGAAGCCAGGTTCCGCGCGGGAAGCGGCGCTCACGCCCGCGTCAGACGACGGTCGCCGGATCCAGCCCGCGCGTGAGCAACACGCGCGCGACGGTCTCGCCGATCTTGTTGTTCGGCGTGCTCGCCCCCGCGGTGATGCCCACGCGGATCGCACCGGTGCTCGGCAGCCACGACGTCTCGGAGACTTCCTGCCCCGTCGCGAGAGCGCGGTGGCGGATCTCCTTGGTCTCGGGGTCAATCCCGGTGGCATCCTCCACGTGGAAGGTGTGCACCCGCTCGGCACACAGCGCCGCCAGCGAGATCGTGTTGCTGGAGTTGTAGCCGCCGATCACGAGCATCAGGTCCAGCGGCTCGGCGAGCAGGGCGTTCACGGCGTCCTGCCGGTCCTGGGTGGCCGAGCAAATGGTGTCGAAGGTGCGGAAGTGGGCCGCGCGGTGCTCGGCGCCGAACACGCGCTCCATCGTCGCGCCCACCGCCTCGCCGATGGCCAGCGACTCGCGGGCCAACATCGTCGTCTGGTTGGCCACGCCGATCCGCTGCAGGTGCTTGTCGGGGTCGAAGTGCGGGCTGGCGGCGTGCGCGTACTTCGTGAGGAAGGCGTCCCGTCCGCCTGCGAAGCTCCCGGCGATGTACGCCATCACGTCCTCGGCCTGGGCCATGTCGCGCACCACGAGGTAGGTGCCGCCGGGATACTTCTCCACCTGCGACGCCGTCGCCCGCGTCTCCTCGTGATAGTACTTGCCGTGGATCAGCGACGTGAAGCCGTCCTTGGCGTAGGCCTCCACCCGCTTCCAGACATTGAGCACCGAGCCGCAAGTGGTGTCCACCATCACGCAGCCCTTGGCGCGGAGCGTCTCGAAGTCGTGGATCGTCACGCCGAAGGCCGGCAGGATCACCACGTCGGCCGGCTCCACCCCGGAGTAGTCGAACCCCTTGTCGCTCGGCTTGAGGAACACGATCCCCATCTCGCGGAGCTTGGCATTCACGTGCGGGTTGTGGATGATCTCGCCGGCCAGGAAGATCCGCTTGTCCGGGAACTTGAGGCGGGTCTGGTAGGCGTATTCCACCGCCCGCTCCACCCCGTAACAGAATCCGAATTCCTTGGCGAGGCGGATCGTGACCTCCCCGGCCACCAGGGTGTGCTCCCGGGCCAGGAGGAGATCCACCAACTGGCCATCATAGTCGGCGGTCAGGGTGTCCTGCACCGCGGCCTTGAGGCCGAATCCCTTCCGGACGTACGTGGGCTCGGACGACATAGCAGAAATCTAAGGGAAGTCGTAAGATTGCGCCCAATGGCCGAGCACTTCGATCTCTGCGTCATCGGGAGTGGACCCGCCGGGGAGAAGGGCGCCGCGCAGGCCGCCTACTTCGGGAAGTCCGTCTGCCTGGTTGAACGCGCCCCGAAGCCCGGTGGTGCCGCCGTGAACACCGGCACCATCCCCTCCAAGACCCTGCGCGAGACCGCGCTCTACTTGAGCGGGTTGCGCCAACGGGGGCTCTACGGCGTGGATTACCGGGTGAAGTCCGACATCACCATCGGCGACTTCATGCACCGCGAGCGGGCGGTGGTGGAGTCCTCGTGGCAGCTGATTGACCAGAACCTCGAGCGCCACCGCATCACCAAGGTGCAGGGTGCGGCCCAGTTCGCCGACCCGCGGACGCTCGACGTCACGCGCTTCCAGCAGCCCGTGCGCCGCATCACGGCGGACGTGTTCCTCGTGGCCACCGGCTCACGCCCGTCTCATCCGAGGGAGATTCCCTTCGACGGCCGCATCGTCGTGGACAGCGACGACGTGCTCACCCTTCCCGCCATTCCCAACCGCCTGGTGGTGATCGGCGGCGGGGTGATCGGCTGCGAGTACGCCGGCATCTTCGGCGCCCTTGGCGTGCGCGTCACGCTCGTGAACTCCCGCGAGCGCCTGCTGATGCAGCTCGACACCGACCTCTCCGACGCGCTGCGCAATGAGATGACGCGACGGCTCGGCGTGCAGGTGATCCTCGATGCCGCCGTCACCGACGTGCAGGTGGCGGGTGAGCTCGCCACGGTCACCCTCGGCGACGGACGCCAACTTGCCGCCGACTGCGTGCTCTACTGCGCCGGTCGCGAGGGCAATGCCGACGGCCTGCACCTCGAGAAGGCCGGCGTGAAGACCAACGCGCGCGGCTTCATCACCGTGGATGCCCAGTACCGCACGAGCGCAGCGCACATCTTCGCCGCCGGAGACATCGTGGGCTTCCCCGCCCTCGCGTCCACCGCCATGGAGCAGGCCCGCGTGGCCATGTGCCACGCCTTCGACCTGCGCTACAAGACGGCGATGTCCACCATCCTCCCCTACGGCGTGTGGACCGTGCCCGAGATCGCCACCGTGGGGCTCGGCGAGGACGAGGCGCGGGCCAAGGGAATTCCCGTGGAAACGGGCAAGGCCTCCTTCCGCAACAATCCCCGCGGCCAGATCATCGGCGACACCGAGGGCTTCGTGAAGCTCGTCTTCCGCTCCGACGACCAACGCCTTATCGGCGCGAGTGTCATCGGCGAGGGCGCCTGCGAGCTCGTGCACATTCCCGCCGCCGTCCTGCAGTTCAACGGGACGCTCGACTACTTCATCCAGAGCGTCTTCAACTACCCTACGCTCAGCGACGCCTTCAAGTACGCGGCGTACGATGGCCTGCAGCGCCTCCAGAAGCGCGTCAGCAAGGCGATGGAAGCGCGCAGCCGTTCCAACACCGCGCCCAGGGGGACGCCCGTTACGCCCCCACCAGGAAGGGCGTAAGCGCCTCGCGCAGCCACTCGGGCAGCGCGCGCTTCTCGAGGGCGCCCTTCTCGGCCTTCACCGCCACCACCGTGAGCGTGGCCGTCGCGCGCAAGCTGCGGTCCGAGGCCCGGTACGCGGCAAACACGTACGCGATGCTCGACTGCCCGATCTTGGAGATGCCCACCTCGATGTCGAGCATCTCGTCCATCTGCGCCGGCGAGTGGAACTCCACCTGGAACGCCCGCCGCGGCAGCTGGATCCCGCGCTCCACCCGCAACGTCTCATACGGCAGGCCCGATGCCCGCATCATGTCGTGCTCGGCCGACTCGAAGTACTTGAGGTACGCCCCGTACCAGATGATCCCGAGCGGGTCGCAGTCGCTCCACCG
This sequence comes from Gemmatimonadaceae bacterium, assembly GCA_024710705.1. Taxonomy (GTDB): domain Bacteria; phylum Gemmatimonadota; class Gemmatimonadetes; order Gemmatimonadales; family Gemmatimonadaceae; genus Pseudogemmatithrix. The sequence continues at coordinate 25,686 of JANJUF010000056.1, read as the reverse complement.
CACGCGTTGCTGGATCTTGAAGGGGAGCGGTCTCTGTTCGGTCACGGATTCGCCTGACATAGGTTCGGGGAAGGTCTTACGGATTCCCGCGGTGTAGAATGGTAGCATCAGGCAGCGGTCCCCGGTCGGGCCGCTCGACGCCCTTTGGACCGGAGGTCACATGCTACGCTCCATCCTCGTCCCGCTCGACGGGTCGCCCCTCGCGGAGCGCGCCCTGCCCATCGCCCTCGATATCGCCCGGCGCGCCGGCGGCGCCGTCCATCTCATCCGCGCGCACGTCCCGCTGGCCATCGTCGGTGCCACGGCCGAGGGCGTGATCACGCAGGACATGCTCGCCGCCGACGATTCCCTGCGCAACCGGGCCACGAAGTACATCACCGAGACCGCCAAGCGGCTGGCCGCCGAGTGGGGCGTGCGCGTGGACGGCAGCGTGGACGACGGCTCGCCCTCCGGTGTGATCACCGAGGCCGCCGACAAGGTCGAGGCCGGCCTCATCGTGATGACCACACACGGCGCCGGCGGATTCGCGCCCGGCTGGCTCGGGTCCGTCTCCGATGCCGTCATCCGCCACTCGCATCGCGCGGTGCTCGCACTGCCCGAGAACGATGCGCACAAGGGCGAGCCCTTCGTGCCACGGAAGATCGTGATGGCCCTCGATGGCAGCGCCCGCGCCGACGGCATCATCCCCGTCGCGCGTGACCTGGCCGTGCTCTTCGGCGCCGAAGTGGACATCGTGCGCATGGTCGCCCCCTACATCCCCGGCGATGTCGTCGGACCGCTCACGGGTGACCGTCCCGACCCCTTCGGCATTGACCTCGAGATGCAGAACGCGAAGCAGGCGATTGACGGCGTCGTGGCCGGGCTTGCGGAAGTGGGGGTGAAGGCCCACGCCATCGTCCGCATGGAGATGTCGCCGGTGAAGGCCATCAAGGCGCATCTCACCGAGAGCAAGGCCGACTGCCTCGCCCTGGCCACGCAGGGCCGCGGCCTCTCGCGCCTCTTCGTGGGCTCGGTGGCCGACAAGCTGATCCGCACGGCCAGCTGTCCGGTGCTCGTGCTCCGTCCGATGAAGGACTGAGCTAGTACAGCGCTGGCGTCACGAAAGGCGCCAGCGCGTACGTCACCAGCACCTCGTAGGCGCCTTGGCGATCGATCCGCCCTGCGGTGAGGATCCCCACGGCGCCTTTGCCGTGCTTGGTGCCGCGCTCGGCCACGAGCCGGTCCATCGCGTGGCCGAGCTCCTCGCCACCGCGGATCAACACGGCCACGGCATCGGGCAACGGCATTGCCAGCGATCCGCCGACGCCCTCGCGGCCGTCGCGATGCACCACCACGCACCAGGCGCAGGTGCGCATGCCGGAGGGGCCGTCCACCACTCCGCCCTCCAGCCCCACGCCGAGGTCCGCGTCGAGCGCCTCGCGCGCACGGACTGCCCGCTCGCGCGCGCCGGCGATGGTCTCGTCGTCGCCGAATGGTTGGTCGGGCACGCCGCTGGCCACCACCTGCGCCGTCACGCTCGCCCCCGGCGCGGCCCAGGCCAGCACCGCCGTCGCGGCCGCCAGCTTCACCGGATTCCCCGAACCCACTGCCACGCTCCGGACGTCTGAAATCATGCGACGAATCTAGACGCCACGCGCTATCTTCGCGGTATGGCGTTGCGACGCACTTCGAGTTCTGAGCCCCCGTTCGTCCTCGTCGGCGGACGGCTCTGGCTCGATTTCGTCAACACGGACGATGCGCGGCTCGGCGAGCGCGTGGAGACCATCGCCTCGTTCGAGCGCTACGTGGATTGGCTCGCCGCCACCGGCGTGGTGGATGCCGACCGGGCCACGGCACTGCAGCGCCGCGCCGTCGAGCAGCCCTCCGGCGCGGCCGCCGCGCTCGTGGAGGCCCGGCGCATGCGCGCTGCGCTGCGCTCCCTCGCCGAGCAGGGCCGCAGCGACAGCGGCGCCCGGGCGCGCGAGCACGCGCTCTCGGAGATCAACCGCGTCCTTGGAAGATCCGCCGGCACCCGGCGTGTGGAGACGACGGATGCCGGCGGCTATGCCAGGAGCTTCGTGGCGGTCGGGGATGCTTTCGGCGGGCTCATCATCCCCATCGTGGAGTCCGCGGTGGACTCGCTCGTGAACGGGGAACTCGCACGCGTGCGATCCTGCGCCGACCGCCGCTGCCCCCGGGTCTTCGTGGATGTCACCCGCTCCCACACGCGCCGCTGGTGCGACATGGCGACGTGTGGGAATCGCGCTAAAGCCCTGCGGTCGCGACGGAAGCACCGCGCTTGATGTAGCCCATCGCCTCGGCGTACTCGCGCAACTGCGCCTGCAGCAGCCGCCGGCCGCGGAAGAGGCGCGACTTGATCGTCCCTTCCGGCACGCCCAGCACCTGCGCGATCTCGCCGTAGCGCAGCCCGTGCAGGTCGCTCATCACCACCGCCGCGCGGTACTCCTCCGGCAGCGCGTGGATGGCGTCCACGATCTCCTGGTCCACGAACGAGTCGTAGAAGGTGCCTTCGGGATCGGCCTCGCCCACCGGCTCGAACAGCTCGCGGCCGTCTTCGTCCTCGAGCGGCTGGACTTCGCGCGCGTCAATGCGGCGCTTGCGGCTCACGAAGGCGTGGTAGAGGATGGTGAAGAGCCAGGCGCGAATGTTGGTGCCGAGGCGGTACTGCTCCCAGCGCTGGAAGGCGCGGAGTAGCGTGTCGGATACGAGGTCCTCGGCGTCGTCGCGCCCGCGGGTGAGCTTGAGCGCGAAGGAGTAGAGCGCGTCGAGCTGCGCCATCGCCTCGGCGTCAAAGCGCGCCCGGCGCTCCGTCCGCTCGCGCTCGTTCGCGCGGTCGTCCACCCCGAACATGTTGAATCCTGCGGCCATCGATGCCATGCGCGTTCTCCCTGGACTTCGACTACGTGGACAAGCTGCGGCGGACATGCCCCGCCACAAAGCGCTTCAGATCAGTCGCTACCCCGTGCATCAGGCTCACATCCCGCTTCATGCGCGCCATCGTGGTGGCCCCCTCGAGCGTGGCCACGATGAAGCGCGCAAGGCGCAGCGGGTCGGTGTCTTCCTCGAGCTGGTCCTTCACCTGCCCCAACAGGCCGGCGATCTCCTCGGTCCAGGAGCGGAACACGCGCGCGATGCGCACGCGGAACCCCTCGTCCATGGCCGCCATCTCGGTGGCCAGCGCCCCGAAGGGCGAGCTCGAGCGTCCGCCGCGCTCGGCCTGCAGCGCCACCACGGAGTCGATGAAGACGTTCACGCGCTCGAGCGGCTCGAGGGTCGGTTCGCGGAGGATCGCGAGGCCGCGCTCGGCGAGCACATCGAACTGGCGCGCGAGCACTTCGTGGCCGAGCGACTCTTTCGACTTGAAGTAGTGATAGAAGTGACTCTTGCCGCTGAGGCCAGCGCGCGCGATGACGTCGTCCACGGACGTGTGCACGAAGCCCTTGTCGGCGATGAGTTCTGCCGCGGCGTCGAGGATCTGAATTCGCTTCTGGGTCACGAGCGAAGAATAGGACTACTTGGTCCTAAGGACAATAACAGGTCAACTAATTGGACTTAAGTTGTTATATGACAACAGTTTAATTGCTGGACAAAAAATAGGACCAGACATCTGTGCCGAAGTCTGGTCCTGTGATTTGGTCCGCCAGTACTACCGCAATCCTATCGCTTCCGCCGCCCCTTCGGAAACGGCGGCTTCCCCTTCCCCCGCCCCCGACCATCCGCCCGCCCGTGCACGGGCTGCTTCCCGCGCTTCGGCTCGGCTTCCTCGCGCATCCACGGCCGCCGCAGCTCCTCCTGCGCCTCCTCCAGCGTGTCCGCCTTGATCGTCCCGCGGGCCCCGCGCGCCACGGCAAACCGCATCGGGCGATCCAGCGTCGGCAGCTCTTCCTTCACGAGTGACCGCGCGATCTTCTCCGGCATGTGCAATCGCACGACGCCGAGCGGACCGTCCGGCGTCTCCTCCACCTCGTAATGCAGCTCCACGTCGCGATCGCGCACGCGAATCTCCGACGGCAGCGCCAACCACTTCGCCCGCTCCGCCGCCGGCACGAACGCATCGGCATCGAAGCGCAGCGGCGCTGACCTGAACTCGGCGAGCCCCGTCACACCGGCGAGCTCCCGCTCGTACCAGGCCGCAAGGTCCGCTTGCGAGAGCCGCGCCGTCCGCCCACCACTGCGCCGCCGCACCTCGCGCACCTCATCAATCAACGGCCGGTTGCGCGGAATCGCCGGATGCCGTGCCTCCCCGCGCGCCAAGGCCTCGGCCAGCACCTTCCGCGCCTCGGCCTCCAGCCCCGGCGGGAAGTCCTGCACCGGCTCGCGCTCCCGCTCCAACTCGAACCCGAAGTACGTGAGCCGCCGCTCAAGCGCCAACGGCCGCTCGCGATGCGATGGATCGTACACAAGGCGCGGCGTGTGCCCGGTGGCCATCGCCCGCACCAGATCCCGCGGCAACTGCGTCCCTTCGATGCCCGCCCGCGCCACGCCGAACTTGTCGGCGAAGTAGCGCAGCGTCCCCGCGATCGGCCCCCAGCTCCCGCACACGCTGGTCTTCGACACGCGCGCCTCATCGCCATCGGCGGTCGCTTCGTCAATCACCAGCGAGAACGGCATGATCTTCGCCAACAGCTCGATCCACTGCTTCTCGATGGCCGGCGTGGTCCGCGGCATCACCGTCGGCAACGGAAGCCCCACCGACCGATAGATGCTCGCCATCGCCAGCGCCGAATCCTCCACCGACTTCACCAGCACGCCGCGTCCCTCGGCCCATCGCTCGATGCTCTCGTCGAACATCTGCCGCGGCAAGCCGTACACCTCACCCAGGTACCCACACTTGGTGAAGGCCTCGGCGTACACGTTGTACGTGGTCAGATGATCGCTGCCCGGCACGATCAACCCGGTCAGGTCGCGATCCTCGCGCGTCATCCGGTGCAGCGATTCCACGCTCGCCATCACCGCCACGTACGGCAGCAGCGCATCGCTGCAGTGCACGAGCAGCTCGGCCCACGAGCGATCCACCGGCATGGCTTCCACCGCCTTGCCATACTCCGTGAGCCGCCCGTTCTCGATGATCCCGCGGCTCTCGAGGAAGGCCACCGAGTTGCGGTACGAGAGCTTGTCGAGCGGCACCGGCAGGTCGAGTTCGTCCGCCCGCACGCCCAGGGCCGCGCAGGTGAGCGCCACGCGCTCGGAATCGCCGGCGAGCTGGAACTCGGGCGACGTCGGTTCCAGGCGATCAAACCGAATGTCGCGGTCCGAGAGGATGAACACCCGCCCGCCGGCCACGCGGCCGTGCACGCGCCCCGCCATCTGCAGGATCTCGTTGGCGCCCAGGTGCAGGCGCGTGAGCACGTTGCGCCCACGCTCCACCACGTTGGTGAAGCGCGTGTCGTCAATCACCACCGTGTCCAGCCCCTGCACGTTGAGCGCGCTCTGGCCGGCAGCGGTCATCGCGAGCAGGAAGGGCTTCTCGACCTCGCCCTCGAGGAAGGGCCGGATCACGCGGATGGGCTCGCCGCCGTGATAGAAGGCCACCTGCATCCGCGGATAGCGCGCGCCCACGTCCGTGGCCACTTCCTCCACGCCGGCGCGCGTCGGCAGGAACACGCCGATCCCGCGCTTCTCCTTGATGGCCCGTTGGATGAAGCGATCGTCGAGGAAGTTCACCGGCTTCTTGCGCTCCACTTCCACCTTGGCGGCCTTGGCGGGATCGAATGCACTCGATTCCACCACCGCGGCCGCGTTCAGGTAGCGCGCGTAGAAGCTCGGGTCCACCGTCGCACTCAACCACACGAAGCGGCATCCCGTGCGCTTGCCGAGCGAGAGGCACAACTCCAGCTCCGCACTCGTCTGATGGATCTCGTCCACCACGAGCGTGTCGTGCGGGCGGATGTCGCCATCCTGGAACCAGCGTCGCGCGATGCCGGTGGTGACGATCACCACATTCCAACTCGGCGTCTCCGGCGTGGCCTCGCGCTCGCGGTTCACCACGCCCACACGCAGCTCATCGGTGTCGAGCAGCAGCTTGGCAATGGGCTTCACGCTGAGCGTCTTCCCCGTGCCCGTGCCGGCCACGATGCCGAACCCCTGCCGCGGCCGCACGTCCGATTCGGCGAGCTTCGTCGCCAACGCGCTCATCTCCGTGCCTCTCGACTTCCAGAGCACGGTCTCGATGTCGAGCCCGAAGGCCAGTTCGATCGTCTCGCAGGCGGCGCGAGTCGGGGCGATGACGATGATGCGGCCACGCGCACCGCCGCTGCGAACGAACGCCTCGTGGTCCGGCGGCAGGTACGTGTCGCGGACCGGGCGCAGGGGAGCGGAAGGGCCTACGACGGCCGCCCCGAGGAGTCGGGTCGCGCGGGACGACGCACCGGCGGACGCGTCGTATCGCGACGGGACGTCGCCTTGGTCGGCGTCGGCGCGCGCGCCGGCGTCGCGCGCGGCGGCGTGGTGTCACGCTTCACCGTATCGCGCGATGCCGGACGTGCGGTTGGACGGAATCCGCGCGCCGCCTCCTGCCGCACCGTCGGGCCGAAGATCACCGTGCCATTGGACGGCTTCTGCCGCAGCGCCGTCTGGCAATCGGTGGGCGCGGGCTGCTGCGCCGGCGGCACGCCTTCCATCCAGATCCGGCACTTGCCGGCCGGCGGCATCAAGTGCGCTGGCAACGCGGGTTGTGTCGGCGCACGACGCCCCTGCGCGGCCAAAGGCCTCGCCAATGGCGAGACCAGGACGACCGAGAGCGACGCGACCACAAACAGGCCGGGAAAAGAGCGCGTGGAAGGAATCATTGGAGGGATGTCCTCATACCCGCGGGCGCGTTCATCGGTCCCCGAAACTGATGCCGATCCGGCGAGCCGTCTGCACCACATCGTGGTCCGGATCCACGCGCTTCGCCACCGCCAGCGCCTCGGTGATCGGCACCGTCACGATGTGCGGCGTCTGCAGGGCCACCATATGGCCCCACTTGCCGTCGGCCACCGCCTGCGTCGCCGCACCACCGAAGCGCGTGGCCAGCAACCGATCATACCCCGTGGGCATCCCGCCGCGCTGCAGGTGGCCGAGCACCATCGACCGACATTCCTTGCCCGTGCGGTCCTGGATGGACTTGGCCAGCCGCTGGGCGATCCCGCCCACCCGACGGTTCTGCCCCGGCATGGATTCGCCGATGATGGACGCCACGCCACCCTGTTCGGCGGCCCCTTCCGCCACGACGATGATCGCAAACTTCCGCCCGCTGCGATCGCGCTCCATCACCGCCTCGCACACGTGCTCGAGCTTCCACGGAATCTCGGGGATGAGAATCACGTCGGCGGTGCCCGACACACCGGAATGCAGGGCGATGAAGCCCGCGTCGCGCCCCATGACCTCGAGCACCATCACGCGATCGTGGCTCTCGGCCGTGGTATGCAGTTTGTCGATCGCCTCGATGGCCGTCGTGACCGCCGTGTCGAAGCCAAAGGTCGTGACGGTCCCGGAGACGTCGTTGTCGATGGTCTTCGGCACGCCCACGATGCGCATGCCCTTCTCCACCAGTCGCTGCGCGATCGCCAGCGACCCATCGCCCCCGATGGAGATCAGGGCCTGGATACCGAGATTGCGTGCGTTCTCGATGAGCTCGCCCGACCGGTCCACTTCCTTCCACGAGCCGTCCTTCTGCTGCACAGGGAAGCCGAAGGGATTCCCGCGATTGGTGGTACGGAGGATCGTCCCGCCGAGGTGGGCGATGCCGCGCACGCTCTCGGCGGTGAGGGGGACAACTTCGTCCTCGCCGAGCAGTCCGGCATAGCCGCGCTTGATGCCGAGTACCGTCCATCCGCGCCCGATGGCCGAGAGCGTGGCGGCACGGATGACGGCATTGAGTCCAGGCGCGTCACCGCCGCCGGTGGAAATCGCGATGCGCAAGCGGCCTACGGGAAAATGGTGGGGGACATCATTCCTTGGTCATCGCGGCCCGCAGCAGCGCGAGAATCTCTCCCGGCTGCGCGTGGCGCCCGAGCTGCTTCTTGGAGAACACCAGCACATCGTCGAGCCGAACCTCGAACACACCGCCCCCCGACGACGTGAGCGTGACGTCCGCGGCGGGGAAGGATTCACGAAGCGCAGCCGCCAAACTGACGGCTCGGGGTTCGTAGTTTCAAACGGTGCAATACTCGATATCAAGCTTCATGTGGTTGCTGGACTTGAGACGGAAGACGGAAGACGGAAGACGGAAGACGGAAGACGGAAGACGGAAGAAAGGTGCCACCGCGATGCGGGGGCGACAACTCCTTCCGTCTTCCGTCTTCCGTCTCATCTCACATACGGGACTCCAGTCACGTTCGCCATCCTGTATATCGCGGTGTCTTGTTTCGCCACCACGCCCTTCAGCGAGTCCACCGCCGCGTTCAGGTCGGCGATCTGCAGGCCGATCTCGTTGATGGCATCCGACATATCCATCATGAGCTGCTGCTGGGCGATCAGTTCTTCGGGGTCCTGGTAGCAGGCAGTGCCGCCGGCGAGCGTTGCGACGAGGGCGATGGCGGTGATGAGGGTGAGACGGGGACCACGGCGCATCGGAGGGCTCCGGGTGGATCGGGTGATGGCGGCGGGGGGAGGATGTCCCTGCCCTAGCCGAATCTAGCCATCCTCGCGGCGACCCGAGCCAGGAGCTTCCGTGCCCGTCACCCCACGCCCCGGCGTCACCCTCGCCGAACTGTTGGTGGTCTGCACCTTGGTGGCCCTCACCGCTGGCGTCGCCGTCCCGCGCACCCGGTGGGTGCTCGATGGCATCCGCATCCGGCAGGCCGCGCACGAGGTGTCCGGTGCCGTGACGCTCACGCGGGCCGCTGCCCTCCGTCGCGGCGAGCAGGCCCGGCTCATCGTCGACCCAACCCGCAGCACTTTGCACATCGAAGCCGGCGGCGACACCCTCCTCCGCCGCGACCTGCGCAGGCTCCATCACGTCGCCCTCCGCGCCTCGCGCGACACCATCACCTACTCGCCGAACGGGATGGGGTTTGGAGTCGCAAACTCGACGATCATCGTGAGCCTGGGACAGCGGGCGGAGACGGTCACGGTGAGCCGGCTTGGCCGCGCGCGAAGAAGCTACTAGGGAGAGACAAGACGGAAGACGGAAGAGGGAAGGTCACTGCGGTTTCCTTCCGTCTTCCGTCCACTCTCTAGCGCTCAGGTCCCAAAATCGAACCCGGGAACTGAGATCCTCGGGATCTCCTGCCCAATCACGCGCTCTATCGTCCTCACCATCCCGATCTCTTCCGTGCTCATGAACGTGAACGCGTCGCCTTCCTTCGCCGCGCGTCCCGTGCGCCCGATGCGGTGCACGTAGTCCTCGGCCTGGGTCGGCACGTCGTAGTTCACCACGTGCGTGATGCCCGAGATGTCGAGTCCGCGCTGGGCGATGTCGGTGGCCACGAACACACGCACCTTGCCGGCCTTGAAGCGGGCCAACGCCTGCTCGCGCTGTGACTGCGACTTGTCGGCGTGCAGGGCGTCGGCGTTCACGCCCTTCTCCTCAAGATGGCGCACCACGCGGTCGGCGCCATGCTTGGTGCGGCTGAACACGAGGATCGAATCATCGGCGGCCATCTCGCCGAGGAGGTGCGTGAGCAAGGCCGTCTTCCGGTGGCCCGGCACGGGGTACACGAAGTGGCGCACGGTGGCCGCGGCCTGCGAGCGCCGCCCCACCTGCACCACCACCGGCTTGCGCAGGTACTTCCGCGCCAACGCCTCCACTTCCGGCGGCATCGTCGCCGAGAAGAGGAGGGTCTGCCGATACGGATGGATCTCGGCGACGATCTTGTTGATCTGCGGCGCAAAGCCCATGTCGAGCATGCGGTCGGCTTCGTCGAGCACCAGCACCTCGATGTCGTCGAAGACCACATTCTGCTTCTCCAAGTGGTCGATCAACCGCCCCGGCGTCGCGACGATGATGTCCACGCCATCACGCAGCGCCGCCACCTGCGGCTCGTAGCCCACGCCGCCATACACCGAGATCACGTCGAGGCCGGTCCCCTCACCGTACTTCCGCACGCTGGCCTCCACCTGTTGGCAGAGCTCACGCGTGGGGGTGAGCACCAGCGCCCGGGTGCGCTTCGGGCCGCCCATCAGCCGCTCGATGATGGGAATCGTGAAGGCAGCCGTCTTGCCCGTGCCCGTCTGCGCGAGGCCCATCAGGTCGCGCCCCTTGAGCGCCAGCGGCACGGCCTGCTGCTGGATCGGCGTGGGATGCTTGTAGCCGGCGCGGCGCAGCGACTCGAGCATCTTCTCACTGAGGCCGAGCTCGGCGAAGGTGATGCCCACCGTGGCCGCTTCCTGCTCGGCGAGTGACTTCACCTCCGCCGGGTCGAGACCCTGGACCTCCGTTGCCTTGCGCTTCGCCCCCTTCGCCCCCTTCGCGGCCTTCGCGGCCTTCGCGGGCTTCGCCGCGGCTTTCTTCTTCGTCGTCATCCCCTAAACCTACTCGCGCAGGTCTTCGAGCATCAGCGCATTCACCCGTTCGGGCACCTCCTCCATCACCACGTGCCCGCCATCCTCGATCCAGGTCAGTCGGCCATTCGGGAGCGCCGCCGCCAGGCGCTTGGCGTCTCGCGGGCGCACGGTACGGTCGCGGGTGCCGAACACCACGTGCGTCGGCATCGGCAATCGCCGCAGGGTGGCCTCGTCCCAGAGTCCCCAGTGGAACTCCTGCAGCATCTGGAACGCCGCCCGTACCGCGCCCGGGAACTGCGTCGGCGCCCAGTACTCGTCCACGTCCCGCTCGGTGAAGAAGCCGAGCTTGCCGTACACGCGATGCTGCACGAAGGCCACCACCTCGCGGGGAATCAGCTTCGACAGCCATTCGCCCGGGAGCGCGGGCAGCATCGGCGAGAGCGACTGCCACGGCGGAATGAGCCCGAAGCCCACCGCGCCGAAGAGTGTCAGCCGCCGGATGCGCTCCGGGGCGTCGAGCGCCGCCTGGACGGCGATCTTCCCGCCCATTGACTGTGCGCAGACGGCCGCGCGCTGCACGCCCAGCGCATCGAGCAGCTCGAGTAGGTGCCGCGTGAAGCCCCGCACCGTGTACGTCCCCGGCGTGGACGGCGTATCCGAGAGGCCGTGCCCGGGCAGGTCAATCGCGTAGACGCGATACCCGGCCGCCGCGAGCGGCAGGATGTTGTGCCGCCAGAGATACGCGGTGACGGCCCAGCCGTGCACGAGCAACACCACCGACCCATCGGCGGGGCCGGCCTCGAGCACCCGGAGCGTGAGTCCCGAGGCCGTGGTGACGCGGCGGACGGTGATGCCCGCCACCCCCGCCGGGAACCACTCCGACGGGGGAAGCCGCGTGGTCAAATCAGCGTGACGGGACGCCCCGACAGCCGCGCGATGAGGCCGATCCGGAACGTCACGTCGCACCAGCGCTCCTCGCCGCCGTGGGCGACCTCGAGCGGGAACATCGGCCACACGTAGGGATCCGAGCTCTTCGGCATCGCCATGCCCTTGTGTGGGTGCCACACGCCATCGCGTCCGCAATCGTCAATGAAGCGCTCGTACATCTTCGTCCACGTCTCGTTGCGGCGCAGGAAGCCGAGGCGCGCCATCAGCTCGAGCCAGGCCAGCGCCTTCGGGACGTCGTCCTCCACGGCGTTGCGGTGCGGCAACTGGTCGCCGAGCACGGCGTAGGGCTGCGCCAGCAGCTGCGTGCCGATCTGCTGCACCGAATCCTGGCGTGGCAGGGGGCGCGAGAGATGGGCGTAGAGCAGTTCCATCGCCTCGTAATGCTCGCTCTGGAAGAGCGGCATGTGGGCAATGAGGTGGAGGAGGTAAATGCTCGGCGGCGCGGCCTCGGGATGCAGCACCTGCCGGTTGCCGATGCGGATCCACGGTTTCTCGGCCAAGGGCGAGCGGAGAAACTCCGCCATGCGCTCGATGGCGCGATGGGCTACGCCGCGGAGTCGCGGATCGCCTTCGAAGCCCATGGAGGCGAGGGCGGCGGCGGCGGCTTCGCGCAGCAACTGCCGCTGCGCGAGGATGAACTCCTCCTCGACCTTGGCCTTGGTGGGGCGCAGCTCGTAGAGTTGCGTCGGATCGCTGTCCTCGGCGAGGAGCCGGAAGAGCACGCGCTTGGTGTGCACGAGCGGCGGGGCGTCCTTGTCCCAGCCGTATTCGAGCATGCGGCGGACCGCCGGGATGGTCCCGATGCCTTCGAAGTGCTCGGCGCGCGAGGACGGCAGCGAAAGCATCGAGCCGTTCCATACGCCGTTGACGTCGGACTGCACGGCAAGCTCGAGGGCCGGCCGGTAGGTCAGCGGGAGCTTGTTGATGTGCGGAGTGACTTGGTGACCCGCCTTTGCTACCTCGATGATGGCGCGATACTGAATCGGTGGTGCCGCGTGCTCAAGGAGCCAACCGATCGGGAACGAGAGTTCCGCCTGGGGGGGCGGGGGCGGGGCAAAAATCGACGTCGGGGAGATGATCGGGATCGTCAACGGATATCCGTGGCTAACGCCTTATGGGACAACAGCATGTGCGGCCTGGAGTTCCCTCTACACTGCAGGGACCCTAAAGGATACCATTTTGCGGGCAATCCGCCAGATTGCCGTGATGCGCGGTGAATTCGTGGACGTGGCCGGTGCACGCCTGTACTACTACGCTGCCGGCACCCGCGGGGCCGGAGATCCCGTCGTGTTGCTGCACGGATTCCCGACATCGTCGAGACTTTGGCACGCGCTGGTGCCGGATTTCGCGCCGGGACACCGCCTCATCATCGCCGACTTGCCGGGCTTCGGGCGCAGCGATCCTCCGCGCGCCGGTGCCCACAGTTGCGGCGCGCACGCCGACGCAGTGCGCGCCTTGCTCGACGACCTCGGCGTGGAGCGCGCCATCCTCGTCGGCCACGGGATGGGGGGTGGCGTCGCGCAGGCCTTCGCGGTGCAGTGGCCCGAGCGCGTGTCAGCGCTTGCCCTCGTGAGCAGTGCGGCCTTCGGCGCGCGACCTCGCGGCATGGTGCGCTTCGCGCGCGCGCTCGGTCCCCTCACGCGCGTCACGCCACCCACCCTGTTGGCTGGCTTCGTGCACGGCTCGGTCCGCCGCGGCTTCGCCGACATCTCGCGCAGTCGCCTCACGCTCGACACCTGCCTGCGCCACTTCACCACCACCAGCGGCCGCGACGCCCTGGCCGCACACCTGCGCGCCCTTGGCGCCTGCGACACCGCGCGGTGGTCGGCTCGGCTCGGCGACCTCCACGTGCCCGCGGCGGTGATCTGGGGAGCCGAGGATCCATTCTATCCGCGCGCGCTCGGCGAGCGCCTCCGGCAGGCCATCCCGGGAGCGACGCTGACGGTGATTCCCGGCGCGGCGCACTTCGTCCCCGAGGATTCGCCCGACCAACTCCGGCGGGCGCTTGAGCAGCTACTGACGCGAATCCCGGTCTAGCCGCGCCTCGTCCACCGCCTCGGCCACGCGCTCCACATCACGGGCGATGGCCCGGAGTTCCTCGGTGCGCGGCCCTTCGTCCAGCCGCGACGCCACGCCGGAACTGCGCATCTTGGTGAGATCGAGCTTCATCGTCTCGAGCACCAACACCGCCTGTTCCAACTGGCGCGCCAGCGTCGCACGGCGCTCGGCGAGGTCCAGGAGTGTGGACCGTTGGCGCAGCAGCAGCTCCAGCCGCCGTGTCCGCTCGGGCGCGTCCGCCGCCAGCGCCTCGGTCTGTGCGATGCGCATCTCGAGCCGCACGATGGCGTCGGGCGACGCATCCGTATCCAATGCGTGCAGGGCGATGGCCAGCGTGCGCACGCGCTCCACCAGTGCCTCCACGGTGGGCTCGATCTCCGGAAGCATCTGCCGCTCCTGCTCCGGCAGCCGCGCCAGCACGCTGCGAATGCGCGCCCGCGCCTCGTAGGCCTCGCGCACGGCAGCGCCGTGGGGCCCGTCGAGCACGTCTCGCGGCACCGCCTCGAGCACGGCCTCGGCCACGCTCTGCGCGGGCGGGGCCGGCAGCTTCGCCTCGAGACGCCGCAGGGGCTGCTCGTCCCCGCGCACCGCCGAACGCGCCGGGCGCCGGAAGACGTCACGCAGCGTGATGCCGTCCGCCCAGAGATCGGTCAACCGGCGGACGATCCCGTAGCCGATCCCGATGGCCGGAAAGAGCACCCAGGGAAACTGCGGCGACGTGATGGCATTGATGAACGCGAGCATCCCCACCGTCACCACGCCGGCGCCGATGCGGCGGCGCACCGACGCGATCCGCTCTTCCGGCGTACGCTGGAGGAACTGCATCTGGCTCAACCGCTTGGCCGCCACGCGCAGTTCCTCGCGCTGCGGACGCGCCTGCCCGCGCACCTGCTCGCGCCAGCGCCGCGCCTCTTCGCGCCACACGCGCAGCGCTTCCTTGCCGTCCTCGCGCGCGGTGGGGTCCGACATCCAGTCCTTCGGCAACTTCGGGAAGGCCGGCCCCGGCAGGGGCGTCCGCTGGTGCAGGTCGTCAATCGGATCCACGACCGGCTCGGGCTCTGGCGGCAGCGCCACCTGCACCTGCACGCCCGACGCGCGACTCCGGCGTGGGGACGCCGGCAGCGTCGCATCCTCCGCCAAGGCCGCGCGAAACTGCGCCGCATCGGGCCAGCGCTCCTCGCGCCCCTTCGCCAGCGCGCGCTCCACGGCATGCAGGAGATTCGCCGGCGCATCGGCGCGCATCTGCACGAGGGGGCGCGGCCGTTCGCTGATCTGCTTCATCAGCATCGCCGGCGCGTTCGACGCCTGGAAGGGGAGCTCGCCCGCCAGCATCTGGTAGCCCACCACCCCGAGCGCGTAGAGGTCGGCACGGCCATCCACCTCGCGCTCGCCCAGGGCCTGCTCGGGGCTCATGTACGAGGGCGTGCCGACGGCGATGCCGGTGGCCGTGAGCCGCTCGTCCCCTTCGGCAGCGCGAGCGATCCCAAAGTCGGTGACCATCGCGCGTCCGGTGCTCGTCTCGAGCAGGATATTGTCGGGCTTGATGTCGCGATGCACCACGCCCTCGCGATGGGCGTACTCCAGCGCCTCGCAGACCTCGCGCAGCACGCGGCGCACCATCTCCACCGGCGGGCGCGCCTCGCGATGCAGTCGCTCGGCCAGCGACTCCCCGTCCACCAGCCCCATCGCGATCCACACCAGGCCATCGCCTTCATCGACGGCGTAGATGGGGACGATGTGCGGATGCGCCAGTCGCGCCGCCATCTCGGCCTCGCGGAGGAAGCGCCGCTTCACCGGTTCGCGGTAGGCCAGGTCAGGGGGAAGCACCTTGAGGGCCACGCGGCGGCGCAACCGCACGTCGCGGGCCCGATAGACCACGGCCATGCCGCCGCGCCCTACCTCCGCCTCGATCTCATAATGTCCGGCGACGGCGGCCGAGATGCGCGCGCGGAGCGCGTCGTCGGTCACAGGCGTCGCGGGCGATCGATGCGAGACATCTGATCACCGACGTAGATGACGCTGTCCACCTCGCGGGCCAGTGCCATCGCCTGCTCGGCCACGGTGGTCACGTGCTGCCAGCTCTGGTTTCCCGTCTTGAGGCGGAGTACGTCGAACTTCAGGTTCTGCAGGGCCAGCGCGACGTTCTCGAGCTTGCCCGCCAGCTCGTCGCGTCGCTGCTCCATCTCGCCGGCGGCGCGGCGGCCGCGCTTGAGCAAGGCCAGCCGGCGCACGCGCGCCTCGCTGGCCTGCGTGTCCAGCGGATTGGCCTGCGACTCCAAGACCGCGATCTCCTTGTCCATCGCCGCCACCGAGGTGCTGCCGGCGTCGCGATCGAGGGCCGTGAGCGCGGTGGCGATGCCCATCACGCTCTCGGCCAGCGAGCGCGCCGTGGGCACCACGTCGGGAATGCGCTTGCGATCGCTCTCGGAGAGCGAATCCACCAGGCGCAGCACTTCTTCGCGGTCGAGCAGGGCCTGGCGGGCGGTGCCGGCGTGCGGGCCCGAGCCCAACGCCGCGGCGTCGGCCGACGACAGCGCGCGGACCCCGCCCTCCGGCGAGACCGCGGCACCCAGCGAGAGCCGCCGGCGACGCGCCTTCTCGCGGATCGTGTTGCGCTTCTCGCGATCGAAGATCGACTTGGCCCCGTCGAGCGTGTCGGCGGCCACATCCACGATCATCTTGTCGCGCGGCTGCTTGAACACGTCGCGCCAGTCGAAGCCGTCGCTCCAGAGGCGGGCGTACTTGTACGCGACGTTGATGCCCCAGAACGCCGAGATGATCAACAGGTTGGGCCCGCCGATCAGGCTCATCAGGAACAGCGCGCCGGTGACGAAGAGGAAGGGCGCGATGGCCTTGCGGAACGTGACCACCGAGGGGTCGTACCAGCGGGCGAGTTCTTCCGGCGTGGGCGCGTCGGGGTCGACGGTCGCCGGGGGACTCCACGATGGCGCCGGCTGCGGATAGGCGTTGCCCGCGCGAACCGGCAGGTTCGGCACGATGCCCGTCTCGAGCGCCTGCACGAACGCCCGGGCGTCGGGGAAGCGATCGTCCGGATTCTTCTCCAGGCAGAGCATCACCGCCCGCGCCAGGTCGCTCGGCACGTTGGCGCGCTGATCGATCGGCACTGGCTTCTCGCTCAGGTGCTTCACCAACAAGGCCGGCGCGCTCGTCGCGTTGAACGGCAGGTCTCCGCAGAGCATCTGGTAAGCGACGATGCCGAGCGCGTAGAGATCGGTGCGCCCGTCAATGTCGCGGTCGCCGGCCGACTGCTCGGGGCTCATGTACGCCGGCGTGCCGATGGCGATGCCGGTGGCCGTGAGCTTGGAGTCGCTGCCCTCGCTCACTGCCCGGGCGATGCCGAAGTCCGTCACCATCGTGCGCCCGGTATGGGCGTCGATGAGGATGTTGTCCGGCTTGATGTCGCGGTGCACGGTGTTCTGCGAGTGCGCGTAGGCGAGGGCATCGCCCACTTCGCGCAGGATGCGGCGCGCCTCGTCGGGCGGCACGGGGCCGCGCTTGGCGATGCGGGTGCCGAGGTTCTCCCCCTCCACCAACGCCATCACGAAGTACACGAGCCCGTCGCGCTCGTCCACCCCGTAGATCGGCACGATGTGCGGATGGCTCAGCTGGGCCGCCATCTCCGCCTCGCGCAGGAAGCGCGAGCGGATCTCCGAACGGAACGCGAGCTCCGGCGGCAGCAGCTTGATGGCGACCGCGCGCTTCAGGCGCTTGTCGCGGCCGCGGTAGACGATGCCCATCCCGCCGCGGCCAATTTCCTTCTCCACGTCGTACTGCGTTTCCAGCACTCGCATGATATGCGATTGCAGTTCCGCATCCGACTGGCTGAGGCGCGAATCGCTCACGTGGGGATCAATGGGGGGAGACCGCGCCAAAGATACGGCGTTGACGGCCGGGGGCCAATCGCTGGACACCGGTCCCAGCGCCATGGCAGTCCATACGTCAGTACGGCACGAGAAAGTTGCAATCCGCGCCAACATGTCGTAAGTCAGGACGGAACGCTCCTTGCGAGACCGGGATATCCCCTGATGGCACCCTCTCGCCGAACAGGTCATTCCGCATGAGCACTCGCCAGACCCTGCCCGTCCTCCCGCTGCGTGGGACGGTCATCTTTCCGGGCCTCACCGCCCCCATCGCCGCCGGCCGTCCCGGCACGCTCCGCGCCATTGAATCGGCGCTCAAGGGCGATCGCCTCGTCTTTGCCGTCGCCCAGCGCGACAACACCGAGGAACCGGCGCCGGAGATCCTCTACTCGATGGGGGTCATCGCCCGCATCGGGCAGGTGCAGCGCGGCCTGGGCGGCGTGCAACTCCTTCTGCACGGCGAGCAGCGCGCCACGGCGCTCCAATACACCACCACCGAAGGCTTCCTCTCGGCCGTCATCACGCAGACCGAGGAGATGGCCCCGCTCGACGACAAGGACGCCGCCTTCGAGGCCCTCCACAAGGAAATCCGCGAGCGCGCCGCCGAGCTCGGCGAACGCCGCGGCCTCCCCGAGGAAGTCGTGCACCAGGTGCTCGACTCCGTCACCGAGCCCGGCAAGTTCGCCGATCTCGTTGCCGGCTACATCGAGCTCTCGGTGGCCGAGAAGCAGGGCCTGCTCGAGACCCTCTCGGTGGAAGAGCGCCTCCGCAAGGTCCTCGTGATGGTCCAGCGCCAGATCTCGCTCCTCGAGGCCCAGGAGGAGATCAAGTCGCAGGTGCAGGAGGAACTCGGCGAGCGCCAGCGCGAGATGTTCCTGCGCGAGCAGATGAAGGCCATCCAGAAGGAACTCGGCGACGACGACCAGTCCAAGGAGATCGAGGAGCTCCGCGAGAAGCTCAACAAGCTCGAGCTCCCCAAGGAGGCGCGCGCCGAAGTGGAGCGCGAGCTCGGCCGCCTGGAGCGCTCGGGCCGCGAGTCCATGGAGGCGCAGGTCATCCGCACCTACCTCGAGTGGATCGCCGAGCTGCCGTGGAACACGCGCTCCGACGACCAACTCGACCTCAAGCACGCGCACACCGTGCTCGAGGAGGATCACTACGGCCTCAAGGACGTGAAGGACCGCGTCCTCGAGTTCCTCGCCGTGCGTCAGCTGCGGGCGCAGCAGCTCGCGGAGGAGATGGACCGTACCGGCGAGTTCCCCGCGGCCAAGCTGCGCACCACCGCCGACGAAGCGCCTTCGGCGTCGATCCCGAAGAAGAAGCACACGGCCGAGGAGAACGACCGCACCATCACCGACAAGAAGGAAGCCAAGGCCCGCGCCATGGCCAAGGGACCGATCCTCCTCTTCTCCGGCCCGCCGGGCGTGGGCAAGACGTCCATCGCCAAGAGCATCGCCCGTTCATTGGGCCGCGAGTACGTGCGCGTGGCCCTCGGTGGCGCGCGCGACGAAGCCGACATCCGTGGCCACCGCCGCACCTACGTGGGGGCGATGCCCGGGCGCATCATCCAGGGCATGAAGCAGGCGGCCACCAAGAATCCGGTGTTCCTGCTCGACGAGATCGACAAGCTCGGCGTCTCTTTCCAGGGCGACCCGTCGAGCGCGCTGCTTGAGGTGCTGGACCCAGCGCAGAACGACACCTTCACCGACCACTACCTCGGCGTGCCCTTCGACCTCTCCGAGGTGCTGTTCATCGCCACCGCGAACTTCATCCAGAACATCCCCGGCCCGCTGCTCGACCGCATGGAGGTCGTGGAGTTCGCCGGCTACACCGAGCGCGAGAAGCAGGAGATCGCCAAGAAGTACCTGATCCCGCGTCAGCTCGAGGAGAACGGCCTCGGTGACAAGTCGGTGAGGTTCGACGACGAGGCCATCGCCTCGCTGGTGAGCCAGTACACCCGCGAGAGCGGCGTGCGCCAACTCGAGCGCGAGATCGGCAAGGTGGCGCGCAAGGTGGCGCGTCGCATCGCCACGCAGGAGGGCGAGGACTTCTCCAAGGACGGCATCCTCACCGCCGAGGAAGTGCGCGAGCTGCTCGGCCGGCCGAAAGTGCATCCGGAGAAGGCCAACGCAGCGCACGAGGTCGGCATCGCCACGGGCATGTACTACACGCCGATGGGCGGCGACATCATGTTCGTCGAGGCCTCGGTGCGTCCGCTGGCCACGGCCGCCACCGGGGAGCCCACCGGCGCGCCGGTGGCGCTGATCCTCACCGGCCAGCTGGGCGATGTGATGAAGGAATCGGCGCGCGCGGCGTTCACCTACGTCACGAAGAACGCCGAGAAGCTCGGCATCCCGCGCTCACGCCTCGGCACGGTGGAGACGCACATCCACGTACCGGCTGGCGCCATCCCCAAGGACGGACCCTCGGCCGGCGTGGCCATCTCCACCGCACTCGCCAGCGAGATGAGTGGGCGTCCGGTGAAGAAGCACTTGGCAATGACCGGCGAGATCACGCTCCGCGGACGCGTGTTGCCGATCGGCGGCGTGAAGGAGAAAGTGCTCGGTGCCCTGCGCGCCGGCATCACCGACGTCATCCTGCCGAAGGACAACGAAGCCGACGTGGAGGACGTGCCGGACGAGGCGCGGACGAAGCTGAAGTTCCACTTCGTGGAGACGCTGGAAGAAGTGCTCGCCCTCGCGCTGATGCCGGAACCGGGCAAGGGCGCGGGCGAGCCGCTGGTGGCGGTGGCGTAAGCTCACCGACATCACCGCGAAGGCACGAAGGGTTCCGAGCCTCGATTCGGGTCCGCAGTCGCATTCAACTCTGCGTTGAATGGTGAACTGCACCAGAATCTCGCGTCGGAACCCTTCGTGCCTTCGTGGTGAACTGCCGTCAAGCCCGTCAGTCCAGCGCGGACCTCAGCGCCGGAGCACCTGCATGGTCTTCCCAGTCGCGTCGAGCTTCCAGCGCGGCCGGATCGGCTCGCCGAACACGACCACCGGCGTGCGCGTGTCGGTGCCGGACCGGAGCTCCGTCCCCGAGGCAGTGAAGCTCTCGGCGGTGCTGGTGGACACCACGTAGCCCATGTCCGCCAGCGACTGCACCGACGTGGCCGAGAATGGATTCGCGCCTCCGTTCAGGAACGGCGTCATCAGCTCGTTCTCGAAGTACGACTCCCGCCAGTGGGTGTACTGCGAGCCCGCGCCATCGGTGCTGTGCACCGGCACGGTGGTCGCGCAGGCGCCGGCGCCACCATTGGTCCCGGCGCAGGCGATGCGGGCGTTGACCCCCAGGAAGCGCGCGTCGGCCGGCGCCGTGATATCCAGCAACGACTGGTCTGGCCACAGCGTCCCGAAGCCGAGCACGTGCATCATCTCGTGCAGCACCACGCGCGTCAGCTGCCCGTTCGCCTGGAGGTTCGCGACGTCGGCCTCGTCGAGGAGCATCACGCCGAGGGCCGGGATGTCGTTGTTGCGAATGAGGCAGGGGCCGGCCGAGCCGAGTGTCCCGCCCGCCCCGTCAATCGCCGCCACGAGAATGTAGATGACGAGGCCGGGAATGTTGTCCCGCGGCATGTCGGGGAACCCCGCGAAGTCGTCGGAGCCCTCCTCCTCGCACTGCGAGACGTTCGTGAAGTCCGCCGGGAGGGCAACCGTCGTCAGTCCGCCCGTGATCGTCGCGCGCACGGTGTTCGCGGCGGCACCGAACGAGTTGAGCGTCGCGCCGGTCGGGGCGGTGCCGAGGTAGCGGATGTCGAGGATGAAATCGCTGTCGACCGTGCCGCCGGTGGGCGAGGACTTCGAGCACGAGGATGCGACGGCGAGCGTCAGCCCGAGGAGGGCGACGGCAGCGGGGCGGGAGAGGGGTGTCATCACCCGATAAATCTGTCGAATCGGCCGCCGGACGTCACCGGGACCCAGGTCACAATCAGCGAAAAGGGGCAGGGTTCAGAATACCGGGAGGGGACCGAGCCGCAGGAACAGGCGCCGCGCATCCACCCGCAATGCACCCGGTTCGGTACCCGCCACGAACGACTCCACGTACCGGCGCTCGGGCGGCGTCCACTCCTCGGCGAAGTCCCCGGTGTCCCGGTCCATTTCGGCTTCCACCACCGTCGAGGGCAGCGGCCAGGGCGTCGTGGACGCCCCGCCCCAGCGCGCGAGCATCTGTCCGAAAATCGGCGCCGCGAGCCCGCCGCCGCCAGCCCCCGGCATGATCCTGCGCGGGCGGTCAAAGCCCAGCCACACGCCGGCCACGAGGTTCGGGGTCATCCCCACGAACCAGACGTCGGCATTGTCATCGGTGGTGCCCGACTTGCCCGCGACCGGAACCGTCATCGGGACGCTTCTGCGCACCGCGTGGCCGGTGCCGTGGTCCACCGCGTCGCGCAGCATCTGCACCGTCACGTAGGCCACCGCGGAATCCATCGCCGGGGCAAGCATCCGGGACGCCTGCGCATAGACCGTGCGCCCAACTGGATCCTGCACGCGCAGCACGAGCCGCGGCTCGACGGCCGCGCCGAGATTGGCGAAGGCCGTATAGGCCGCCACCAGCTCGAGTGGGCGAACGGCCGAGGCGCCGATGGCGCTGGCCGGGAAGGGCGCGATCGGGGACTCCAGGCCCATCCGTCGCGCAAGCTCGATGACCGAATCGGCGCCGACGCGCTGCCAGAGTTCCACGGCGGTCGGGTTGCGCGACCGGGCCAGCGCCGTGCGCATGGTGATCGGCCCGAGAAACTCGCCGTCGGCGTTCTGGGGCTCGTACACTTGTCGGTCGTACACGAGTGTGATGGCCGTGTCGCCGAGCACGGTGGTGGGCGGCAGCGAGTCCATCAGCGCCCGCGCGAACACGAAGGGCTTGAACGTGGAGCCCGGCTGGCGCACGCCGTTGGCCGCGCGATTGAAGGGCGCGGTCGCGTAGTTGCGCCCACCGACCAAGGCACGGACGTCGCCAGTGGCGGGGTCCATCGCGATCACCGCGCCCTGCAGGTAGTCGGTGTTGCCGCGCGGGGCGGTGGTTGGTGTGCGATGCCGGTAGTCGGGGTAGCGCTCGATGCCCTCGATCCCCGCCACCAACGCCTCCTCGGCGGCCCGCTGCAGCACGGGATCGATGGTGGTGGTGATGCGGTAGCCCCCGTCGCCGACGGGAATGCCGGCCCGCTCCGTCTGCGCACGCACCAAGTCCACGAAGTACGGGGCCGCCACCGACATGCCGGCGTTCGGTGCCACGCGCAGCGGCTCGGCGCGGGCCGCACGCGCCTGCTCCGCCGTGATGTGCCCCTGGTCCCGCATGAGACCGATGATCGCATTGCGCCGATTCAGGTTCCGCGAGGCGTAGCGGATGGGGTCGTAGATGGCCGGCCCCTTCGGCATCGCCGCCAGCGATGCCGCTTCGGCGATGCTGAGCTCGGCCGCCGACTTGCCGAAGTAGTGCCGCGACGCCGCCTCGATGCCGTACCAGTTGCGCCCGAAGTGGATCTGGTTGAGGTAGGCCTCGAGGATCTGGTGCTTGGTGTAGTGCCGCTCCATCTCGCGCGCCGCGATCTGTTCGCGGAGCTTGCGCGAGATGGAGCGATCGCTGCGGTCGATGATCGTCGGGTGCATGTTGCCGACGAGCTGCTGCGTGATGGTGCTGGCCCCGCGGCTCCCGCCCATCAGGTTGTCGCGGATGGCACCGGCGATGCCCACGACGTCCACACCATCGTGCTGGTAGAACCGGTGGTCCTCCACGGCGATGAAGGCGGCCGGCACGTGGGGCGGCAGCGTGCCGATCGAGATGCTGGTGCGCCACTCCCGGCCAATCTCGCCGATGAGCGATCCATCGCTGGCCAGGACCAGGGAGGACTGCGGGGGGATGATGATCTTCCACGCCTCGGGGGCCGGCGTCTGCTGCTGCGCAACGGCCGGGTGGGCAATCGCGAGGGCGGCGAGGGCCGCGAGCGGGTGGATACGGGGCACTGGAGAGGATTCTACACCCGGAATGCCCGCAGGTGCGCCTCGCCCCGCGCCTCCCAGTGTGGCAACTTTCGGCGGATGCTCACCGTCGCCGTCCCACAGTTCCGCCCCCGGAAGGGGGATGTCCCCGGCAATCTCGATCGGATTGCCGCGCTGGTGGCGCAGGCGGCCGCCCTGGAGCCGACGCCGCAGCTGGTGGTGTTCGCCGAGACCGTGCTGTCGGGCTACTTCGTCGAGGGCGGGGTGCGCGAACTGGCGATGGGGGCGGATCGCCTCGCCAGCGAGCTCGACGGGCGGCTGCATTCGCTCACGCCGCGGCTGCCGGCCCTCGACGTCGTCATCGGCTTCTACGAGTCCTACCAGGGCACGCTGTACAACAGCGCCGCCTGCATCGCCGTCGGTGGCGGCCGCAGCGCCAAGGTGCTGCACGTGCATCGCAAGAATTTCCTGCCCACCTACGGGCTCTTCGATGAGGAGCGGTTCGTGGAGCGCGGCTACGGCGTGCGCGCCTTCGAGACGTCGTGGGGGCGGGCCGCGATCCTCATCTGCGAGGACGCCTGGCACTCGCTCTCAGGCATGATCGCGGCGCTCGATGGCGCGCAGCTGGTCTGCGTGGTGGCGGCGGCACCGGCCCGCGGCACCGCGCCCCGCGACGATGGATCGTCCGGCCCCGGCAGCGTCGCGCGCTGGGAGCGCCTGATCCGCGACATCGCCGAGGAACACGGCGTGTTCTGCCTGCTGGCGAACCTCGTGGGGAGCGAAGGCGGGCGGATGTTCCAGGGCGGCTCGATGGTCTCCGGCCCCCGCGGCGACGTGCGCGTGCGGGCGCCGGTGTTCGAGGAGGCGATGCTGACCACCAGCCTCGAGCTCAGCGACATCACGCGGGTGCGCGCCGACATGCCGCTGCTCTCGGACCTGCGCAGCGCGCTGCCGTTCCTGCGCAAGGAACTCGACCGCACGCTCGGCCTCGTGCCACCGGAGGAGAGCGCCATCCGTCCGCCGGAGCCAGTTGCCCCGCCGCGCGCGGTGCCGGCACATCGCGCGCCCATCACCGACGTGGGCGCCCTGCCCGTGGTGCGCGGCGGGGAGATCGGTCGCGGGACGCCACCCTCGCTCGACATTGACGGTCGGCTCGTCGAACAGTGGCTCGTGGCCTTCCTGCGCGACGAGTTCTCGCGGCGCGGGTTCAAGCAGGCGGTCGTCGGCGTCTCCGGCGGCGTGGACTCGGCCGTGGTCGCCGCGCTCGCGGCGCGCGCATTGGGCAAGGAGAACGTGATCGGCGTGCGCCTGCCGTATCGCAGCTCGAGCCCCGACTCGCTGGCCCACGCCAAGCTGCTGATGGACCAGCTGGGCATCGAACAACGCACGCTCGAGATCACCGCCGCCGTGGATGGCTACCTGAGCGCCGAACCCGACGCCGACGCGGCGCGTCGCGGCAACGTGATGGCGCGGATGCGGATGATCGCGCTCTTCGATCTGTCGGCGAAGCACCACGCGTTGCCGCTCGGCACCGGCAACAAGAGCGAGCGCCTGCTCGGCTACTTCACCTGGCACGCCGACGATTCCCCGCCCGTGAACGCCATCGGCGACCTCTTCAAGACGCAGGTGTGGCAGTTGGCCGCGTACCTCGGCGTCCCCGACGAGATCGTCAGGAAGCCCGCCAGCGCCGACCTGATCGCCGGCCAGACCGACGAAGGCGACTTCGGCGTGAGCTACGCCGTGGCCGACGAGATCCTGAACTGGCTGCTCCACGGATGGACACGCGAGGAACTCATCGCGCGCGGTGTGGACGCCGAGGCGGTGCGGTTGGTGACGAAGCGCCTCGACTCCACCCACTGGAAGCGGAAGCTGCCGACGGTGGCGATGGTGAGCGCGGCGGCGATTGGAGAAAGCTACCTTCGACCGGTTGACTACTGACGGAAGACGGAAGGAGTGCGCCCTTCCCTCTTCCGTCTTCCGTCTCGTATCGCAACTTTCGGGTCGCATCCCAACTCCGGTGCCCTTAGCATGCCTTCGAACCGCATCCGGAGCCGTATCATGATTACTGACTACGCGCGCATCGAGCGCGCCATTCGCTATCTCGACCGCGAGCGCGCCGCGGCGCCGTCGTTGGCGCAGGTGGCCGAGCACGTGGGGCTGAGCGAGTCGCACTTCCAGCGGATGTTCACGCGCTGGGCGGGGATCAGCCCCAAGCGCTTCGTGCAGCATCGCACGGCCGAGGTGGTGAAGCGGATGCTACGGGAGCGGCGGCCGGTGCTGGAGACGAGTTACGAGGCCGGGCTCTCGGGGCCAGGGCGGTTGCACGACCTGATCGTGAACGCCGAGGCCGTGACGCCTGGCGAGCTGCAGCGTGGCGGCCTGGGCGTGACCGTGCGCTACGGCTTCCACCCGACGCCATTCGGGGAATGCCTGCT